>JBLHGU010000043.1:0-29619 GCA_047615875.1 Parasphingorhabdus sp.
GAATCTATTCAATCTGGGACGTCACCTGGTCAGAGCCGAGCACTATCGGGACCTTAGGATAAGTGCGCTCAGTGAATGGAGCAGGGTGGTTGCTTGATTGCAATTGGTAGTAGTTTTATCGATCGGAGAACTTAACTTGTCACCCCCCCCCCAAATTGTTTCAATCACTGCGAAACGGTTTTATAGGAGCGCCTTTTTCCTTATGTTTTTCAGTCGGTTATTCAATGCGGCAAATACAGCATTCGTTGCAAATATGTGGCATCTCTCAATTCGTTTCATTTTATATGAAACGAATACTTGAATAATTTAATATATTCTTATAAATTAGATAGTTATACGTTTCAACAAGATATATTATCGTTTCATGCCCGTCGCAGAGTATAGGAAGCATAAAGCCTATGTTAATGGAAAAAGATGCGGAGGTAAACGCGCCATGGGGTCCGAAAAGTTGATCAACGGGCTCTGATTTATCTTAGGGTTCTGGAAATCTGGCCATTTCTTCTGATTAATAGACGGCTCATGTCGTTCACGCCACAATGAAGGCGAATATACCCCTACAGTCTTATTAAATCAGACCGCAATCCCTTGCTATTAGTCAGTGAAAGAGATCGAGCTGCGCTGGGGCGCGACTCTCGGGTAGCTGGATCGTATCCTGGTATTTCCTCTTATTCTTTAGATGGTCGAGTATTTTGTTGATGACGACAGGATCTTCGATGCTAGCAATGACTTTCATGGCGCCACTGCAGGTACTGCAGGTCTCGATATCGATACTGAACACACGCCTTAATCTTTGTGCCCAGGTCATGCTCGCGCGGTGTTTGGCCGGTGTGAACAGAGCACGGTGCTTTCTGTTGGGTGCAAACACACCGTGATAGCGGGTCAGGTTGACGCGCGGTCTGGGTACCAGTGCCGCGAGTTTGGCCATGAAGTCCAGGGGCTCACAAAATCACCTGGAGTGATTTTGAACAGCCGCAGGCTGGCCCACAGGGTGAAGGGCAGGAGGCCCGGAATAAAGATGACGTGGGTGGCGCCGTTTCGGTACGGTGTCTTTAGTTGGTAACGAATGTTGCCACTCGGGGTCAGTGACAGCCGCTTTTCTGACACCGCGGGCCGGGTAATGTATCGGCACAATCGTTCCAGCTTGTTGCGCTGATGAGCCTTGGCCGCCACGCCTGCCTGCAGACTGACAAAATCGTCTGGAACGATTTTGAACAGCCGAAGGCCAACCCACAATACGACGTGAGTATAAATCCATGACAATAGCCAAATACATCCAGCCTTCGGCTGTTCTTAAGTAGGTAATGTCACCTGCTCAAATTTTATCCGCGGCAACAGGATTGAAATTCATATTGAGTAAGTTGTCTGCTACTGTATCACTGTGTTTGTGTTGTGTTGTCACTTTATATGCAATTCGTTGCCTGACTATTAACCTCAACCTTTTCATGATATTACGCGTCTTGTATCGGCCAATAGCAAGACCTTCTTCTTGCAGCTTCTTGCTCAGTTCACGACTGCCTAAACTTTCCCTACTATCCACAAATAGCTTTTTTGCTCTACGATGAAGGTGCAGCTCTTCAGACGTAATCAGCTTGCCAGGCCGCTTGCACCATGCGTAGTAGCCGGATGGGGTCAATTTTAATATTCGGCAGAGCATCGTCACTGGGTAGCCTTCTTGTGCATGAATAAAATCGTACTTTATTTCATTTCTTTCGCAAAGAAGGCGCTGGCTTTTTTTAATATTTCTCTCTCCATGCGCAAATGCTTATTCTCTTGGCGCAATCGCTTTAATTCTTCTCGTTCACCTTCTGCTAACCCTTTTCCCATTTGCCGATCTTCAATCTCCTGCTTCCATCGGTACAGCATACTCACTGCTAAACCCAGTGATCTTGCAGCCTCTGGTACCGTATACCCTTGGCTATGGACCAGCGCAACAGCTTCTTCTTTAAATTCCTTTCCATAAGTCTTATAACTTCGTTTTTGCCCCATCTTGAACCCCTCAATGCTAGACCGTTATTGTCTCTCATTAATGTGTCCAGTTCTATTAGACCAGAACAGTAATTGCTGGGTCCATGATAGCTAGTGAATAGGACAAAGGAGGAATTTCCTGAGCCTGTAGTAGAGCTGAGAACCACAAACAAATTAGACCACTACTTAATTTGCGCAAATAACTTCATCTAGTACACCAGTGTAAAGTTTGTTCTGATACGCCCAGTTAATATGCAAATTGAAGGAACTGTTACTATCAAGACTAAAAATCAACATTCCCTGATTCCAGTCACCCGGCTGATAGATATGCTCAACAGGAAACTGGCCCCACTCAAAGGCAATGAGCTGTGGTAATTCAAGTCCTATATCTTTCCAGTGATTTAGCCAGGACTCGGTGCTTCTTATTGATTCGGATTGGCCGTTGCTTTGTACCATCCAGTCTGCGGTTTTAAAATGAATTGACCCAGTAGTGTGTCCATTGCGAACCACGGTCATAAACACACAGGTTCGGGCTAATTCTTCGATGGCATTAACAGGAAAACCTCTGCCAGAAAAAAATGCTCTGATCTGATCCGGTAATATCTGAGTGAGGCTGTAGGTTACCTCGTCACTTGTACGTTTCCAGGTATGGGTGCCGATCTGCGGATTTATATTGTGTTCGGTGGTAGCCAACGCAGGTGTGACCGAAAAAATAGCCAGGCATGCAAATGCTCGAGAAAATTCTGTCAAAATATTCCTCATGGATGAAATTTGGCGGTGAAATATAAAGTGGCGCATTGGTTCAAAAAACTAGCTGGATGCCGCTTTTTACCAGCTATCTTTGAAGTGATGCCAGGCATAGACTGGCTTAAGGTAACGACGACGAATAGCGGGTAGGGGAAATTTGCGTAGGGGTGTACTCATTATTGTTGGAATTTTAGAACCCTGTGCGTCACCTACAATTTTTGATGCTAGTAACTTGCCAGTATAACTCCCCAGCGCAACTCCATTGCCGTGATAAGCCATGCCAATCCAGGTTTTCTGCATTCCGTCGAGGGGGCCTGCATAGGGTACGAGGTTTCGATTCAAACATAACATTCCAGACCAGAAGTAGGGCGTTTCGACCTGACTCCAGGCTGGAAACATTTGCTCGAAATCCTGTCGGGCCCTAACGCGGCTTTTTGCCATGTCCACCTCACTACCACTGGTGCCGCCGCGTAGACCAAATAAAAACTGGCGATTTGGCATAAGGCGAAAATAGTGCAGCATAGTGCGAGTGTCCCAGGCCATCAGGTCGCTCCACCAACCCTGGCTTTGCAACTCAGACTCTGTCAGTGGCCGCGTTACCAGAATATTGGATATTGAGGGCAAAAACTTACCGTCGAGACCTGGTAGCCAGTTATCATGGCTGTACCCATTACTAGCGATAACAAGATTGTCTGCTTCGACCATACCCTGTTCAGTACGCACTCTATGCTTACTACCGGAACGTTCTACTTCAATTGCTGAGCTATTTCCGAAGATCATTCCCGAAGCCTGAATTAGTTGGCTGGTCAATGTATTAACGTACTTACGTGGGTTGATCGCGAATCCTATAGGCATATGCACAGCACCGTGAAACTCAGGGCCATAGAGGCCCAATTCTTTCAGTGCGCCTTTAGGGTGAACAGTGCAATTCACGTCGAACTGACGTTTTAGGTAGTCAGCTTCCTCGTGTAGAGATTGCATGTCATTGGGACGGTGTGCCATCAGGCATTCGCCATCTGAATGCCTGTCAGCATTTTCCTCAGTCCGATCCAGATTATCCCGCACCAGTTCAATGGCCGCTATCTGGGCATGATGAAATTCCTGAGTAGCTGGCATGCCATATTTTTTTACTAGCTCTGGTAGCTCCAGCTTGGCACCGCCAATACAGACAAAGCCACCATTCCGCCCGGACGCGCCGAATCCAGGTTGCTCTGCATCCAGCACACACACCGATTGCTGATAGTTACGTGTCAGTTCAAGAGCACAGTTCAGTCCAGTAAAACCAGCGCCGATCACCACGGTATCGACCTGTAAGTTTTCTTTCAGGCTTTCGAACTGGGGCAGGTCAGCCGTGCTATTCCAATAGCAATCTTGAATTGGCACTGCCCCGTAGGCCGTTGGATGAAATATCTTTTTCACTCTACAGGTGCTCTGCGTAGAGATTTAAGTTTGCTATGACGGGTTTTCTGGTCAAGACGCCGGGTTTTGGATGCTTTAGATGGTCTAGTGGCCTTACGGGCTTTATCTACCGTAACGTGACGAAGAATTAGCTCCTGTAACCGCTCAATAGCGTCCTGCCGATTCTTCTCCTGGGTTCGATAGCGTTGAGCCTTTATTATTATTGTGCCGTCAGAGGTAATCCTGCGGTCACGAGCTGTTTTAAGGCGTAATTTCCAGACTTCCGGCAGGCTGGATGAGGGGATGTCAAAGCGTAATTGGAGAGCGCTTGAAACCTTATTGACATTTTGCCCACCAGGCCCCTGGGCACGAATGGGGATTAAGAGTATTTCCCTTTCATCAATTGTCGCGTACTGATTAAGTCTAATTTGCGGCATAGGGTCTTCCGGTTTTGCCGGTTATAGACTTGCAACCACCTGGCGAACCGACAAATTTCGATAAACCAGGCAGTTGAAGCCTCTCCTCACAAGTCAGTCTGTAGCCCCAAAGCTCCGTATAAAAGAATCATTGTGACTACTCATGTGTTTGATCTAACCACCCAGGAACAGGCGGCCAACCTCTGGATTTTCAAGCAAGTCATCACCCTTGCCAGCAATAGCGGTTTGACCGGATACCAGTACATAACCGAGATCGGCGAATTCTAGCCCCTTCTTGGCATTTTGTTCAACCATGATGATTGTTTTACCTTCATTATGCTGAAGATCGTCAAGTATCTCGAATACCATATCAATAAAGCGTGGTTCGAGACCAATAGAAGGCTCATCAACCAGCAGAAGGTTGGGGTCCATTACCAACGCCCTTGAAATCTCTAAAAGACGTCTCTCGCCACCTGACAAAACTTTAGCTGGTTTTTTACGTCGCTCAGCCAGTCGTGTGTATTTGTCAAAAACACGCTCGGCTGCTCGTTTGGCCTCGGCAGGATCATCCTGTAGGTACCCACCCATCCACAGATTTTCTTCTACAGTCATATCGGGAAACACAGATTTATCTTGCAGAATGTAAGCGATTCCAGCCTTCTTGAGTTTTTCGTTGGAGCTCATCTTCGTAACATCCATCTGTTCAGAACCCTGACCAACCGTGATGTTGCCTGAAAATATTTTGTTAAAGCCAAAAATAGCGTGCAGTATTGTCGACTTACCTGCGCCATTTGGTCCAATCAAACAAAGCGACTGACCCTTGCCGACACGCAAATTGAAATTGTGTAAGATTTCCATCTTGCCGTAGCCGGCGTTCAAATTATTTATAGAACAATAGACATCACCGTCAACTAATGCGTCCAATTCTTCGACAGTAGCGCCGTCACCCAGTTTTTCAGCCTGTTCAATCACAGCTTCAACCGATATAACCGTCTCTACCGAGCCACCGTGATAGCCCTTAGCTTTAGATGAAGTATCTGGCTGATTCATTAGTGTGCTCCGAGGTAGGCGTCAATGACGCGTTGATCGCCTTGAATTTCTGCGGCTGTACCATGAGCCAACATTTCGCCATGGGCGAGGCAATAGATATTTTCAGCCAAATTCATTATTACCCGCATATTATGTTCAATAACAAATAACGTGATACCCAACTCACTATTTGCTCGCTTCAAGCGATCTATTAAGCCATTAATCAGAGTAGGGTTGATACCTGCGGTTGGCTCATCAAGAAGTAAAACCTTTGGGTCGTTCATTAACGCCATGGCGAACTCCAACAGTTTCTGCTGGCCAAAGGATAAATCCCCTGAAATCAGGTGACGTTTCTGGTACAGCCCAACAAACTCAAGAAAATGTTCTGCTTTATCGGTTAGATCGGGAGAAAACTTTTTGAACATATCACGATAGGTTGCATTCCTATGCGGCAGGGATATCAGCATATTATCCACACAGTTCATCTTTGAGTAAATTCGGGTCTGCTGAAAAGTGCGAAGCAAGCCAAGACGGGCAATTTTTTGTACCCGTATTTTAGATATATCCTGGCCCTGAAACATGATGGAACCGCTGTCTATGGGGTGGTAACCAACTATTGAGTTAAACAGAGTGGTTTTGCCCGAGCCATTGGGTCCGATTAAACCGGTGATAGTTCCTTCCTTAACTTCGAGACTAACGTCGTGATTCGCACGAACACCACCGAAAGATTTGCTTACGTTATAAACTTCGATATTGCTCATGTTATGCCTTCGCCTCTTTTGCTTTACTCATGCGGGCATCCACTTTTAAACCAAATCTTTCAGGCCACTTGCGTTGCATCCAGCCCATGATGCCTTCTTGAAAAAACACCACATTGATTACAATCAAAAGTCCAAGCGCAATCCATTGCCAGCCGAGTAAATAGGTCCAGGTGACTTCTTTAACTATATGAAAAACCGTCGCACCGAGAACCGGTCCCCACAAAGTACCTTTGCCACCCAGTAATGCCATGGCGACCATGAAAATACCAAACGTGACAGTAGGAAAAGCCACTTCCAGAGGTTCAATAAACCCGGTCATATTGCCAAATAAGGCACCGGAGATGCCCAGGAAAAAGGCCGAGAAGGCCCAGGTGAATGACTTATAACGTAGAGTATGAATACCCATCGCTTCGGCTTTTTCTTCATCATCGCGTATGGCGTTGATAGCCAGTCCGTAACTAGTACTGTACAACCATTTAACAAATATAAAGGTGCTAATAACAGCAGCCAAAGCAAGATAGTAAAATAACTGTGTTTTCTCCGGAGCCGTACCTGGATGTACCGGAATAGATATGCCACTACCTGCACCAAGCCACTCCCAGGCACCAATTAACTCGCCTGCCGCGAGGGCTATGCCCAAGGTGCCGATGGCGAAATAAGGGCCACGTAACCCAAACATGAACGTGCTAAAAATGAAGGCAATAATCACACAGCCAATAGCTGCAGCAATTATGCCGAGATACAACCCTGTATAATATTGGGAGTCTGTAAACACCGGATTGATGTCTGAGAATGGCGATGTATATTCACCTAAATCATAATAAAGGCCAACCTGAACCGCAGCGCAGATATACATACCAAAACCGAAATAGGCGATATTTCCCAGTGAGTTGTAACCCATTTGTCCACCCATCATGTCCCAGGTGAGTGCAAACAAGATCATTATCCACAGCATAGTGATCTGAAATGTCAGGGCAGGGAAAATGAAGGGTGCGATCAGTCCAAAAGCAAGGATGACACCCTGAAGTTGTGATTCTCTGCTCATTTCACTACCTGTCGAAGTCTACGCTGTTGAATTTGACGCCATACCAGGATGAGCACCAGCAAACCCACTACGGTGGCCTGTTGAAACTCTGCACCTAACACAAAGCCGCTATATTGCTCAGAAACTCCTAGTCCTAGCGCGGCAATAATAACCCCTGGCAAATTGCCAAAACCTGCAGCTGTTACAACCACGAAGGATCGTATGGAATGGGTAATGCCATAGAAGGGTTGTATAACCCAAATCATTGAAATTAAAACACCTGCTGCACCGCAAATTGCCGCATTTAACGCAAAGGTAAATGCATAAACTCGCTCAGTGTTTATACCCATGACCTTGGCGGCCCGGGCATCCTGTGATGTTGCTCGTATAGCCTGACCCATACGACTTTTTTTCATGAAGGTAATGACAATGGCTGCAAGCAGACAACACAACAAAAAAGAAATGAACTTGATGTCGGCAACAGTCACCATGTTATCCGCAAAAGAACGTATTTCAAAACCTGAGTTGACGGTTTGAATTTCGGGACCAAACCATAAATTTAATGCTTGCTGGATTACCAGTGCCATACCAAATGTTGCCAGAAGCGAGGTAAACATATCATGCTGAATGATCCAGCGAATGATCAGTGCATACATGAGCCAGCCGAACATAAACATCACAATGATGGCGGGTATTAGGGCAATGATCGGGTGAATGCCCATTTGATCTAATACATGGGCAAAATATCCACCCATAATGACGAATTCGCCCTGCGCGAGATTCTTAACATTCATAACTCCCCAGACCAGGGCAAGACCATAGGCGGCTAATGCAAAAATAGCGCCGATGAATAACCCATCGAGGAGCAATTGAATATTAAAAATCGGGGCGGCTGTCAGGACGGCGATGTTGTCAAACATTTAAGTGTCCCAGAAAAGAAAACCAGAGGAGGAAATAAAAAAAGGTCTGCGGCGAATGCGGCAGACCTTAAGGCTTTTTTTAGTTGCCGCCGCGCGGGAAATTCAGCGCGTGGGAAGCCCATTTGGAAGGGGCTACAACATTAAATTTGCCATCCTGTATTTGACGTAAAACCATTGGTTTAGCAATATTGTTGCCAGCTTCAGAGAACTTTATACCACCGTAGAACGTGTTCATATCAGTTGCTGATAAGGCATCGCGTACTTTTTCAGTATCGAAACTATTGGCGCGCTCAAAAGCATCTTTCCAAACCATAACTGCGGCTGCAGCCTGGGCAGACTGATAAGGAACATTTTTGTAACCTTCAAAGGTTTTCTTGAAGAGTGCATCAAAGTCCATGGCGCTACCAAACAGTTCATCTTTGTAGGTCAGGGTTTCGGCCCACTGGGTGGCGCAAAGGAAATCATTTGCATCAGCACCAAACTTGCTCACAATTTTGGCTGATTCGCAATGAGTCATAGCGATCATTGGAACTTCAACTTTCAATTCAGCAATCTGGCGAGTTGCAGTTGCCGCGCCTTTAGAGTGTCCGGAAACAACTAACAAGTCTGGTTTTAATGCCTTAACCTTGGTTAAGGTTGCAGACATGTCAGACAGGTCTCTTGGCAGCTTGTCGTCAATAACAATCTTCATGCCATACTTTTTCATGTCTTCTACGACACCGGCACGAACATCCAACGAGAAAGGGTCATTCTCAAAAGCCATGGCGACTTTAACTGAAGAGGGGTCACGGCCTTGTTTCTTGGCGGCTTCAGCCATCAGGTCAATGGCGCTTGCCAGGTATTGTTCAGAAGTAGACAGAACCGCAAACAAATACTTATAACCTTTGTTGAATAAGGAGCGTGACGCGCCTTCAGCTTCAACCATGGGGATTTTGTATTTTTCTGTTACGGGTGCAGCCGCTTTTGTGGTGGCGGAGCTATAGGGGCCGAGAATGTATTGCACGCCATCTTGACCAATTAGTCTTTCCAGCAACTGCCCAGTACGAGCAGGAGTGGATTCATCGTCGTAATAAACCACTTTTAACTGATAGGATTTGCCTTCAACGGTTACGCCGCCGGCCGCATTAATCTGCGATACAGCAATGTCATAACCATTTTTGGCATGAATTCCGTTAGTAGAATATTTGCCGGTAAATGATATGGCTGAGCCAAGAATAATGGTGTCGCCTTCTACTTTGGCCTGTGCTGTTGATACAGCAAACAAAGCGGCCGCTATCGCAGTAAGACCAGTTTTTAGCACTCGATTCATTACAATCCTCCAGTTTCGATCATAATTTGTTGACTATTTAGAAGAATTCTCACGGGAATGATAGTTTTTGTGGAATTCGATTTTTTAGGGCTTTTCAACCTCAAGGAACCTTATCATACCTAGGATTTGTAAATATTGGCAAGTTGCCTTTTTCTACTGTAAACAGACCCCATAATTCATTTCTAATATGAATCAGAAGAAAAATTGCAGTTGATTTTTATCATTTCCAAAGATATCAAGACAGGCCTCGGTCATGGCCGTTAGAAGCTACGGACGATCCATGGTCGTTGCAGCCTGGATTTTATTCTTGTTGTTGGTGACATGGTTGTTTCAGGGTTTGTTGCAAAATCAACATAATCCGAATAGCTCGCCATCAGTAAACCACTCGGAAACTGGGCAGATCGAGGTTCGGCTCAAGCGTAATCGTTCGGGGCACTATGTAACCAATGGAACTATCAACGGCAAAAATGTAGTGTTCCTGGTCGATACCGGCGCAACAGACGTTGCGTTGTCCGACGGTCTTGCGCAATCTCTCGGTCTACGCCCAGGCGCATCGATTATTTTATCTACCGCCAACGGCCGGGTACGCGGCTATAAGTCACGTATAGCGGAAATTTCCGTAGGTGATATCGTACAACGAGATATTGCAGCGGTTATAAGCCCCGGAATTGCTGATAATGCAGTGCTGCTGGGTATGTCTTTTCTGAAGAATCTAGAACTCGTTCAGAAAGGCAGGACATTGACGTTGCGCACTGCCGAGCCCTGACTTATTTCAAATGGGAAAACGCCTCAGCCGGGACAATAGTCGTATCTCCACCTGGCGGTGTCCACTTCAATCGCAATGCGGCAGATCCTTTGCGCTGGTAATAATTTAACTTTATCTCGTACCACCCCGGTGCGGATACATTGTAGCTAATATCAGGAGACCAGCGTGCCGCGTGAATTTCGGGGTCTTTATGCAGTTCGATGCCACCAATAGAAAAAAGCACACCATCATTTGATTGCAGCCTGAATATATAATCACCAACTGAATCAAGATGGATAAGTCCACGAATATGGGCGCCTACGCCCATAGGGCGGTTACTAGTCAGCACTTTGCCATCCTCAAAAGAAACGTGACTCAGTTTCTGAATAGGTTCTCCGATTGTGCCCCCACTGCGTTCATCAAGCTGTTTAATATGATCGAAGAGGTCAAAAAAGTAGCTGACAGCAAGACCGGCATTTAGCGAATTTGCGGTAGGTTGTGGTGTGACTGGTTGGCCGCCGGAAAACTCCTTGCCAAACAGGTGAGAACAAAAAAACAGCGAAACAACCAGTAGAAACACTCGGCTTACGGCTATGGAGTGGAACTTAGCAATAATAGTAGCAGACATTTTCGAAGTCCAGTTTAAGGTTAGGTTCAGATTCGGTTCAGGGCTTATTCATGCAAAGCGACTAACCTAGCATGCATTCGAGATCGGTTTAAATTAACCGAATTCGAAACTTAAAAATTATTTCCAAGCCATTATACGAGGATCATCATCATGAAAAAAACAGCCATATTATTCGGAGCTTTAGCAATGACTCTTGCGACACCCTACGCAATGGCGGCGAAACCCTACTATGATTTTGCCAGAGTGGTCAATGTAAAACCTATTACTAAAAATGTGCAGATTGAAACACCACGCCAACAATGTTGGGATGAAACGGTGACCCATCGTCGTCAGCGAAAAAACCACAATAATAGTTATACACCACAAATATTTGGCGCAATAGTCGGTGCGGCGGTTGGGCGCCAGTTTGGACGCGGTCGAGGCCAGGATGTGGCAACTGCTGCGGGAGCAGTGCTCGGTGGGTCCATCGGGCGAGATGCAAGCAATCGCAATCAACGCGGTCATGGACAGCGCAGTTATCAGACGGTTGAACGACGCTGCGAAACCGTTCAGGACGTGCATACAGAGTATCAGGTTGTCGGCTATAGGGTCACTTACAAATATCACGGAAACACATTCAAGACTCGCCTCAATTACGATCCAGGTCATCAATTGAAGGTTAAGGTTGGCGTTACTCCGGTTGGCTAGTGGGTTTTGTTAGTAGAATCTACATTGACCGTTCTCCAGTCAGGTTTATAATGGCCATTCTGCCAAGTTGCTATAATTCTTCATGTCGAAATATTTACTGATCATTTTTCTGATGTTGTTTGTCTCCAGCGCCTACGCGTTGGAGACTCGCAAGGCGAAATCAGTCAACAATGTTGCTAATCGCAGCGAAGTGGTTAAACGCGTGGTGAACTCTATCAATGAGCAAGGTAACGGTCAGGTTTTGTCAGCCCGAGCGGTAAAATCTCAACAAGGTTTACGCGTTAAGGTGAAGTTTCTGTCAGAAGACGGGGTAATTAGCATAATTTTGGTGGACCCTGGGGAATAAGCATGCGTGTACTCATTATTGAGGACGAGTTAAAACTGCGGCAACAGCTAGAGTCCCGTCTTCGATCGGAAGGCTATGCTGTAGATTGTGCTGCAGATGGCGAAGAAGGCCTGTATCTGGGCCGCGAGTATCCGATAGATGTGGCTATTATAGATATTGGATTACCTGGTATTTCTGGGCTAGAAGTCATCACAACGTTGCGTAAAGAAGGCAAAAAATACCCAATTTTAATTCTTACCGCACGCTCTATGTGGCAGGAAAAAGTTGACGGACTGGAAGCCGGTGCAGATGACTACCTGGCTAAACCTTTTCATTTCGAAGAGCTGTCGGCGAGATTAAGAGCGTTGATTCGACGTAGTGTTGGAGAGGCAAACTCGGACATAAAAGTGGGTCCTATTGTTTTGAATACAACCAGTCAGGAAGTCAGCGTCTCCGAAGAGCTAATAGAAATCACCGCCTATGAATACCGTCTTTTGCATTACCTGATCTTGAATCGTAATAAGGTGGTTTCCAAGGGTGAGCTGGTTGATCATATTTATGATGAAGATTCCGATCGCGACAGTAATGTGATCGAGGTTTTCATCGGCAGGCTGCGTAAGAAACTGGATCCAGAAAATGAATTTCTTCCTATTCAGACTTTACGCGGACGTGGCTATCGACTTAATCCAGAATTAGGCCGCTGAGCTGCTTCTATTACTTGTCGGGGATTCGGCTTTTTGGCTTTTTTAGGACAGTAGTCGACCAAGTATTAAGCCATGGGGATTAAATCACTTCGCACGCGACTTTTACTGGTGGCAAGTCTGGTGCTGATAGTGTTTACAGGCATTGCACTGGCCTTACTGGATAGAACTTTTCGGCAAACAGCAGAATCATCTCTGCAAGATAATCTTCAAGCCCAAATGTATGCGCTGCTCACCGTGGTGGAACCGGCTGCTGATGGGGCGCTCGACTTCATTGAAACGTTGGCCGAACCACGTTTTTCCGTGGCAGATTCAGGGCTCTATGCGTTTATCTACGATGAACAGGAATTTCGTTCCTGGAATTCGGCATCTGCTTTGAGCATAGAGCCCCCAGAAACAGTGAATGTCGCGACTGGTGATCGTCATTTCGGCCGAGAAACAAACACCGAAGGTGATAGTTTCTATGTCATGAGATTCGGTGTGGCCTGGGATCTGGGTGATGGCGTAAAGCCTGCTTATACCTTTGTGATTAGCGAGTCTTCGGCACGCTTTGATAGCCAAATATCTAAATTTCGCGAAAACCTATTTCTCTGGAGTTCCATCGCAACTTTTACCTTGTTGGCATTGCAATTACTTATGTTGCGCTGGGCTCTGGATCCCTTGCAGCGTGTTGCAAGGGAAATTTCACGGGTAGAACAGGGAGTTCAAAGTCAGATAACAGGTGAATACCCACAAGAAATATCCACATTAACAAATAGCTTGAATGGTTTGATTCTGAGCAGTCGTCGCGCCCTGGAGCGATATAGAAACTCATTGGGTGATCTTGCCCATAGCCTGAAAACACCTCTGGCCGTGCTTCGCGGGGCGAGTCCCAATATCGGTCCTGAATCGGAGTTTGAGCTGACGGTTGACGAGCAAGTTGATCGAATGCAACTAATTGTTGATTTTCAGTTGCGTCGAGCAGGCAATTCCGGCGGTGCAATTCTGATAAAGCCTCTACTAGTAAAACCTGCAGTCGATAAATTGCTCAATGCGTTGCAGAAAGTTTATTTCGATCGAGCTATTGTTGCCGATTCGGACCTGAACCCGGATTTACTCGTTGCGGTAGATGAGGGGGATTTGATGGAAATTCTTGGTAATGTGCTTGAGAATGCGTTTAAGTGGTGTGATTCCCGGGTGAAATTAAGTGCCAGAAAGGCAGGTAGGCAGGTAGAGCTGATTATTGCCGACGACGGTCCCGGTATTCCCGATGCAAAAGTTCAAAAAATTTTTGGCAGAGGTGTACGCGCCGATGAGCAAGTACCGGGCCAGGGCATAGGTCTGGCAGTGGCGCATGAGATAGTCCAAAGTTACGCCGGTAAGTTATCTGTCCAGCAGGCTGATCTGGGCGGAGCCGAATTTCAGATTTCACTACCAGGCGCGTAGATTTTATTCATAAGCAATTCCAAATTGCCTGAAAGCGACATGCAAGCTGTTGTAAGCGCATCAGCCTGAAATTTGGCGGTATTCGCCCTTTACGAATTTCCAGCGCTTCGACTATGGTGCGCCGCCGTTTCTTGATTAGTTGAAAATTTAGTCGTCGCCCCTATTGCTGGAGAATTCATGAAAATATTATTCGCAGACATATTTCCTGTCGCGTGGTCTGAAAAAGTAACCCAATTGGGATATCAAGCAGACCATCAGTCAGATCTATCTGAAACAGACCTGGTCTCTGCTATCGGCGATGCCGAAATTCTAGTCGTACGCAGTACAAAGGTGAATGCAGAGGCCATGGCCGCTGCGACAAATCTTAAACTTGTTATTCGAGCCGGTGCCGGAACCAACACTATAGATAAGCCAGCGGCTAAGCAGGCTGGAATTGCAGTGTGCAATACCCCGGGTCGAAATGCCGTGGCAGTGGCTGAGTTGGCCATGGGGCTGATCCTTTCCATTGACCGAAATATCCCAGACAATGTGGCTGATTTGCGCCGTGGTGTCTGGAACAAGAAGGGCTATTCGAAAGCCAATGGGATTTTTGGGTCAACATTGGGTGTGCTCGGCCTGGGTGCTATTGGTATGGAACTTATAGTCAGAGCTAGAGCATTTGGCATGAACGTGCTAGTTGTCAGTAAGCCTGGGCGGGATGAAAAAACCCTTCAATCTCTAGATGCGTTGCAGGTTGAGCAGGTGGCAGATATGCAAACCCTGGCGGCGCGTAGTGACTTTATTAGTGCCCATCTTCCTGCTACTGCAGAGACAACTGGCATACTTGGCGGTAACCTGTTTGACGCAATGAAACCCGGCGCGGTTATAATTAATACTTCCCGAGGCGAAATTTTGGATGAGACCGCATTGTTGAAAGCAATGGACAAGAAAGGTCTCAGAGCTGGTCTGGATGTGTATGCCAATGAACCTGGCGCCAGTGACAATAGCTTCAACTCAGCAATTGCAGCCCACGCAAATGTTTATGGTACGCATCATATTGGTGCTTCCACCGAACAAGCCCAGGACGCAGTTGCGGAAGGCGTCTATGAAGTAATTGCGTCCTTTAAAGAAGGCACGATCCTAAACTGCGTCAACGGTGTTGGCTAAAACCTTGTTTTAATTTCCAGGTTGCAAAGTCGTTCACGCTGCAACCCCTAATTCATGGAGTACCAAATGAACTCATCAACTACTCGTGCGCATAATTTTAGCGCTGGCCCCTGTACGCTGCCCTTAAACGCATTGGAGGAGGCTCAGGCCGAATTCGTTGACTATCAGGGCTCTGGAATGTCCTTGATTGAAATGAGCCACCGCGGCAAGCAGTTTATGACTGTGCATGAAGAGGCTAAACAACTTTGCAAAAAAGTTTTTCAGTGTCCTGACGAATTCGAAGTGTTATTCATTCAAGGTGGTGCAACCCTGCAATTCGCGATGGTACCAATGAATCTGCTTTCTGCAGGTAGTCGTGGTGCCTATGTGAACTCTGGCACCTGGGCCCAAGGCGCTATAGCCGATGCTGCCCATTACGGCGAAACCTATGTAGCCTGGGATGGCGGAGATAGTAAATTTAGCCGCATGCCTACAACGGCGGAAATCAAGCTTGGCGAGAACACACGCTATTTACACATTACCAGCAATGAAACCATTGGCGGTATTCGATTTGCTGATTGGCCCGAGGTAGATATTCCTATGGTGGCAGATATGTCATCAGATTATATGTCACGACCGATTCCCTGGGAAAAGTTCGATCTGGTTTATGGCGGCGCGCAGAAAAACCTTGGTCCTGCCGGTATGGCGGTTGTATTTATTCGCAAATCTATAGTCGACGGAATGAATCAGTCCATGGGCAGATACCTGCGCTACGATATTCACGTTGATAAAGATTCTATGTTCAACACGCCGCCGGTTTTTCCAGTCTATATGTTCGGTAAAGTGCTCAAATGGATGGACTCGGAAGGTGGTGTTGGAGCCATGCAGGAAAGAGCAGCTGGAAAAGCTGGCATGCTCTACGGCTCAATTGATTCCAGTGAAGGTTATTATCGCTGCCCTGTCGAAGAAGCATCACGTTCGCAAATGAATGTGGTATTTCGTCTACCGAGTGAAGATCTTGAAGCCGCTTTTCTGAAAGAAGCCGGCGCTGCGCAATTTCTGAATCTTAAAGGTCATCGCAGTGTGGGTGGTTTGCGAGCTAGTATCTATAACGCTTTGCCTGAATCCTCTGTATCTGCTCTGGTCTCCTTTATGGATGACTTTAAGAGTCGCAACCCAGGCTGAAATTGTCATGACCCAGGTGCGCACATTCAGAGGAAGTTTGGTTAATCCAGAAGTGGCTCATGAGGTGGTTGCTCCAGCTTATGATTCAATGACAGCTGACCAACGAGCTCGCTATGCAGAAGCTCACCCACGTAATTATCTGAATGTTATGCGTACCCAGGAGGATTATTCCGAGGGTGTCAGTGTCGAGGAAATTCTCAATCAGAATAAGAGAAACCTCGAAAACCTGATTGAAACCAGAAGCTTCTCGCCTCAGCCCGATCATTGCTTTGTAATTTATCGACTTATATCGGCTGGCCATCAACAGACTGGACTGGTGGCTGAAATTCCAGTTCAGGAAGTGGATGATGGTTTGGTGCTAAAGCATGAACTCACCCGACGAGATCGTGAGGAGCTCCTGGTTCAATATCAGTCTCATGTTGGGGTAAGTTCCAGTCCGATTGCACTGGCGTATCATGCCAGGCCGGAAATTAGTAGTTTATTGGAACGAATTACGGACACTACTGATCCCTATCTTGATTATCTTAGTCAGGACGGTGTGCGGCAAATCTTATGGCGGGTGGAAAGTGATTCGGATCAGCAGGAGATTGCGCGATTATTTTCTGCAATCAGCCTCACTTACCTGACTGACGGGCATCATCGTGCTGCGGCAGCGTCTCGTTATCGAAAGCTGCCCTCCAAAAACGGCGTCAACAACCAGACGGATAGCTCAAGGGATGATTTGCTGGTGGCCTTGTTTCCGGATGACGAGCTGGCTATTTTGCCCTTTAATCGAGTGGTGAAAGATCTAAATGGGTTGAGTGCCACAGATTTTCTGCAACAACTCGGTAAGGAGTTTCTCATCACGCACCTGAGCTGTGATGCGAATAATCCTGCGAAGCCAGACGCTGCAGGTAATTTTATTATGGTGCTTGGCGATGATTGCTATCAACTGACCCTTAAGGATGTTCAACGTAGTACGGACAATCCGGTTGCTAATCTTGATGTGATTAAATTACAGGAGCTTATTCTTGATCCATTGCTGGGAATTGCGGACGCAAGGGGTGATGCAAGACTGGAATACGTCAGTGGATCAACCGGGAGTGATTCTGTTAATAACTTGCGACTTAAGGGCTGGCAGGTTGCGTTCTACTGTCACCCTATTTCTATGCAGGAGCTTATGGCAGTATCGGATGCCGGGCAGGTTATGCCACCCAAGTCCACCTGTTTTGAACCCAAAGTTCGATCCGGTCTTTTCTTGTTGCAGAAATAGTAGTTCAATCATCACCGCTGTGGGGCTTATCGCGCAACGAAGTTGATATAATCGTCCATTGATTCTCCAAGTTGAAGATGCTCAATGAACGAAATTGTTCTAGTCAATGTGACCGGCCCCGACCGTCCTGGTATTACCGCGGCTTTAACCGAGGTAATGGGCAAGTATGGAATAATTGTGCTGGATATTGGGCAGGCTGTCATTCATCACAATTTGTCCTGGGGAATGTTGGTTGAAGTGCCAGCAGAAGCCGCTGTTTCCCCGGTATTCAAGGAACTAATGTTCAAGGCGCATGAGCTTGGGTTGCTCATGCAGTTAACGCCAGTATCTGAAGGAAACTATACCGACTGGGTCAAAAAGCAGGGCCAGGCACGCTATGTCATCACAGTTTTGGCTAAGGCTCTTGAGGCTGAGGCATTATCCCGGGTCTCCGAGTTGATTGCAGTTAATCATCTCAACATCGATCAGATTCGCAGAATGTCCGGTCGCGAATCTTTGTCTGTCCCGCTTCATCGTCGTCGTTCAGCTATCGAATTCCATGTGCGTGGCCCGGTACCTGATCACACCGTTATGCATGCGACGTTTTTACAACTTTCCCAACGACTAAATATCGATATTGCGATCCAGGAAGATAATGTATTTCGACGCAATCGAAGACTTGTCTGTTTTGACATGGATTCCACTCTTATTCAAAATGAAGTAATAGATGAACTTGCCAAGGTTGCAGGAGTAGGACCCGAGGTATCTGCCATCACCGAGCGAGCAATGAGTGGCGAAATTGAATTTAGAGATAGTTTTAAACAACGCCTGGCGCTGCTGGAAGGTCTTCCAGAATCTAAGCTTGCTGGAATTGCCGAAGCCCTGACTATTACAGATGGCGCGCAAACTCTGATCAATACGCTGAAATACCATAAGTTTAAAGTGGCGATATTATCTGGGGGATTCACCTATTTTGCAAAATTCTTACAGAAAAAATTGGCTATTGACTATGTATACGCCAACGAGCTAGAAATAGTTGACGGTAAGTTAACTGGTCAGGTTATCGGAGACATTGTCGACGAATCGCGTAAAGCGGAGCTTTTACGCCAGATCGCTAATGATGAAGACATTCATCTTGAGCAAGTTATTGCCGTTGGTGACGGGGCTAACGACGTGCCCATGTTGTGTATCGCAGGTCTCGGTATTGCGTTTCGAGCCAAACCGATAGTCAAACAACAAACTCGATTTGCTCTGGGTTCAGCAAGTCTGGATAGTATTCTGTTTTTAATCGGTATGCGCGAGCGAGATTTCCGTACAATTAGTTCGCTGCCAAACTCGATTTACCCCCAATGACTTAAATAACTCATTGCATTATTTAGGGGCGATAAAAACTGTCGTCGTAATTAGTTTAACCTTAGGCGTGATTAACTAAGTTTGTGCAAGACTCAGTGATAGGCTTTCGCGCTGAATTTTGCCTGTTAGTACATGCTAGTCGAGGAGACCAGAAAATGACCGAATATAAATCTGATATTGAAATAGCCCGGAGTGTTGAACCCCGGCCAATTCGTGAAATTGGCGAAAAAGTGGGTGTTGAATGGGCTGATTTGCGTCCATTCGGCCATGATAAAGCCAAAATTAGTATGGGTGTGGTCGAAAAAACTTCGAATAACCCCAAATCTAAGCTGATTCTGGTAACAGCAATATCCCCGACCCCTGCGGGTGAAGGAAAAACCACTACATCGGTTGGTTTATGTGATGGACTGAATAAAATTGGTAAAAACGCACTGGTTGCGCTGCGAGAGCCAAGTTTGGGGCCTTGTTTTGGCATGAAGGGTGGTGCAGCTGGAGGCGGCTGGGCTCAGGTCATCCCTATGGAAGATATTAATCTTCACTTCACCGGTGATTTTCATGCAATAACTTCTGCGCATAATCTACTTTCCGCGATGATAGATAATCATATCTACTGGGGTAACGAGCTGGATTTTGATTCCCGACGGGTTACCTGGCGTCGAGTCGTTGATATGAATGACAGGGCGCTGCGACAAATTAATGTGTCTCTCGGTGGCGTCACCAATGGTTTTCCCCGTGAGTCCGGTTTCGATATTACCGTGGCTTCTGAAGTTATGGCGATTTTTTGTTTAGCTGACAGTCTGGAAGATCTTGAGCTTCGATTAGGCAAAATCATTGTCGGTTATACGCGTCAGCGTAAGCCGGTCACCGCCAAGCAGGTACAAGCTGCCGGTCCGATGACGGTTTTGTTAAAGGACGCGTTTTCTCCAAATTTGGTGCAAACCCTTGAAGGAAATCCCGCTATTATTCACGGTGGACCCTTTGCAAATATCGCCCATGGCTGCAACTCCGTAGTGGCAACCAAGACAGGCATGGGCCTGGCAGACTTCGTGGTAACCGAGGCAGGTTTTGGCGCTGATCTTGGCGCCGAGAAGTTTTTCGATATCAAATGCCGAAAAGCTGACTTAAAACCAGATGCTGTGGTTCTTGTTGCCACCATCCGTGCACTAAAGTTTCACGGTGGTATAGCTCGTGAGAATCTCAGCGAGGAAAACCTTGACGCGGTGCAGGGTGGCATGGAGAATCTAGGTCGCCATATTCAAAATCTGAGTCAGTTTGGTGTGCCCATTGCCGTGGCAATCAATCGATTTGTCGCTGATACTGATGCTGAGCTTGAGCTAGTGCAGAATTTCTGTAAGCAATTTGATGTGGAAGCCATCGAATGTACACATTGGTCAAATGGTGGTGATGGAACCACTGAGCTTGCTGCACATGTGGTTGGTCTGGCAGAGTCCGGCAGCGCCAACTTTTCTCCTCTGTACGACGATGCCATGCCATTATGGGATAAGGTTCGCACGGTAGCCCAGCGTATTTATCACGCGGAAGACATAGTTGGCGATAAGAAGGTTCGTGCGCAAATAGCTGCTCTTGAGGAAGATGGTTTTGGTCACCTGCCAGTTTGTATCGCAAAAACACAATACAGCTTTTCTACCGATCCCGATTTGCGTGGCGCACCATCCGGTCATACGGTTCCTATTCGTGAAATCAGGTTGTCAGCAGGAGCCGGTTTTGTGGTTGTTGTTTGCGGTGATATTATGACCATGCCTGGATTGCCAAGGGTGCCTGCGGCTACCAAGATTCGTATCGACGAAGACGGTTTCACCACAGGTTTGTTTTAGCCCTAAATTGGCAGAAATAACTGTAGAAAAATAAACAGGGCCGGGTCATCAGGTTGATTTCCCGGCCTTTTCTTTGCATTGTCGTAAGTCAACTATCTGGTGTCGCCTAAGCGTCAGCAGTCCAATAGGTGTGAATTTACATTCGCTCTATCACCACAAAGTGATACTTCCAACCACCCATGTGAGACCACAGCATGTCTGAACAAGAAATTCTTGATGACGAAGAAGAAATTATCCTTTCCGAGCTGGATAATGATGAACTTGTAGAACAAATGCATGACGACCTTTATGACGGTCTTAGAGAGGAAATTGTTGAGGGTACCAATATTCTTCTGGGACGTGGTTGGGGGCCGGACAAGGTGCTTGCAGAAGCCCTGGTTGAAGGTATGCGTATTGTTGGTATTGATTTTCGAGATGGGATTTTGTTCGTACCAGAAGTTCTCATGGCTGCGAACGCAATGAAAGGCGGCATGGGTATTCTGCGTCCCCTTTTAGTCGAAACAGGCGCAGAGACGATTGGTAAAATGGTCGTTGGAACAGTGAAAGGTGATATTCATGATATCGGCAAGAACCTGGTCGGCATGATGATGGAAGGTGCAGGGTTTGAGGTCATCGATCTGGGTATTAATAACCCGGTTGAGGACTACCTGGCCGCTCTTGAGGAGCATAAACCTGAGATTCTCGGTATGTCAGCACTGCTCACAACGACTATGCCCTATATGAAAGTAGTTATTGATACGATGAAAGAGCAGGGCATTCGTGACGATTTCATTGTTCTGGTCGGCGGTGCACCGCTAAATGAGGAATTCAGCCAGGCAATTGGTGCCGATGCTTATTGTCGTGATGCCGCCGTAGCCGTGGAAACCGCCAAGAAACTGGTTGCCGATAAGCGCGCAGCTGCAAGATAAAAAATGCGTTGACCAGGCTGTCGATATGAAATCGGTTCTGGTAATTGCCTGCGGTGCGTTGGCCCATGAGCTAACGCAACTAAAGGACTTAAATGGCTGGGGTCATGTGGTTTTGCAATGCCTTCCGGCAGAACTGCATAACCGGCCAGAGAAGATCGCTCCTGCTATTGAGTCCATTATTTTGGAAAAACGTGGCGTCTTTGACCAAATAGTGCTCGGTTATGCGGATTGTGGCACAGGCGGTGGTCTTGATCGTCTAACCGAAAAATATGGCATTACCCGTATTCCCGGGGCTCATTGCTATGAATTTTTTGCCGGCAGTGATGTTTTTCAAGACTTGTCTGAAAGGGAGTTGGGTTCTTTTTATCTTACCGATTATCTGGCGCGCAATTTTCAACGACTTTTGGTTAAGGGAATGGGCATTGATCGATTTCCGGAATTAAAGGAAATGTTGTTTGGTAACTACACACGAATGGTGTATCTGGCTCAGGATGAAAGTGCTCCTTACGAGCAGCAGGCAAAGGAGGCCGCTGAGTTCCTTGGCTTGTCCTACCACCGGGTTGACACCGGTCTTAACGAATTAAATAAACCCTTATCCAAGATGGTAATGCGAGCTAATGCCTAAACTGACTACTGTGTTCTGGCGGGATATCCCGGCCCAGGTGATTGCCAAGCAGGGCAGAAAGGCTGCCAAGGTGCAGCTAAGTTTACGCTTCCATGAAGCTATAGACCGGGCGGCAATGCGGGCAGGAAAAGGTGGTAGTGATGCTTACCTTGAAGAGTGGCGACGAGAAACTGCCACCTGTGGTAGTGATATGGAGGCTGCGGTGAATGCCAGGGCGGCGGAATTAGAAGCGGCCTATAGCGACGATGAATTACATGCGATGGCGCGTAACAAAGGGATGACGCTGGAACAGAATGAAACTGGGGATGATGACTGATGTACGCTGTTCGACGTTGGTCGGTACGCAATGCATCTTTTCTTGAATGGTTTTATCTTAAATTCCAGAGCTTGATTAATGCTCTGCACCCTCTATGGCTTTGGCTAGGTTATGAACGCATTGAAAAGCCGATAGTCGCAGTAGAGAAAAGAGTTAAAGGATTACTGTTTGATTGCAAAATGTGTGGTAATTGCGTGCTGAGTTCAACCGGTATGTCCTGCCCAATGAATTGCCCAAAGGAAATTCGTAATGGCCCTTGTGGCGGCGTCAGATCAAATGGCAATTGCGAGATTAAGCCTGAAATGCGTTGTGTTTGGTTAGAAGGCTATAAAGGCAGCCAGCGCATGCTTGGCGGGGATAAAATAAAATTGCTACAACCAGCACTTGATCGGTCGCAGACAGGTCGCTCTTCCTGGCTCCGTGAAGCTCGTTTGAAACACGACACAACTACAGTTGGAAGTTAAGATGTTATTTAACGACGAATCAGTGCCGGGTTACAGCTTGCCAATTTTACCAGGCCATGTTTCACCCGGCCGACTGGAGAGAATTCTGCGCGCGGGAAAGTTTGCAGTAACCGCAGAGTTGGCGCCGCCGGATTCTGCAGATCCGGAAGAAGTGTATTTACGCGCAAAAATCTTCGACGGTTTTGTCGACAGTATTAATGCAACGGATGGTTCTGGTGCCAATTGCCATATGTCTAGCGTCGGAGTTTGTGCGTTGCTAACCAGGGTTGGCTATTCAACTATCATGCAGATCTCCTGTAGAGATCGCAATCGGATTGCTATGCAGGGAGACATACTGGGCGCTGCAGCGATGGGGGTGTCTAATATTTTGTGCCTGTCTGGTGATGGTGTGCAATCAGGTGATCATCCCGGTGCAAAACCTGTTTTTGACATGGACTGCATGGGGTTGTTGAGTACGGCGCGGACTTTGCGCGATGAATCAAAGTTCTTAAGTGGTCGAAAAATTGCTTATTCACCTAAAGTTTTTCTAGGTGCTGCTTCTAACCCGTTTGTCGGCCCGTTGGAATTTAGAGTTGATCGACTAGAGAAGAAAATTCAGGCAGGCGCACAGTTTGTACAGACACAATATTGTTACGATATTGAGCGCTTAAAGCAGTATATGCAGATAGTTCGGGACCGTGGTTTGAACGAAAAAGTTTTTGTACTTGTGGGTGTTGGGCCGCTGGCATCCGCGCGCACAGCATCGTGGATCAGAGACAACGTACCGGGTGTGCATATTCCCGATAGTGTTATCGCTCGACTCAAGGGCGCAGATAAACCGAAGCTTGAAGGCAAGAAATTATGTATCGAACTGATTCAGCAGATCAGGGAGATAGAAGGCATACATGGGGTGCATCTCATGGCTTACCGCCAGGAAGAATTGGTGGCGGAAATGGTTGATGCATCTGGAGTGTTGGAGGGCCGCGAACCGTGGCACCCAAATCGTAATGATGTTGTTGAATCTTTGAGGATTGCGCAGTGACAGATACCGTTATCAGTTCCGCCACAAAAGAGGTGGTGCTTGGTTTTAATCGTCCTTTTGTCATAATTGGCGAACGGATTAATCCAACCGGGCGTAAGCTTCTGGCTGCGGAAATGGCTCAAGGTGATTTCAGTCGAGTTGAATCTGACGCCCTTGCCCAGGTAACCGCCGGCGCCCACGTGCTGGATGTAAATGCAGGCATACCGTTGGCTGATGAACCAGCTATATTGGCTAAAGCCATTCAGCTTGTGCAAAGTCTTACCGATGTGCCGTTGTCTATCGATTCATCCATTGTTGCAGCTTTGGAAGCTGGCCTGTCCGTATACAAAGGCAAGGCTCTGGTAAATTCGGTGACCGGCGAAGAAGAACGTATGGAAGCCGTTTTACCTCTCATCAAAAAGTACGGCGCAGCGGTCGTGGCAATTTCCAATGATGAAACAGGAATTTCCGAAGACCCTGATGTACGCTATGCAGTGGCAAAGAAAATTGTCGAGCGTGCGGAAGACTATGGTATTCCACGTTCTGATATTGTTGTTGACCCGTTGGTGATGCCAATTGGTGCAATCAATACTGCGGGTCTGCAAGTTCTTGCATTGGTGCGCAGATTACGTGACGAACTCAAGGTGAATACTACTTGTGGTGCATCCAATTTGAGTTTTGGTTTGCCTAATCGAAATGGCATGAACGCGGCATTTTTAACAATGGCCATTGGTTCAGGTATGACATCAGCAATAACCAATCCGATGCATAGTGAAGTGGTACAGGCGGTTATGGGTGCTGACGTGATGATGGGTACAGATCCGGATTGTTCACGTTGGATAAAACGCTTCCGTCTGCCAGTGCCTGAAGGGCAGGTCAGTGCACGAGATGCACGGCGGGCCGCCAGTACCAGTGGACGCCGACGTCGCAGAGCCTGATCCAATATGAATATTAACGCGTCGATAGAACTCGAACCAACATCTGAAGTAAAAAAGGATGTTCTGGTAGTTTTTACCCCGTCGGGTAAGCGTGGTAGTTTTCCGAATGGGATCACTATTCTGGAAGCGGCACGTGGTCTTGGGGTTGATCTTGACTCTGTCTGTGGTGGTCGTGCAATGTGTGGTCGCTGTCAGATAAAACTCAGTGTTGGCAGTTTTGCCAAGCATGGCATCGAGTCAAGGGAGCACCATCTAAGTTTGCCAGGCAGCACTGAGGTTAGCTTTTTTAAGGAGCTCGGTAAAAATCAGGACCGCCGTCTCGCTTGTTCCTCGCATATTACCAATGATGTGGTCATTGATGTTCCACCCGATAGTCAAATTCATAAGCAGGTAATCAGGAAGCGCATTGAAGTTCATAACATCGAAGTCGATCCTAATGTGCGCATTTATTTTGTTGAAGTTCCTCAACCCACTATGCATGACCCCGCAGGGGATCTGCGTCGTTTAAAGGAAGCATTGGAATTTGAGTGGAATTTGGTAGATCTTGAGTTTCCTACTCGCTTGTTGCCTGACTTACAAACTGTTTTGCGTAAAGGTGACTGGCAGGTGACTGTTGCTGTAGCTGACCAGAAGGAAATTATATTCATCTGGCCGGGTTATCATGACCAGGTTTGTGGAATGGCCATCGATGTTGGTTCGACCACTATTGCCGCGCACCTGATTGATCTTTCTACCGGTAAAGCGCTGGCCTCATCCGGGCTGATGAACCCGCAGATTCGATTTGGTGAAGACCTGATGAGTCGCGTGTCTTACGTGATGATGAATAGTGGTGGAGAAGTGGAATTAATCCAGGTCGTGCGTGAAGCCATCGTTCAATTGACACTGGAAACCTGTGAAGAAGCCAAAGTTGCGCCAACCAGTGTGTTGGAACTGGTGTTTGTCGGCAATCCCATCATGCATCACTTATTGTTGGGACTAAACCCTGTGGAACTGGGTGGTGCGCCATTTGCACTGGCTACAGACGAAGCTATTAGAACGACAACGCGCGAACTTTCATTACCGATAAATGACAGTGCACTGGTTTATATTTTGCCCTGTATCGCAGGACATGTAGGTGCAGATACTGCAGCAGTTGTGCTATCTGAAGCACCTTATTTGCGGGATGAAGTTACCCTCATTGTCGATGTAGGAACCAACGCTGAAATTGTATTGGGAAATCGACACAAATTGCTGGCGGCCTCAAGCCCGACTGGTCCTGCCTTTGAAGGCGCGCAAATTAGTTGTGGACAGCGTGCAGCCCCGGGTGCAGTAGAAAGAGTTCGCATTGACCCAATCACATTGGAGCCAAGGTTCCGTGTCATTGGTAGTGATATCTGGTCAGATGACCAGAATTTTCCTGACGCTGTAAAAGGTACGGGTGTTACTGGTGTCTGTGGTTCGGGAATTATTGAACTAGTCGCTGAGCTATTTCTGGCTGGAGTTATTACCAAAGACGGCATAATAGACGGTGGCAAATCTGTCACTAGCTCGCGCGTCTTTAAAAATGGCAAAACCTGGTCTTATATGCTCTATGACGGTGATATTAGGCTGTCTTTAGTGCAAAACGATGTCCGTGCGATTCAACTGGCAAAGGCCGCTTTGTTCGCTGGTGCCAAACTTCTGATGGATCGATTAAGAGTGGATAGAGTAGACCGTATCAGATTGGCGGGTGCTTTTGGTGCGCACATTGATGTGAAATACGCCATGGTGCTGGGCATGATTCCAGATTGTCGGCTGGAGAACGTCACGTCCGCAGGTAATGCAGCCGGTACAGGCGCGAGTATTGCTTTGCTGGACAAAAAGGCCCGCAGCGAGATTGAACACGAAGTTAGAAAAATAGAAAAAGTGGAAACTGCCATAGAGGCAAAATTTCAGCAACATTTTATCGAAGCGATGGCCATGCCCCACGCCACATTAGTATTCGAAGAGCTTGCCAAGGTGGTAAACCTTCCAGTGCCCTCGGAGGGTGACGCAGGGCAGGGTGGCGCCAGAGCTCGGCGTAAACGTCGAAAATCAGCAAATTCCTAGTCTGGCAGGAGTCTGGCAGGCCCAAACTCTACTATTGCATCGCCAGCCCACATTTGCTTCAATTCGGTTGGGAGTGTGTTCTTCCTGACAACAAGGAGGTATCCCAGTAAATTATTGGATATTCTTTAGCCTAAAAACTCAGCACTTATGGTTAGTTTTTATACGGCTAATGAAGTCCTTTTTAAATATAAATGGAAAGAGGGAAGCAATGAACATAGCGGAAGTTGTAAAGGGTGTAGAGATATTTCAGGGCCTGGACGATGAGTCAATGGACTTATTGTTAACCAAAGGTCAGATTAAAAACTATCCACGAAATACTATTTTTATCAATGAGGGCGATACTTCAGGAAATATGTTTATAGTGCTTGAAGGCAGAGCGAAGGTTTTTCTTAGTGATGAGGAAGGCAAGGAATTCATTCTTGGTTTCGAAAAATCGGGTGGTTATATCGGTGAGATAGCACTACTAGATTCAGAGCCACGAACTGCGTCTGTTAAGACCACCGAAAAATCCCGCGTGTTGATGTTTTCTAGAGATTCTTTCCAGAGTCTTGTACTTTCGAATCAGAAATTTGCTGTTGGAATGATTCATGGTTTGACCAAACGAATGCGTGGTTTGATTTCGAACGCGGGTAGTCTGGGTCTTAAAAACGTTTATCGAAGACTGGTCGGAACCTTGCTGGACATGTCTGAACCACAGGGGGACGTGAAAGTGGTTTCAAACCGACTAACCCATCAGGATATTGCGGACATGATCGGAGCATCCCGGGAAATGGTCAGTCGTATACTAAAAGACTTGAGCACCGGCGGATACATAACTACAAAAGATCGCCAACTTCATATATTAAAAACCCCGCCTTCAGGTTGGTAACTTTAACAGGATTGATCTAAATTGCTCAGGAGCACGCCTAACGCATTCATTGAGAAGATGTTAGGCGTTTCTACCGTATGACATATACGCGCCGATGTCTAATCAGAGACCAGTCGTAAAAACTCAGTACGTGTGCGGTGATCTACTTTAAAAGCGCCTAGCATCATAGATGTTTTCATCGAGGAGTTTTGTTTTTCAACACCGCGCATCATCATACAAAGATGCTTTGCCTCGACAATAACGCCCACTCCGCGCGGCGAAGTGGTTTCTTCAACTGCGTGGGCAATCTGTGTAGTTAAATTTTCCTGAATTTGTAATCTACGCGCATACATATCTACAATGCGGGCAATTTTGGATAGCCCTATGACCTTGCCAGATGGAAGGTAGGCTACGTGACATCGACCTATAAATGGCAGCATATGGTGTTCGCACATTGAATAGACTTCAATATCTTTGATAATAACCATCTGGTCATTGGCTGATTCAAAGATGGCATTGTTTACCACCTCATCCAGAGTTTGTGAATATCCGTGGGTAAGATATTGCATCGCCTTGGCGGCTCGCATTGGGGTTTTTTGAAGTCCATCTCGGGACAGATCTTCGCCAATATTTTCAATAATGTTGCTAAAGTTCTCAGCACAGGATTCCAGATTTTTCACACTAACTCCGATGTTTTAACAGATTGGGTTTAATCACTGATGGTCGGGGGAAATTTATTCTCGAAGCATATACAATTTGTCACTCAGTTTCACGCTAAAGGTTTTCTATGGCCCAATTGGGAAATATCCGTAAAATGCGCACAGGACATAAATTCCCTGTTCAATACGAGCTGCCATTGGGAGAGCATATACTGTCTATGAACTCACTGATAGGTTCAAATATTACCATTCGATATAGTGGAAAAATTCATTGTGTTGAATGCGGCCGTAGGACCAATAAGAGTTTCAGTCAGGGCTATTGCTATCCTTGCTTTAGGTCGCTGGCGGCCTGCGATCGCTGCATTATGAGCCCCGAGTTGTGTCACTATGATCAGGGCACCTGCCGGCAACCTGAATGGGCTGACGAGCATTGCATGCAACCACATATTGTCTATCTGGCAAATTCTTCAGGGATTAAAGTTGGCATCACACGGGGTGATCAGGTCCCGGTTCGATGGATGGATCAGGGAGCAATGCAGGCATTGCCGATTTTTCGTGTTGGTAATCGCTATCAGTCTGGGTTGCTGGAAGTTGTCATAAAGAAATATGTAACTGACCGAACTGATTGGCGCAAGATGTTGAAAAACTGTGTTGAGCCGGTTGATCTTAAGGCGTGGTGGTCCAATCTGAAAGAAAGTAACCCAGAAATTCTCTTAGAGCTGGAACAGGCAAGTACTCAGGCTGAGGTGATTCCACTAGATAATGAATCTGTTTATGAATTTAGTTACCCAGTCGAGGTGAATCCAGAAAAGATAAAGACTTTCAATTTGGATAAAACACCCGAGGTTTCAGGTCTTTTACAAGGGATTAAGGGTCAGTACCTAATGCTGGATGGTGGTGTAATTAATATCAGAAAGTATGGTGGCTATGAGGTTTCTATCGAATCTGCCTGATTTTTAGAGTCGTCGACAATGATGTTGATAGAT
>JBLHGU010000044.1:0-29597 GCA_047615875.1 Parasphingorhabdus sp.
GAATTTTCGTTGCGAGGCGGCATAGTAGCGGTCGCGGCGTTCTACAATGGCTTGTGTGTTCCAGTCGATAGGGTCTGGTAGGTTGGCGCTGTCGATGTCGTTCATTGGTAATGATCAATAAAATAATGCAGGTACTCTTATATTAATCTTGTTTCGTAGGCTTAGGAAATTTTGTCGCAAAACCATAGCAGAAAGGTCGTCATTGTCGGTGGCGGCGTGATTGGGCTGGGTATCGCCTGGCATTTGTCACGTATGGGCGAAACTGATGTTCTGTTGGTAGAGAGAAATCCGATTTCCAGCGGTACCTCCTGGCATGCTGCGGGTATTGTCGGTCCTCTACGCGCCTCGATGAACATGACTCGTCTGGCAGCCTATGCCACGGAATTGTTTCCCCAACTGGAACAACTTACCGGTCAGGCCAGTGGTTACCAACGCACCGGTGGTTACTGGCTAGCGCAACAGCCTGAGCGTATGCAGGAACTGCGGCGTATTTACGATCTATCTTTACTCACGGGTATCGAAGCTCGTCTTATGACTGCTGGGGAGGTAGGCGAACGGGAACCTTATCTGAATACCACCAACTTAAGCGGTGCACTTATGGTAGCCACTGATGCTCAGGCAAGCCCGGTGGATATTTGTAATGCCTATGCACGAGGCGCTCGACAAGATGGCGTGGAAATTCGAGAACAGACGAGTTGTATTGCTATTCATAGTAAGGCGGGCAGAGTAAGTAGTGTGGAGCTGAGTGATGGTAGCCACATTCAATGTGAAGCGGTGGTGAATTGCGCCGGTGCCTGGGCGCCTATGGTAGGGGCTTTGGCCGGGGTGCCAGTGGCCTTGCAGGCGGTTCAACACATGTACGTTGTCACTGAGCCGGTGGCGGAATTGCCAAAGCCTTTTCCCATTCTGCGTGATCTGGATAATGGTATTTATATCAAGGGCGATGCAGGCAAATTGGTGCTGGGTGGCTTCGAGCCCCATGCCAAGCTCTGGGACCCTGCCGGGCAGGATGGTGATCGAGCATTTCTCGAACTACCTGAAGACTGGGATCAGTTTGAACCCTTTATGCAGGCCGGGCTCGAACGCGTGCCACTGTTGAATGAATGCGGAATCCAGCATTTTATGAATGGCCCGGAAAGCTTCACCCCTGACTCAAAACCCTTGTTGGGAGAATCACCTTATCTCGGTGGTTTTTATATTGCTGCAGGTTTGAATTCCACCGGCATGATGTCTTCAGCAGGCATAGGCAAGGCCATGGCTGAGTGGATTGTGGCAGGCGAAGCGCCGTTTGATTTATGGGAGGTAGATGTTGCTCGATTCGATCAAACTGCGTCAGCAACACCCTACGTGCAGGAGCGCATGCAAGAGGCGGTATCAGATGTATTTGCTATGCATTGGCCTTTTAAACTTCCCACTGCTGGACGGCAATTGCGCTGTTTGGCACTACATGATGAATGGTTAGAGCAGGGTGCAGTAATGGGTTGTCCGGCTGGTTGGGAGCGACCTTTGTGGTTCGCTGATAATGAGACCGAGAAACAATTCGATTATTCCTTCAATGAGCAATGCTGGTGGCCTTATGCGGAGCGCGAAACCCGACAACTGACCGAAGCCACAGTATTGTTTGATCTGTCACCATTCTCAAAAATAAATGTGACTGGCCCGGATGCGCTGGAATTATTGCAATGGCTTTGCGCAAACGACATTGATGTTGCGGTAGGAACAACCGTTTATACACAAATGTTAAATACCCAGGGCGGTATCGAGGCCGATATAACCATCAGTCGATTGGCTGAGGATAGTTTTCGCCTAACAGGTGGTGCTCCAACCCGATGGCGAGACCTGGCCAGGCTTCGTCGAAGTGCACACCATAGCAATCTACAAATAACCGATGTAACGGAGGATGAATGCGTACTTGGCATGATGGGTCCGGGTTCGCGGACTATTCTGCAACAACTGTGTGAGCAGGATGTATCGACAGATGGATTACTCTTCGCCTGTTTCGAAACAATAGAGATTGCTGGCGTAGAGGTTACCGCAACCCGTATGAGTTTCGTTGGTGAACTGGGTTTCGAACTCTCAATACCAACGAAATCTGTTGTTGATGTTTATACGGCTATCAAGCAGATCGATACAAATGCCGAACTTCTCCTGGCAGGTCTCTTTTGTCTTGAAAGTGCCCGGCTGGAGAAAGCCTTCAGACATTGGGGTCATGATATTGGGCCGTTTGATACGCCACTAGAGGCCGGGCTTTCTTTCGCAGTTTGTTGGGATAAGGTTGGTGGTTTTCAAGGTCGTGATGCATTGTTGAAACAACGTCAGCAGGGTGTCGATCGAACACTATTGTTGTTTGAGGTTTGTGTTACGGAAAACCCTAAGCCGCTGTTGTTACATGATGAACCAGTTTTCAAGAATGGACAATTATCAGGCCATACGACCTCCGGCGGACAGGGCTATCGAACCGGTAAAAGCCTGTGCTTCGCCTATATCAAGCACGCGCCCGGTGTGACAAAACCCGCTTTACTAAAAGACACTTATGAAATCCAGGTAGCCGGCCAACGCTATGCATTACAGCCTTTGGCGAGGGCCCCGTTCGATCCCAATAACACCCGAATGATGGGCTAGGCAACCCTTGAACAGACTATGAAAAACAAAGCAAGTATTGTCATTATCGGTGGCGGGGTTATGGGTGTCTCGCTTTTGTATCACCTGGCAAAACGCGGCTGGCAAGATTTGGCGCTACTGGAGAAGAATCAATTAACCGCTGGTTCCACCTGGCATGCGGCAGGATTGTGCACGCACTTCGCACACAGCCCTACCATTATGGAAATGCGCGCAACCTCAGTGCGTTTGTATCGGGATATTTTGCCGGCGGAAACCGGTACAGATGTTGGCTTCCATGCCTGTGGTGCACTTCGAATTACGCGATCCGAAGAACGCATGCGCGAGTTTATGCAAGTACAGGGTCTGGGAGAGTTTACCGGTTATCGATTTGATCTTTTAACGCCTGAACAGCTTAAGGAAATCTATCCACTGACTACACTTGACGGTATCGTTGGGGCGATTCATGAGCCGGATGACGGTCATGTAGATCCGACTCTAGCTACCAACGCCATGGCGGAACGTGCGCGTGCCATGGGTGCGAGCATTTATCGGCAATGCCCGGTTAGAAAAATTGATCGGACTGAAAAAGGTTGGGTGTTAAGTACCGAACAGGGAGAGATTATCGCTGATCAGATTGTTAATGCAGCGGGTACATGGTGCCGTGAAATTGGCGACATGATGGGCGTAGATTTACCCGTTGTACCTATGTTGCATCAGTATCTGGTAACTGATTCTATTCCTGAAATTCAACAGAGGATAGCGGATGGCCAACCCGAGTTACCTATGATTCGTGATCCTGAGGAAAGCTGGTATCTGCGTCAGGAACGAGATGGCTACATTGTTGGACCCTACGAGAGTGACGGCCAGCCATGGTCTGTTGATGGCGTACCAGAGGCATTCGGTATGGAATTATTGCCACCTGACCTGGAGCGTATCGAGCATATTCTAGAGAAAGCCATGCAACGCGTTCCGGCATTGGAAACTGCAGGACTTAAAACTACGGTTAACGGCCCTATTACATTTACTCCTGATGCCAACCCTCTGGTTGGGCCAGCCTTTGGTTTAGACAAAGCTTGGTTATTAACCGGCTCCAGCATGGGGGTTATGGAAGGCGGCGGCGCAGGTTCTTTCCTGGCCGACTGGATTACTAATGGTTCACCGCCTATGGATGCTCTGGCGATTGATTCTAGACGCTTCGGAGATTTCGCTGATCGTGATTATCGACTGGATAAAGCCGTAGAAGGATTTGGGTTGCAGTTTGGTGTGCATTTCCCTTTCGAAGAGCGGCCAGCCAGCAGGCAGAAACGCCTAACCCCTTTATACGATTTACAACACAGTCAGAGTGCGGTGTTTGGTTGTGCCTATGGCTGGGAGCGCCCTAACTACTTTTTGACCCCAGACGCACCTACCGAACCAGACCTTACCTTTTTGCGACCAGGTTGGTTTGATTGTGTAGGTAATGAGTGTCGTCATGTGTCTGAAGCCGCAGGCATTGCGGATATGTCTGTATTCAGCAAGTTTGAGATCAAGGGGCCAGATGCGGACAATTTTCTACAAACCCTGGGTAGCAATGCGCCGCCATCGAGAGATGGCAGGGTTGGGTTAACTCATGTGCTTACAGAAGCGGGTGGAGTGGCATCAGAGTTTTCCGTTTTACGCATTGCTCAGAATCATTATTACCTAAATAGTGCGGCTGCAGCCCAGCGACATGACCATGACCTGTTGCGTTGCCGAAGTGCGGCTTTTGATATTCAGCTGACCGATGTGACAGTAAAACAAGGAGTACTTGCCCTGATGGGTCCAGAAGCGGAAAAACTGTTACAACAGGTCTGCGAGATCTCATTATCGCATCAGGACTTCCCATGGTTATCCAGCCAAAACATTAGCGTTGGCGGAATTACGCTGTTGGCCTTGAGAGTCTCCTATATTGGTGAGTCTGGTTTTGAGCTACACATGCCGCTAAATAAACTTAAACAGGTTTACGATGTTATTCATTCCGTCGCCAATAGTTTTGATTTGAGACCCTATGGCGCCTATGCCATGAATAGTATGCGGCTCGAGAAAGGTTATCGCGCCTGGGGTATGGATCTCACCACTGAACGTACACCAATCGAGTCGGGACTCAGTTATCTCGTTAAAAATGAGCAGCGCGAATTTGTCGGTCGTGAAGCGCTAATAAAACGCAGCCAACTAGATTCAGACTGGCGTATGGTGCTACTTGAGCTAGATACGGATGGCGATCGTGAACCCTTTGCCAGCCACAGTGTTTTTTCCGCGGACGAGGCAGTTGGGATCATTACCTCAGCAGCTTTTGGTCATCGCACAGCAAAGCGTTTGGCGCTGGCCTATCTAAAACCATCGGCTTTTAGCGAACAGCATTTTTCAGTTCGGGTGTTAGATCGAATGCTAGATGCGCAAGTTTTGAATAGCCCTCCTTATGATGCCCAAAACCTACGAATGCGCGGACGCTAAGCATCAATTGAGCTTGGGTAAAGTGAGGCGTAGGGTTGCTTAATAGCGAGAAGTGGATTTCTATTATTTACGATTGCATCTGATATGTTTGCGAGGTGAGCCTTAGAAGGAGCGAATCTATGTAAGCAAACATCTGAGGGTTTTCCAAAATAAGGACCATTAGTCCAATACGCTAATGCTAACATTCAGCCTGGTTCGAGAAGGAATTAGGTGAAATCAATGCAATTTGAATCCATAAACTTCAAACAGAAGTTAACCCAGGCAAGTGAGTCGTAGTTTAAAGAGATGTTATGAAGGCGAATTATTATCGGGTCAATGCAGTGAAGATACAAGTCAATTCTTTTTAGCATGAACAGCACGATATCAATAAAAACTGTAATGGACTTAAAAAATTATTTTTTTGACATGCAAAAGATAGAGTCTTCTGATTCACGAAATGCTGCGTATATAGCGACTAAAGATCTAATTTCAGATAAAAATGCCTGATCCTAGTTCGAAACTTGTCGAAGAAAAATTGTTTCGGATAATCGCTGTTCATCCTGTAATTCTCCCCGGTGCAGAGCCGCCAGGATTGCGAATTGCTCCCAGGCCTATTGAGTTTCGTCAACCATCGACCTGTCCAACAAAATGGGCAGTGGTTCCTCGACGGATCTCCGAGAAAAGCCAATGGTTGCTGCATAATATCGAGGGTGGAAAACCGAGTCGAGAACACGACTTAATATACCGCCATTGTTGGCAGATCTCGACCTCATGGAAATATCATAGGGAAGTTAAGAATGTCCTCGATTCCAGGGCGTATAAAGTGGACGAGGAGTTCTGCAAATATTTTAGAATGAGATAACGTGTAATATTTTTGGAATAATCCAACAATGTCGGATAGTAAAGGGAGGATAGATTGTTTAGTAAAGTAGCCGCTTTATTCCTATACTAGTGCATCGCTTTTTATGTGCTTATCATAGTCATATAATCTCAGATACAGACTAAGTTTTGCGGAGTTGTCTCATAAAAAATTTCACGAAATCAACGCCCAAACTTGAGACTGGAGAAAGAAAATCTAATGAGAACAGAACACAATTGTCTACCTTCTCGCATTCTCTTATGCGTGCCACGAGGGGGAATGAATGACACGCTCTGTCAGATTGAGAAATGTAGAGTTTACGCAAAAAAATATTCCCGTGCTTTGATCATTGATTCTCGCCGTTCCGGATTACGTGTCCCTTTTGCACAATTATTTTTGTATCTAGACCCAAATGAAAATATCGATCTTGACTTAGCTGCTGTTGATTATGATCATTTAAACACTTTGTTATGCTGGCCAAGTGTGGTGCAAGGTAACATCGGTCAATATGACGTATCTTGGGGCGCTCATATTAGAAATTATGTTGAAACTAATTCAAGTGTCCGGTTAACTTTTAATTTTGAAAAAGATTATTCATCTCCATTACTAGTTCATGAACAATGCGGAGGCGGTGACGATTCGCAAGTCATACTGACAAAGCTCAAAATTGCACCGGAAATAATGCTATACCTAAACGCTCGTATTGCTGAACTTCCAAAAACCTATATCGCAGTACATGTCCGCAATACTGACCTTAAAACTAATTACATAGGCTATTTCGAGACAATTAATTCTAAGTTATTAGGAAAAAATGTCCTGATATGCAGTGATGATCTGAATGTCGCCAAATTTGCGAAGAAGTATTTGGTTCAATCAAATGTATTTACTGTGACCAACAGCCCAAACCGAAAAGAAACGCTAGACAATATTACTACCCCCAACTCAGACTCAAACTCAGAAATGAAGGTAGCCACAATGGATGCATTGACCGACCTTATTGCACTCGCACAATCTAAGCGATTGTTTTTTTCAAATACTGAGTCGGGCGGAACATCGGGATTTTCCAGAATGGCTAGCTTCCTTTGGAGGAATCCAAAAATCATAGCATCTTTACTAGGTGACTAAAGTTCGGTATCCGTGTTGTAGCGATTACCGTCAGCAGTAACTCAAACTTAATTTGTGTAGAGATCCTTGCTCAACTAGAATAAATATATAATGGTCTATACATGATAAGACCTCCCTAAGTTTCAGGTTTCCTTGTACACATTTTCAGTCACAATATGTCGCGTGATCTTGCCGTTATTGATCGTAGAATCTCTAGAAAATCAGCGTGTAATTACGCATTTGAGGAATCAAACTATTAACCTGGATACAGAATCGGATTTATTAACTTGTCATAAATCAAAAAAACTTGGCGTAGCGTTGGTTGGGCTTGGCATATACAGCACTAATTATCTTGCCCCTGCATTGCTATCAACACGCCATTGTTATCTCAAGGGGATTGTCACCGGTACTCCCTCAAAAGCTAGTCAATGGAAATCCAAATACGCTTTGAAAGATGAACACATATATGACTATGACAACATGCAAGCAATTAGTAATGATCAGACTATTGATGTTATTTATATTGTTTTACCTACCGGCCTACATGCAAAATATGCTATTAAAGCTGCTGAAACGGGAAAGCATATTTGGTGCGAAAAACCAATGGCCCGAACGGCACAGGAATGTCAGGACATTATAGATGCATGTAGAGCAAATAACGTAAAGTTAAGCATTGGCTATCGGCTACATCATGAGGATAATACGCAAGCTATTGTCAATTATGCTCAATCAGGATCCTATGGCCGGATAGAAACTATTACATCCGAAGTAGGATACTGCCACAAGGGGAGGGATCACTGGAAGCATAGTAAGCGGCTAGGTGGCGGTGCAATTTACGACTTGGGTGTTTATTCCATAAATGTAGCCAGAAATATTATCGGTGAGGAACCAGTCGCGGTATTCGCAACTCATGAAATAGCTAGACCAGAAATATATAATCTAGTGGATGAAACGACTATTTTTCAACTTGAGTTTCCAGGTGGTGTTTTAGCAAAATGTGAGGTCAGTTTGGGAAAAGTGATGAATGATTTAAGAATATTTTGTGATAGTGGTTGGCTTAGTCTTTCACCATTTCAGCTATATAGTGGCATAAAAGGAATTACAAGTAGTGGCAGAGTAATGAATATCGATACTTGTAATCAGCAGGTAAAACAGATGGATAATGATGCATTGGCGATAATAAATAAAACAGACGTCATGGTGTCCGGAGAGGAAGGACTAAAAGACATTCGAATTGTTGAGGCAATTTGTAAGTCAGCAGCGACCAATGGCCAGCGAGTAGTATTGTAAGCCATAGAAATAGTATCTCTTCCGTGATTACTGTTCAATTTTTGACCAGAAAAAGAGCCTTAGTTTGGTAGGTTTTCTGAAAGCGCAGCTACAGACCTTACTTGCGACGATCACTACTGAAGTCTTATTCGGAAGGCCTAAAAAAACGTGTGAATTGTCGTAGTCTTGCGGCCAATGCCCAGCGTCTAACTACGGCGAAAAGAAGGCTCCAAGGTCCGATCAAGTTGCCAAAAAATTCCAACAATACAATCGTGCGCGGGTATTTTTGTAAACCGATAAGTCGAGTCAGGTGCCTGCCGGGATACCAGGCCAACATATGCAGTAATGCACGAAAATCTCCATCACGAAATAAACTCATTGTCTGATAAGCGTAGTGACCTCTTCCATAATTATAGGCTTGACGGTATAGCTGGCTCATTGCCGGTCTATGTTGATGATAAACATAGGCTTCCGGGTCATATTTTACTGTGTACCCTTCTTTCAATATGGAGTATATAAAATACAAGTCCTCACCCGCTCTAGTCGCAGTGCCAGGACCCAGCAACTGGGACATGATTTCACCCGTTTCCTCGAAAAGTATAATTTTACGTCGAAAAGCAAGGTTGGCAGAATTGCCTATAGACCAGACTGGCACAGCCCTTGTATTACTCAGTGTAAAAAAGCCTGGTCCGAAATATTTGACTTCGAAGCCCCTACCAAAACCCATGTAAAACTCGAATATTTTTTCCGCGCGTGTATCAAGTCGCCAAGGTAAAATATTTCCCGCTACAGCAAACACGTCTTCACGCACAAAAGATAAGAGAATATTTGATGCCCAATCTGGAGGAGCGATAACATCGTCATCCAGTAAAGCAATAATATCTCCTTTACTTTTTTTACAACCGGAATTACGAGCATTAGCTGCACCAGCCTTGTATTCTTTAACTAGTATCACATTAGGGAAATTCGCAACAATTGGTTCAACCAGTCCTGCCTCAGGGTTGTTATCAACCACGACAATTTCGATGTCTGTAACACCGTTTTGTTTGCTCAGACTATCTAGGCACTGACTTAACAATTCCGGACGGTTGCAAGTTGGGATAACTACAGAGATTGATAGTTCATTTTGTATCTGAATAGATGAGCTATCACTCTGTACTTTTTCCGGTTGCAGTTTTACTCGCAATTTTTCTCGAAATTCAGCCAATAAGATACCATCAGAAATAGATGTATCAGGTTTTACCAGAAGTAGCCCGAGATTCCTTGTAATCGAATCTTGAAGTTCTGGTATTGAGATAGCTTGCCCGGCATTGTCAAAACTCAATTCTCCTAGTAATCTCCTTCCACAATAAACTCGAACCTTTGTTACATTAAACTCTCCCAAGTCATCCAGCGGGTGTAGTAGATTTGCCAGGTTTACGGTTCGGATAGTGGTTGACTTATCTTCCCAGTGCAAATTCGCGTTACGCCGAGGATTACTAAAAATCTGTCCCTTTATTAACGAGCCGCGACCAAATTGAAAAAATCCGCGCAACCAACCAGAAAAATTAGCTCGGAGTAACTGTTTGGGTAGAGAGCAGGGAACCAAATGCCTTTCAACCAAATTGCCCAATTGTCCCTTTAAACAAAAATAAAGATATTTCCATATGACCGGGGTCGCCATTGGGTATGCTCTTAGGCAGCGTCGTAAATAGGCGCCATAGCCTTTACCCCATGCTGTTATTTGATTTTCAACTCCTTGCCAGGTATCTCGGTGCCTATGATGGACCAGTGCGGCAGGCTCGTAAACTAGAGCACGTCCAGATAGCAAAGCACGAAAGAATATGTCCATATCTTCTCCTCCTCCGTTTGGAGTTCCCGCGCCGAGTTTTACTTCAAATCCTCCAGTATCCACGGCCCATTGTCGGTCAATAGCCATGTTTACTCCTGCTCCATATTGAAATGCTTCCACATGAGACGCTTTTAAATCGCCAGATGACCGAAACCATTTCCGCTGGAAGCCTCGGTTGAAACTCCAGTATCGTTCGACTACTAATTGAGCTTCGTTCTTGAGTTGCAATGGAATGACTAACCCGGTAACTACTGACACTTCGGTACTTGCGGCGAAAGTTCGGGCTATTGCGGTTAACCAATTTTTGTCTGCTACAGCATCGTCATCAGTAAATGCAACTATCCTGCCCTTCGCTGCTGCTAGAGCAGCATTTCGTGCATGTGACAAACCGGGTGTCAACTCTCTAATATAGCGTACGGCAGGGTAATTACTCTCTATTAAAAGTTGTACAGTGTCGTTTTTCGGTGCGTTGTCGATGACGACAACTTCATAGTTGGGATAGCTCAGATTTAAAATAGATTTGAGACAACGTGTAAACTCATCAGGCCTGTTTCTAGTGCAAACTGCGACGGTAATTAGTTCATTGCTACTTAGATCATTTGCACCGGGTGTATTAGCGAGTATGTCATCAATAGATAAGTTCGATAATTTCACAGGGTGTGAAATTTCATCAATAATAACTTGATTAAAATAAGAATCAGACAATTTCTCCAATATTGCCTTCTGAATTTCCCCTGCAGGACAACAGCCATCAGAAACTGGCAATGCGAGCTGACCTATTGGAACTTCACCTTTGCAAATCAAAGCCAGGGCGGAATTATTTATTTTGTCAAAAAATACATCTTCCAGAGCTTTGTTTGCGTCTACTCGAAAAATCGCAACGGGCGGCATTAGCCCCATCCCAGTCTCACCTACTACAGGGTCAAAGTCAAAAACAACAGTCATAGATATAACATAGGAAGTAGTAAACCAAATCTATTGGTACAAATAAAATTATGTATAAATGCACAGCATGCATTCACTTTATTTCACAATGGCTCTCAACAAGTGGGCATCGGTATTTTAACAGCTAGAAATTTATGAAGCCATCTGTTAGTTATGAACTACCATTAGACTCCGCAACAGTTTCTAGAGTTGATAATGCCTCTTGACGACTATGGGATTATGAGTAATCACTTTCAAATAGTCCTGCGTTTAATCCCAACCGACAGTCAGTTGTGGCCCAACACAGAAATTTGCGAACGCTGCCTAAGATTATTTGTTTCCTCTATAGTTATTGTTCGATTTTGGACAGATGTTGAACAATCGGAAGATGGATTAGTTTATGAGTGTCTCGGGTCTTTTAGGATAAGCATAAATATCTTGAGGAGCCTGTCAGACCTGAATAGAGGGTTTGTGCCTTGATTACTAGAATGATGTGCAGTTTGAGTGGCCGCTAGTCTACAATACCAAAAACATCAATGGCCTTTCCTTTACCTCTAAATAAGTAGCCAATAGAATTAACACATGAGTGATAACAGTTTAAAGGATGTGCTGGATGATTTACGCAACATGGCTGATCTAGACTTCAGTGTTGCTCGATCTGCACCACCTTCCATGTATCATCATCCCGATTTACTACCGATAGAAGTGAAGAATATATTCAAGAAGGAGTGGATTTGTGTAGGACGTAGCGAAGAAATCCAGCAAGCCGGAGACTTCCTAACCTACGAAATCATTGACCAACCTATTTTCGTCATCCGGCAAAGTGATGGTTCCATCGAGGCATTCGCTAATGTCTGCGCACATCGTTGCGCAAAGCTCTTACACGGTAAGGGTCGTTCAGATCGAATTCGCTGCCCCTACCATTCCTGGACTTATGCACTAGATGGGAAGCTAATAGCCGCACCGTACATGGATGAGACGGCAAACTTTAATAAGTCAGACTATCGCCTGGCGGCCATTCGTTCAGAGATCTGGGAAGGATTTATTTATGTCACACTGAATGATGAGTTAGCTCCGGTTGCCGACCGGCTGCAAGGGCTGCATAAAATTGTTGCCCAGTATCAAATGGCAGATTATGAACCCGTATTCGAAGGTGAGGAAGTTTGGAATACCAACTGGAAATGCCTGGTAGAGAACTTCATGGATGCTATGCATATCCACCGAGTACATAAAGAAACGTTCGCCAAAAATGGTAACTCTGAAAATCGTACAACCTGCTTTGCCGGTGGGGAATATTTTACGTATCATCAAATTGATGGGAATCCCGATTCTGATCGAGGATTTGCACACGAGTCCAATACCTGGCTAGGTGAAGAATATCGTTCTCGAATTCTATTGTTATGTTTGTTCCCTAATCACACGATTCAATTACAACCTGATCTCCTGTGGTATTTATCGATCATACCGCAGGGCACCGGCCAGGTTCGAATTAAGTGGCGCGTTTCGATTCCACAGGAAATACTGGAGAATTCACCGGATCGTGAAGCACACATAGCAGGGGTCAAGAATCTGTTAACCAAAGTTAATTCTGAAGATCGACCTGTAGTTGAAGGTGTATTTGAGGCAACAGCATCAGGTCTCGCAAAGCCAGGCCTGATGAGTTATCTGGAGCGCAATGTCTATGAGTTTGATCGATACCTGGCCCGGCAGTTGTTAAAAGAGTTTAGATAACGGTATGCATTTAGATATTTTCAAAGTTGGTGGGCAATAGATTTTCGTCGTGCAGACGGCTACGAATGGTAGAAAGAAGAACGTTTCCAGAAGATCTCAAAGGCAGAGTATCGTGGAGTCGGCTTTGACGCTGGCCTGGAACATATACCGTACGAAGATTTATCTAAATACGTTGAATATTGCGAGCACTACAACCTGGATGTCTTGACTAATGCCTTTCCACGTAATGAGGAAGATGTAGCTGCAGCCATTGCACTGGCAAAACTATTTAATGGTCGCTGTCGTTTTATCAGCATCATTGACCGAGTCGTGCCATGGGATGTCGAAGAAGTTGCCAAAGTAACCCGGCAATGGCTTAAAAAGGGTGAACAAGCGAAGATGCCCGTTTTCGTAGAGGGTCACCGAAATTGCATGACCAACGATTTGTTATTTATATTACAGTTAATGGACGCTGTGCCAGACTTAATGATGACAACCGACCTATCGCACTTCATGGTTAATCAGGAATGGGCATATCTACCCTTGGAAGATCATCAGCAAGCCCTAATCAGTCGATTCCTCCAACGTAGTGATTCTTTTCAGGGTCGGGTTGCTTCTGCTGAGCAAATTCAAATACAAACCGATTTCCCACAATACGAAAATTGGTTCAATTTGTTCAAGTCGTGGTGGAGTGAAGGATTAAAAAGCTGGCGGACTCGTCGTGTGTTTATGTGTATTTATGTGTGAGCTTGGTCCTCCCCCTTACGCCAACACCGGTGCTGATGGTTATGAATTAGCAAGCCGTTGGGATGAGGCACTCAAGATTAAATCAATTGTTGAAAATCTGGGAAGATCTAGAGATATCGAATAAATAAGTTTCTTATTACTTCGTGCGAAATATTAGCGGATCGGAAGATCTTGAACCATGATCAATAAATTATGAGGAGGAATACGTTATATTAATAAGAGGTATAATGCGTATTTTCAGCATAGCTAAAACATTGATTGGTTTTGGTCAGAAATTCTCAGGTCGTCGTAAGCCACGTGCAACCAATTTAATCCAGGTAATTATAAGGGGAACGTAATCCAGGTGAAACGCCGTCTTTCTGCAATTATTGCGGCCGATGTAGTTAACTATACTCGTTTGTTGAGCGATGATGAAGCCGGCATGCTCGCGGCCCTGAATACTATGCGACTTGAACTCTTCGAACCGATAGTCCGCGGGCATGAGGGGATTGTTATAAAACGCATGGGCGATGGTTGGCTAGTGGAGTTCTCCAACGGTACTAGCGCGGTACACTGTGCATTAGACTTACAACAACAGTTGGTGAATCATCCTCTCATTCGTATAAGAATCGGTGTGCATATAGGTAATGTGACGTTTCAGGAGGACGATATTTATGGTGATGGAATTAATATTGCAGCGCGTTTGGAGTCACTGGCGGAGCCAGGGCAGGTGCTTGTTTCGGATACTGTTTTTCACAGTCTGGATGGCAAGGCCGCCGCTAACTTTTCTGGTGGTGATACACGACAGTTAAAGAACGTCAGTCGCTTGATACCCACATGGTTTTGGCCGCCCCACACCGCACTGAAGGGGCGATCTAATCAGAATGCCCCAAAAGATAAAACAGAAAATCAGATAAAGCCCTCAATCGCAGTGTTGCCGTTCGACAATATGTCACAGGATCCTGAACAGGAATATTTCTCCGATGGAATTAGCGAAGACATAATTACTGATCTGTCGAAAGTATCCGGACTAACCGTAATCGCAAGAAACTCAAGCTTTGCCTTTAAAGGCAAGTCACACGACTTGCGAGAGGTAGGCCAACAGCTGGGCGTCAAAACTGTACTTGAAGGTAGTGTACGTAAGGCTGGTAGCAGAGTTCGAATAACTGCCCAGTTAATTGATGCACAAACCGGCAGCCATCTGTGGGCGGAGCGCTATGATCGTGAGTTAACGGACGTTTTCGAAGTTCAGGATGAAGTAACTCTAAAAATCGTAAACGCTTTGAAGATTAATCTGACAACCTCAGAAAGGGCCAATATTAGTGAGTCTGGCTCAAATAATATCGAGGCACATGAGCATTACATGCGCATTCGCAGTTGCGTGTTGCACCCTGATTTGAATGCCTCACTATGGCAGCATGCCATTGACCAGGGTGAACGTGCTATAGCACTTGATCCTGAGTTTGCTGATGCCTATGCGGGATTGGGTATAATGCATATATATGACTTTCACAATGGCTGGTCTGGCAACCCACCCGAAGTGGCCTTGAGAAAAGCGGAGGCATTGACATATCAGGCATTAAAGCTGGACCCCGATGGAATTCAGTCCAATCACTCTCTTGCCATAGTAACCCGCTGGCAAGGTGACTACGAGCTAGCGGCTACTGCTATCGAAAAAACCTTGAGAAGGAGCCCCGAAGCTGCGGCTGGGTTATTTACTCGAGGCGAGATTTTAATGGCTACAGGCCAGCTGGAGAAAGCAATAGATGACTTTAAACATAGCATGAGGCTCGATCCGGAATTCAGCCACCAGTATCTTCAATACCTTGGCATGTGCCAGTTTCTACTCGGCGACTACGAGAAAGCTGTTGCAGCTTTTCGCGAGCGAGTTACGTTGTCTCAGAATACCGATTTGGGTCGAGCCTGGCTTGCCTCGGCGCTTGGCCACTTAGGCGAGATTAAAGAGGCCCAGGCTATCTGGGCAGATCTTATGCGGCTTAATCCGAATTTTTCTTTTGAAAAACGCCTGGCCCGACAGGAATTCAGAGACTCTACCTATAGCCAGCTAGTAATGAAAGGCCTGGAGAAGGCACAATTACTTTGCGGGTAACGCATTGCCTAAGTTTAGGGTAAGAAGAATTAGCGAGTGCGAATCAAGTCGTTCTTACAAGATAGCTGGCGGGGTACACCTAATTGGTAGAACAATTCCAGCCAGGCAAAGGGCCGGGCTTATTCATTCCTTATCTGAGATTAGTTGTGCCTCCTAATTCTCGTTTTGAAGGGTTTCACCCATCCGACAACAGGTTGCAGAAAATACCCTGCTAGTAACTCTTAACTTAGTGCCATTCTGTTGTGTCTCTGGAATTCCAGCTCGATAGCCAGCAATAACCAACAGGCCTTGTGCGCTATCACTTCCCAAAAGACAGTAGGATGCGGTGAGGCACGAACCGCATCAGTGGTGGTTTATGTAGATGAGATATTCTCCTGTTCCTTCGTTTTCTCGATTGATGCGGTTCGTGCCTCACCGCATCCTACTGTGACTGAATAGGCTTAATTTAGTGGCATTCGGGACACAATAAGTAATTAGGATTTATCTTGGACAGTATACCGTTAAAGTACGAACCTGCTATTTTTTCAGTCTGCTGACAAGCCAGGGCTTTGATAATTTCCGCCCTGTTGATGAGTCGACCAGTCTTATTTTACTTTGAAGATGCAACCACAAAACTCTATGCAGCGCTTTCGGATTTGGTCGACATCCTGTCCTTGTATAAGCCCCAAGAAAGACTCATGCCTGGAAAAATTAGCTTTTTAGGCGAACTTATGTTGACAGCACCGGCTGGCTTATTCGAACTCGCTTGTGCGCAATTCCCCAACCGTTGGATTGTATTGCCTGGATCAGAAAATATTTTCGTGCGTACCAGATTAAGCTCAATATAATGAGCGCTGTCGTGCGTAGTGTATAGTTAGAAAATGAATACTGAAAAGATTTTGGACGATAACAGAGAACATAACTATGTATGAGATACGAAGCTTTATAAAACACCCATCTATCGCACATAATGCGATCAAGCTAACGGTGTTATTTTTCTTTACGCTAGGTTTTAACTCGGCTTGCGCTGATGAGCTGACCACAACAAAGGTCACCGACTCAATACATATCGTCAATGGTAAAGGCGGTAATATTGGTGTATTTGTGGGAGCGGATGGCACCTACATGATCGATGATAAGTTTGCAGGTATGGGCGAGGATATTGTATCGGCAGTTAAAGCTTTAGGTGGCGATCATCCTAGGTATCTTTTTAATACCCATTTTCACGGTGATCACACCGGGAGTAATGAGCATTTTGGTAGTGCAGGCTCTGTGATTGTGGCTCATCACAATGTAAGAATACGCTTAGAAAAGGGCTCTTCTATCGCAACATTTAATATGGTAACTCCGCCCGCGGCCAGTCAGGCGTTGCCTGATATTACTTTTGATTCGGACGCGGCTTTCCATATCAATGGCGAACGAGTGCGTGTTTATCATATTCCCAATGCACACACAGACGGTGATGCTATTGTTCACTTTGAAGGTTCTAATGTCATTCATGCAGGAGATACTTTTTTCAATGGCTTCTATCCGTTTATCGATGTCAGTAATGGTGGTTCGGTGCAAGGCGTGATCGATGCTGCAAATAGTATGTTGGCATTGAGTAACGATCAGACACTAATTATTCCGGGCCACGGCCCGCTGGCTAAGCCTGATGATTTGATGGCCTATCGTGATATGTTAGTCAGTGCAAATGCTGTCTTGAAATCATTAAAGACCGAAGGAAAATCAGCGGAACAAGCCGCCGCAGAATACCCTTTATTAAACCTTGAAGAGCAATGGGGCGTAGGGATGTTTAGCAGCGAGAAGTGGATTTCTATTGTTTACGATAGCATCTGAAATGTTTGCGAGGTGAGGATGCTGTCAACTTAGCATGCCATAAGTGATAATTCACAGATGAATATTTACTAGGGTCATCAGTGTGCACCCGATATTATCAGGTAGCCGTGCTTGCTAGCTTGGCCAGAGCGCTTTTGTCAGCTGGGTTGTACGGACTGACGGCATCTAGTCAAATCAACTTTGATGACGCAAAAAATTGCAATTTTTACTCCTCAAAAAGACTTTTCTGAGTTTTTTGTATTGTTAGGGATTTGGCCCTGGCGTTAAACTATCATCTACGTGATCGGAATATGTGAACGACTGTGTGGACTAAAGCGCTGCTAAAAACTAAATTCAAACCTACCGCCATACACCTTTCGCTTAGTCTGGTGATTTTTGCGGCTCTGGCCTACCTTATTGTTTTTCATTGGTATCCAGTTCCATATTTTGAAGTTGATGGAGGTTGGCAGGGGATCAAGATTATTGCCCTGGTTGATCTGGTGTTAGGTCCGCTTATCACGTTTCTGATATTCGATCCTGCCAAAACCAGGCGTGCGATTAGGTTTGATATTATGGTCATTGCTGTTTTTCAGATCGGCGCGCTAATTTACGGTATCCATACCACCTATAGTCAGCGGCCGGTTGCCATTGTTCTCGTTGATGACTACGTTTTTCCTGTTACTTCTGAACTCTATCGCGGAACTCTGGATTCAACCGATCAACTCGCCAGATTTAGTCCCGAGGAAGTACCGATCATCTATGCTGAATATCCGACCGTACGCGATGAGTTTGCCAAAGTCATGCGTGTAAAGAGAGAGCAAAAGATTCCTGAATATGCGCAGTTGCCGCTTTATCGTGATCACACTGCTTTTGTGAAACAATTGAAAGCCAAGCAGGCCTTCTTCGAAAATCAGTTGTCTGGATCTAAGCAGCAGGCTGCATTCACAACGTGGTTGGAGCAGAACGAATATCAACAAGACCAAATACTAATCGCTAAATTTACAGGTCGATATGGCCAAACCTGGCTACTTTTTGCCCAGGATGGACGTTATATCGATTATGTCGGGTTTTAACAAAGACATTTAAGTTCATGAGCAACGGTATGAATGATGTTTAAATATTAGACACGCCCTTTTGACCTCTAGTTTCCGATTGTATGCGGGAGTCTCACATTACACACAGATCAACTAGCTGGGAACAGCTATGAAGGCCGTAGAGAATGGATTCAGGATCGGACATTTGATAGCCCGTAGGTAATCGAAATCATTAATGCCTTTCATTTCCTGCTGGAATAGGGAGAATATAGGCTAATTCTTCCTGCGCTATGCCAAGTTAACCTGGCGGTACTACCACTGATGCTTGGACTATGAGTACATCCAGAACCGCACACCATTCCCGTGGCGGGCGCAAAGCGCGCATAAAAGAACGTCAACGTCCAGTTACTAACCGAGCACCCTATATTCATCGCCAACTATCTACCTTCAATATTCTCAATGAAGAGGGTTTAAGTCTGATCGAACAGCAGGCAGACAAAATTCTTGAGGAGATTGGTATGGAGTTTCGTGACGATCCGGAAATTCTTGGAATCTTTAAACAGCATGGTTGCGATGTGCGGGGCGAGAGAGTGCGCTTCGATGCAGGTTTTTGTCGACAGACGATTCAAGCCACGGCCCCGGCACAATTTACCCAACACGCACGCAATAGTGATAACAATGTTGTGCTTGGTGGAAACAATACCGTTCTGTGTCCTTCCTGGGGACCGCCCTTCGTCTCGGATCTGGATCAGGGTAGGCGTTATGCGACGCTGAATGACTTCGAAAACCTGGTCAAAATACACCATACCATTGAGCATTTACATCATTCCGGTGGCGTGGTTTGCGAACCGGTGGACCTGCCCGCAAACAAGCGTCATCTAGATATGTTGTATACCCATATTCGCTACTCTGACCGTGCATTCATGGGGGCATTTATAGGTTCCGAACGCGCTACTGATGCCATCGAAATGGCGGCTATCTTGTTTGGACGTGAGTTTATGCAGGACAATGCGGTTTTGTACTGTGTCAGTAATACCAATGCGCCACTGGTGATGGATGCGCATATGTCTGGCGCATTAAAAACCTATGCTCGGGCACGCCAGCCCGTTGCGTGTACACCCTGGACTCTGGCTGGTGCCATGAGTCCCTGTACTGTTGCTGGAACCATGGCCCAGGTCTTAGCAGAGGCTATGGCATGCCTGGCATTGGTGCAAATGATAGAGCCTGGTGCTCCCTGCTTAATGGGTAGTTTCGCAAGCACCATGTCTATGCAAAGCGGCGCGCCTACTTTCGGCACACCGGAAGCCGCCAAAATGGTTCTGGCCTCTGGTCAATTAGCTCGCAGACTGGGTGTGCCCTTACATACGGTTGGCTCTCTATCGGCTTCTAAACTGCCGGATGCCCAGGCAGAGCAGGAAGCCACCTGGGGGCTCGTTATGTCGATGTTTGCCGGTGCAAATTTGATTAATCACGCAACTGGCTGGCTCGAAGGCGGTCTGGTTACCGGCTTTGAGAAAACCATGCTGGACGCAGATCTGTGCGGCAAGGTGGCACGTTTCTTTGAAGGCATTGATTTATCTGAAGAGGCTTTTGCAATGTCTGCCATAAGGGAAGTCGGCCCTGGTGCACACTTTCTGGGTAGCAGTCATACTCAGGATAATTTTCTGGGGGCGTTTTATCAGTCCACATCCAGTGACAATAATTCATATGAGCAGTGGCGAATCGACGGTAGTCTGGATGCTGCGCAAAGAGCAAACCTTCAATGGAAAGAGCGATTGCAAAACTATCAGGACCCAGGCCTTGATCCTGCTATCGATGAGGCATTGCAGGCCTATATAACCAAGCGCAAGGCTAGCGAACCGGATCGGGACTACTTTTAGAAAAACCGGGCCCACTAGTGACTAATATTGTGTAAAAATGGTCTGCAGGGTTTCAACTAAACGAGCCTTTACAAGAGAGTGAATGCCATTAAAATATTCAACAATAGAGCTAAAAGATGACAATTGGTGTTGGTGGTTCAACTATTGAAGCCGAGCTGGAAAAGCTTGGTAGTTCAGAGTTAAAAACAGATCCTGTTTCGCTGGATGTTTATCAAAACAGAATTAAACAGGCGCAACAAAGGATGCGGCAACAGGGTATTAGTGCGCTATATCTAAATGGTGGTAGCAATCTGTACTACTTTACCGGAACGAGGTGGTACCCCAGTGAGCGTATGGTCGGAGCTCTGATTACCAACGATTCTGTTGAATATATTGCGCCGTATTTTGAACGTGGAACGCTGGAAGGTTTCACTGAGGTAGAAGGCGACATACATACCTGGCATGAACATGAGAGCCCGTACCAAAAACTGGTCGATATTCTTGTTGCTAAGGGTCTGCACAAGGACACAGTTGCCATAGACGAAAAGGCACCCTATTTTTTGGTTGATGGTTTGCAGCAGGTCGGTGCTGGTATCAATTGGTGTTCAGCGCAGTGCATAACGGAGCCCTGCCGAATTGTTAAATCCGATCAGGAGATAAGCTATTTAAAGCAGGCCAAGGCATTGACTATGCAAGTGCATAGAGCGGCAGCTGCTATCCTCAAAGAAGGCATATCTACCATAGAAGTTGAACATTTTATCGAGACTGCCCATCGCCGGCTCGGTACTTCCGGCTCTGCATTTTGTATTGTTCTATTTGGTGAGGCAACTTCTTATCCTCACGGCGTTAAGTATCCGCAGTATTTGGCTAAAAACGACATGGTGTTGATTGATACCGGTTGTCGTGTCATGGGGTATCACTCAGACATTACCCGAAGCTATGTATTTGGTGACCCTACAGAACAACATCGACAAATCTGGAATATCGAGAAAGAGGCGCAGGCGGCAGCTTTTTCCGCAGCTCAACTTGGGATCCCATGTTCCGCGGTGGATAAGGCTGCTCGAGATGTAATCACCTCTCATGGACTGGGACCGGATTATGCACTCCCTGGTCTTCCGCATAGAACCGGTCATGGCGTGGGTCTGGATATTCATGAAGCGCCCTATATCGTACGCGGTAATGAAACGATACTTGCCAAGGGTATGTGTTTCTCCAATGAGCCGATGATCTGTGTGCCAGGAAAGTTTGGTGTTCGGTTGGAAGATCATGTCTATATAGATGATAACGGACCCCAATGGTTTACCGAGCCTTCCCATAGCGTTGATGATCCTTTTGGAAAAGATTAGACAACCACTACATAGTGTAAAAATTAGTTATAGAAATGGAACCACAGGTTAAAGACGCATTCGATTCATATCCCGAAGATGCACGGGTTTTGCTAACGGAAATCAGACAGTTGATTTTCGACGTAGCAGAAGATGAGAATATCGCGGAAATTCAGGAAACTTTAAAATGGGGTGAGCCGGCCTATTTGTCAAAACCTGGTAGCACGCTAAGAATAGATTGGAAAGCTCAGCGCCCGGAACAAGTTTCGCTTTTCCTCAATTGCAATACAAAACTAGTACAGACATTCAAGGAAGCTTATCCTGGCACATTTCAGTTTGTTGGAAATAGAGAATTGGCATTACCAATGTCAGAGTCGATCCCAATGATAGAACTCAGGTCCTGCATTTCTCTGTGCCTGCGTTAGCATAAGATTAAGCATTTGCCCTTGTTGGGTTTATGAGTCACCAATGAATCAGAATGCGTAATGTTAGTTCAACTATTGTTCAACCAGGAGATAGAGCATGAAAGGTTCTTGCCAATGTGGCGGTGTAAAATATCAAATCAATGCAGAATCGATAGCATTAGTTTTTTGTTATTGCACAGATTGCCAGAAACTCTCGGCAGGTATAGGAAGTTATTCTATGCTGGTTACCGCTGATAATTTCGAGGTTCTTTCAGGTGATTTTAGTAGCTATGAACGAGTGGGTAATAAAGGCGTAAGAAACCTTGCTCATTTCTGTACAGATTGTGGCAACAGAATATACGCGTTAAATCCGGAGTCGCCTGGTATTGTCAGAGTAAAAGCGGGTACCATAGATAACGCCAGAGCCCTGGATCCAGATGCTTACGTATGGATGCAAAGCGCTCCCGAGTGGGTGCGGTTGCCTGAAGGAGTCCTAACCTATGACACCCAGCCAACACTTGAAGAAGGGCTGAAGGCTATTCAGGAGCGTCGACAATATCTTACGAAAAGGAACTGTTTAAATATTCAGTAGCAAGTTGTTTTGCAATAATTAAATTACGTTGATTGCTTGCCTGGGCACCAGGCTCATCTAGTCGATTTATGATCCATCCAACATAGGTCAGCGATCTGAGCAGCATAAATAGCTGAAGACTTGAATCATCTATTGGGCGAATCTGCTTGTATCCACTTAGGAAGCTGGACTTGAGAGTCTCATAGTCGGGCTCATGAATAATTTTAATTATGGTGGTGGCAATATCAAACAGACGAAAACCAAAACCGCCATCATCGAAGTCGATGAGCTGCACCAGATCTTTGTGTAGGATGACATTTTCGCGAATTAAGTCCGCATGAATCAAACCATAATCTAGTACAGACTCTAGTTTTTTTAACTCCTGTTCAGCCTCCACCCGGGCCGCAAGGAACAACTCTTTCTCAATTGTAGTTAATGTTGGGTTGTCCCAGAATCTATCCCATAAAGGCGATTCCCCCAGCAGCCCATCACGGTCCCAGGCCCATCGACTAAAGTTCGCGGGCGGTTCCCAGGCATCCGATATCTCATGCAAACGAGCCATTTCTCGACCTAATATTGAAAAGGTCTGATTTCGATTCTCCAACTGTAACGGCTCACCATTAACGCCTAACTGTTTACCAGGTAGCCAGCTCAGCACATCAACCTGAATGCCGTCAATTATCTCAAGTAATTGACCCTGTTTGGAGAGCAAGGGTGATGGTACGTGTAATCCACCCTGAAATGCTGCTTCCATCCATTGAAGCTCAGATAGAAGTTCGTTATTGGCATGATAACCGGGTCGGTGCAAGCGTAGCGCGAGTGTGCGGTTTTTGCACTCGACACGATAGACGTGATTTTCCCTTGCCGCTGCCAATTCAACCTTCGAGTTTTCAAGCGCCCATAGTTTGAGTGCCTTTTTAACGACCTGCATCATTGTTGCGAGATTGAACTGTTCATGGCTTTATCCAGAACACTATCAAGCACATCAAAAAGAACATCCGCATTGTCGTTAGTGAAGGGTAAGGGTGGGCGCATTTTGAGTGTGTTCCGGGCCGGTCCCAGGCTGCTTAATAAAACACCTTGGTGGCGCATCTCATTAACTATAATTTCAGTTAGATTAGTTGCAGGTGCCCCGGTTTTTTTATCGGTAACCATTTCGGCACCAAAAAACAATCCAGATCCTCTAACATCACCAACACAAGCATGTTTGTCCTTCAGAATTCGCAATTTACCCTGAATATAGTCACCGGTTATCTTTGCATGTTCCATGAGTTTTTCCTCTTCTAGAACATCCAATACCGCCATAGCGGCCGCACAAGATACTGGATTGCCACCAAAAGTATTAAAATACCGAAACGAGTTTCTAAAAGCAGCCATGGTGTCGGCGCTGGTCACTACGGCACCGACTGGATGGCCATTGGCCATCGGCTTACCCAGAGTCACAACATCCGGGGCAAAGGCCTGCTTCTGATGCCCCCACATATGACTGCCTAATCGACCAAAACCTGGCTGTACTTCGTCGCAGATGACGATGCCCCCTGCGGCATGAACTTTATCTACTGCTGGTTTAAGCCAGCCAATGGGAAGATTGGGGAATCCTTCATTGGCAAAAAATGGGCAGACCATCAGTGCGGAGAATCCATGTTCAGTCTTGCTTAAGGCTTCAATCTGTTCGCCAATAGCATCCGCGAAGACATGTGCGTGGGGCAAGCCAGCTTCGCCGCCCAGCGGTCTATAACTGTCTGGTGCTGGAACAAACCGAGCTCTGCCACTGGTTTTTACACCGGGCCCCATGCGTTGAGTAAGCTCCGCAACTGCAGTGGTATTACCATGATAGGTGGAGTCAGTGACTATGACCCCGGTATTCCTGGTAACTCCTGTCGCCATACGTAAAGCAATATCATTCGCCTCTGACCCGGTGCAGGTCAGAATGGCTGTAGACAGATTGTCATCGAAGGTAGCTGTCAGGCGCTCAACATAATTCAGAATACCTTCATGCAAGTAACGTGTATGGGTGTTCAGAGTAGATGCTTGCTGACAGATGGCCTCAACAACCCGTGGATGACAATGACCTACATGGGGCACATTGTTATAACAGTCCAGATATTTCTTGCCTTCAGCATCCCATAACCAGACGCCTTCTCCCTTCACCAGATGTACGGGTTGATGGTAGAAAGTGGGAACATTAGGCCCGAGCAAGGCTCTTCGGCGATTGATTAGTTGTTGAATGTTGTCAGCTGGCATGTTCACTACCTTGCGGTTGTAGAGTTTTGCTTGAATAATTCAATAAATGCACGAATGCGTTTGGTGTTGGCGCCTATGTCGCCACGCCCACGACGGGAAACTGAGCGCAGATCTACAATGGAGCCTTCGTCCACCGAGCGGATACGAATAACGATGTCGTCTTTAAATCCCAATAGCCAAGTTTGGTCAAAGGCTTCGAGAACGCCTGATTCCAATTGATTATTATAAATTACCCAGTTCAGGGATTCAGCAGTTTGGGTGGCAAGACGCTGGGCTTCCGCGGCATTCAATGTAACTGTAATGGGTGCTAGATCCCTATAGGCCTCTTGCTGTAAACGAATGCTCTCGGGTTTGATCTCAAGTGAGTTGTCACTCTTTATTCTTTGCTCTGGTGCTGCATGAAAAACTGGTGGATCTACAGTATCTGTAGTTATGTCATGAATACCGGGATAAAGATGCTGAGTTGAAAAAAGTTTTATTGTTAGAATTGTTGGTAGGGCGCAAAGCAATAGCACAATAAAAGCGCGTAAGCCGATTGTCGAAGTAGTCAGTGTAATCAGGCAATAGACGAGTCCAATGACTACCAGCACGGCGAGCAAATTTCCCAGTCCGAATACTGGCAGGCCTATTTTTAGTTGACCGCTTCTGATTACAAAAACTCCAGTTATGAGCAAAGCCAAAGCGACGAAGCCAATCCGTTCGGACCACAGCAAAATATTCATTAAAATTTCCAGAAAGGATTGTTCGCGGTTAAGGCGCAAGGGAGTACTTAATGAGTATATTACAAAGCAATTCGCCGCACGGGTAAATTCCAGATCTTGTACGAGTTTATAAACGTCGGTATTAATTTCATACGGAAATGTAATGAATCAGACAATATTTCAGTTGAACTAAAGTGACGAGCTGTCGGTCCGATATTATAAGCAAGCTTAAAAAACGGAGAAACCTGTCATGTTAGCCACAATCCAAAATCACCAATCTCATCAATCCGATAATGATTTTGTTGCCTCTTTTCAGGCTGCACGAATCTCATTAGTCATAGAGTTACGCAAAATCAGCAATCTAATTCAGGCAGGTGATGCGCCCAATCAGCAGCTCAAAGAACGTTTCTGTGAGGCACTGGTTGATTATGTGGCGATGGGTCATTTTGGCTTATATGAAAGAATCTATCGCCATGGCGATAGCGCCGAGAATAACCTTGGCTTGCTGGCAAGAGAATACTATGCTCTGATGTTAAGAGGTACCAGACTCGCGCTACTTTTTAATGATCATCATTCTGTAGACTGTAAGGATGATATTAAAGCCTCCCGATTTATTCTCGAGTTTTCAGAACTTGGAATGATGCTGGCTCAGCGCTTCGAAGCAGAAGATCATCTGTTAAAAATCTGATTATCAACCCGCTGGTAAGATCCGTACGAGCAGGGCATTGTTTAAATCTCTGTCGCCGGTTTTTAACTTGAAAAAAGTCCTTTCTAGTGTTTGGCGAATAATTCAGATTTATCGATGATTCCGTAATTGTTTAGTGATCTGGACTCCATTCGCTAGTAAGTACCATTCTTTCTGTGGTTGAAACCTATACCATAGTAGGAGCGCGATCCCGATGTAAAACGAGCCGGTTAGAAACCAGGGATAGTGGCTTCAGGTATTAGCGGCACTGGTTAAATAGTCGGGCGCCATGTCATAAAGAGTCACTAACAGGTTAAGTCCGCTGCATAGCAAAGTGATCCAGGTGAGTAATTTGTTTCTGGTTCCAATGGTGGCAGACAAAAACCATGGCTATGAGCCCGAATGCACCTGCCATTACCGCGGGAATATTAAAAGTGCCAAAAAACAATTATCCAAACAGGAAGCCAGTTGTGCCTACGTAGGCCACACAGGCCCGTGGATAATAATAAGTGCTTTCAATAAGTCTCCCAATTGGTATGAGATAAAACTTCTGTATGATATGAGTTTGCTGTAGATGGTTGCAAACGGCTATTTAATTGGAGCAAAAATTGTCTGAAATTTTCCAGAGTGTGTCAGGTGGAGGAAAATATACAAGATCAATACATAGATCGCACCTATTATTCAAAACTGGCCAAATCCTGACCATATAATCTAACTAAACTTGTTATTGCCATGAAAAGTATGATTAAGCAGCTGTTTTACCCGAAAGATTTATCGGCCCAGGAACAGCGTTATCACTTTGTCTCGATGTGCGTCATATTTATTTCGGTACTTTCTCATCTTTCACTGTTATTGTTGTTCTACATTGTCGAAGTACGGGTATTGTTTTTATTCAATATTGGCAGTGTAGTGCTATTTACGTGGCTGATCTGGATGGTCCATGGCAGATGGTATGTCACAAGCATGGTTCTGCTTGCTCTGGAAATGATTATCCACCAGATTGTGGGTGTGATAGTGATGGGCTGGGGTAGTGGTTTTCAGCATTTTTTGCTGACCCTCGTAGTTGGTCCTTTCATGTTTATACGTGGCAATTTGAAACTTAAAGTTGCCTGTTCCTTTCTGGCCCTTAGCTGTTATGTCGTATTGGCCTATTTTTACCGGAATAATTACTCGACCGGGCTGATACCCGATAGTGTGACTGACACTCTGTACTTTGCCACGATCATTACAGGACTCGGCGCAATGGCTGTGTTAACTATGTTGTTTAATCAAAAGCTTGAGAAGTCTGAAGTGGCTTTGCAGGAGGCTAACATCGAGAATGAGCGCCTACTGTTTAATATTCTGCCGCCAAGCATTGCTCACAATATCCAGCATAGTGAAGGCGAGTTGGTAAAGCGTTTTGAAGATACCTCAATATTATTCGCTGATATTATTGGTTTCACCAAATGGGCAGCAAAGTGTTCGCCAACTGAGCTAGTCGGTGTGTTGAATGGATTATTTTCGCGATTCGACGATATGCTGGACAACTATGGCATTGAGAAAATAAAAACCATTGGTGATGCCTATATGGTGGCAGCCGGTGTGCCGGAAAGTCGACCACATCATGCAGAAGATCTGACTCGATTTGCGCTGGCAATACTTGAGGAAACCAAAAAGTTTAATAAGGAACAAGGCACCGATTTGCATATCCGCATTGGAATGAGCTCGGGACCAGTAGTGGCCGGCGTGATTGGCAAGAAAAAGTTTGCCTACGACCTGTGGGGTGATACGGTAAATACTGCTTCTAGAATGGAGTCGAATGGTTTTGAAGGCAAAATTCAAGTTTCCGAACAAACTTATAATTTGCTAAAAGGCGATCATCAATTCGAGAAGATCGCCGATGTTGAGATCAAGGGTAAGGGGCGCTTGAATACTTACGTGTTGACTAGCTAAATCGTTCGGAAAACGCCCTGGGATTTACATCGGGTCTCGTCGTAACGACTGCGCTATTTGCGTAACTACGACACCGTAAGGCGTCATGAAATTGGAGTCTCTGGCAAATGCCTGGTAGGGCAGGTTTTCATCCGCCGGCAGACAATGCACATTTACACCAGCATCGGTATAGACCTGAGCCATCTCCTCATGTTGCTTGAATGCAAGTTCACGGTTAAATATATTGCCGCGTCGCAAAGTAGCTTTACAAAGTGAACTAGTGGGTAACCATTTAAAGTTTTCAGCAGGCTAGTAACAGATCATGCAGATGCCCATGCTCGGAGTTCACCCCCCAGTTAGAAAGTTGTGCAGTACCGCCTGCTTTATTGCGAGTAAAAAGTGTGTTGTTAGTCAATTTCATTTACCGGTGATTAAACGTTATGCGTGGGTAAGTTATCTTGAGAAACCAATCAAAACAAGTATCCGCTGATACGCAAGTTGACTTGCGAGGGTAGAGGAAGCAAACTCGGGAGGATATTCAATCCCACGCATTCATCACTTCGGGTTTAGGGACCCAACACTCAGTTTATGTCAGCCACGCTGCTTCTGGTACATATTATAGGAACCATAGCCCTGATGCTTTGGGGTATGCGCATGGTGCGCACAGGTGTAGAACGCGCTGCGGGTGATAGCCTTGGCAGACGACTCGAGTCCTGGACACGTAATAGAGTAGTAGCTTGCCTGTCTGGCATTGTTGCTACCCTGGCGCTTCAGAGTAGTACGGCAACAGCCATTTTGATTAATGGTTTTGTGGTTCGCAATGCCGTATCAACCTCCGCCGCGCTGGCGGTTATTCTGGGTGCCGATATTGGCACCACCCTGGTCGCCGCGATTCTCAGCTTTGATCTTTCCATGGTAGCGCCATTTCTTATTGCGGCAGGTTTTATCGGACACAGTAGTTCTGAACAGACAGCGATCAGGCAATACTCTCGGGCTGCGATGGGCTTGGGTGTTGTTTTGCTGGCATTGCAATTATTACGTAGCCATACCTCAGCGTTGACCGACTCCGATGTATTACCAGTTATTGTTACCGCCCTTGCTGATGAACCGGTCATTGCGGTCATCGTGTTTGCATTGACTACCTGGTTGTTGCATTCAAGCCTTGCGGCAGTCTTGTTTACCGCTTCACTGGCGGCCTCGGGTTTGATTGATAGGGAGTTGACACTCTTATTAGTATTGGGGGCAAATTTAGGTGCTGGATTTCCTGTCTTTAGTTCGACCGCAGGACAGGACGCCAGGCAACGCCGAGCACCATTAGGTAATATCATATTTCGCAGCATAGGTGTGGTTGTGGCTTTGATTTTGCTTGAGCAAATTGTTTTATATTCAGCTCTGTTAAGTCTCGATCCGGTGCAATACACCATAGCAATGCACATTGCTTTCAACGTGCTACTTGCGCTGGCATTTCTGCCCATGACCTC
>JBLHGU010000045.1:0-29456 GCA_047615875.1 Parasphingorhabdus sp.
ATTAAGCAGTAACGGAAGTTGCAGATTTTCGAGTACCGTTAATGTGGGCACCAAATTGAAAAACTGAAAAACTATGCCAATCTGTCGACGGCGAATTATTGTATTGCGAGACTCCTGCCCCGGCCTCAGCTCTTCTCCATTGATAACTACACGGCCCTGATCTGGATACTCTATTGCGGCAATGATGTTCAATAGTGTTGATTTACCTGAGCCACTCGGCCCAGTTATTCCAACAAACTCGCCGGGCTTTAATTTCAGCTCAAGATCACACAGCAAGGATCTGGTTTTACCAGCATCCGGCACACCCTTGTTTATGGCCTGTAAAGCAACATTGTAAAGCGTCATCTACACAGTAGCAGACCTGAGCACTATAAAACCCGCATCATGGTTCGACCATCGGAAGCAGATTTAGCCAGCTCAATTTCAAGGCCTTCGTAGGCACAAAAACAATTAGTGCTGGCAGTATGACTACGAAAGAATATTTCATTCTCTCGCTTAACTTCATCCAATTCACCATCAGTCCGTTGAGGATCATGATGGAACATAACTAATGTACCAACCTCTGCATCAAGCGCCAGCTGTCTAACCTGGGAAATTAATGAGTGTCCCCAGCCATGTTTGTGGGGCATATCATCTTCGGTATATTGCGCATCATGAATCAACACATCCACTTTGTGTAGGTACTCAACCCATTGGTCATAGCTTGTATTAGGTTGATTAGGAGGCTGTAATTCATTATCAGTAACATAAGCACAGGACAACTGATTACTAGCTAGTTTGAATGCACAGCCACCGCCAGGATGATTAAGTTCTTTACTTATAACCTCGATCCCCTGCTTCGACATCTGCTCTTCAAGTCCGCTGTAGTGAACCTGGCTTTCACTTGGTAAATCACGCACACGGACAGGAAAACTAATGCCATCCATCTGATCAAACATAGAGCACAAACCTTGTTCTGCAGAACTAATTCTGTCGTACACACGAATCAGTCTGCCAGGTTGATACAATGGTCCAAAAAATGGATATCCTTGAATATGATCCCAGTGATTATGGGATAAAACTAGATTGACTGGCTGGCTGGATTGCACCAGTGAGTAGCCCAGCTCGCGTAAGCCGGTCCCCGCATCTAGAATAATTTCTTCACCATTTTCAAAACTTACATGCACACAGGAGGTATTACCACCATACTGGGTTGTGGTGGGTCCAGGCGCCGGCATCGATCCTCTGACGCCAAAAAACTTAATCCGCATATCTTTCTCCTGCTATATAATTTTTTTACCAGGCACTAAGGAAGGGCAAAACTCCAGTAAACCCTGTCGCATTCCTCAACGCTGTGATCCTAATCCTGGCTGCTCGGCTTAGTTACTTTCTCAGTATAATTGATCTAATTATAGATGCTACTTAATCGTCTTGCCTGCCTCTTCGGCACAAATAAGCATGCCAGAACATCCGTGCAGCAGCAGATCGCCACGGACGCCACGATTTTGACATTACTACGCATGTATCGTTGTCAGGCATTTTCTGCATCTGGTATACCTCTCCTACAGATTTATTCAGCGCTAAATCTCCGGGTGGCCATATATCACTGCGGCCAAGTGCAAACAACAAATAGACATCGGCACTCCACGGCCCAATGCCTTTTAGCGATGTTAACAACTTCCTGGCCTCGTCATTTTCAAGTCTTGCAACCGATCTGAAACTGAAACTACCGGTGATAATTGCGACAGCAAGCTCGTGGATGTAGGCAGACTTTTGTCGAGTCAATCCGGCTTTTTGCAAGTATTCAGCGTTAACATCCGCTATTTTTCCAGCTTGAACACCATTAAAGAGATTATGTAGTCTTTTGTATATTGCCCGGGCAGAACGCAGAGAAACCTGTTGTTCCAAAATAATTAGTGCCATAGTGTCGAAACCGGTGTTACGTGACCACAATGGCGGGTGACTAAACTCATCGAGAATATTTGCAAAACGTCGCTCATTTTGCGCCAGTTCATCGCACGCAGTAACCAGCGTAGCTTTATTAAGTGTTTCGATAGGCATTAGTGTTTTGCAATGGTCTGTTTCAAAGCCAGTTGAAATAAGCGAAAATAGTAAAAGAATTGATATAACAAATCTATCCTACCTGTAATTCGGAAAAAACGTGGACATTATCTCTATTATAGCTGCCACCATGGGTGTGGCCTGGGCCAGCGGCATAAACTTGTACGCGGCCGTATTTATGCTCGGCTGGATGTTCAGCACGGGCTCTATTGACCTGCCGCCGGATTTACAAATTCTCGGCAATCCCCTGGTTTTAGCTGCTGCTGGATTTATGTATGCAGTTGAGTTCTTTGCTGACAAAATTCCCGGTGTTGATACTGGTTGGGATGTTTTGCATAGTTTTATCCGCATACCCGCTGGTGCCATGCTCGCCGCGGGTGCCATCAGCCCGCTGGGTGCAGAGGCAGAATTAGCCGGGCTTTTACTTGGCGGAACACTGACCGCAGGCAGCCATATGACCAAGGCTGGCAGTCGGGTTCTGATTAATACATCGCCGGAGCCGTTCTCTAACTGGGCCGCCAGTATTGGTGAAGATGTCGCAGTTATTGGCGGCTTATGGACCGCGCTACACTACCCCATCGGTTTCATCGTGGCACTGGTTGTGTTCATTGCGTTGATGATCTGGTTATTACCGAAAATCTGGCGTGGCATTAAAACCGTATTCAGAAAAATTGGCAGTTTGTTTGGTCGCAAACCCGACGTAGAAGAATCTGGTTAAGACCATGCTCTGGATCAAAGCTTTACACATCATATTTATGGTGACCTGGTTTGCTGGACTTTTTTATCTACCTCGACTGTTTGTTTATCATGCCATGGCTGAAGACCACACCAGTTTGCAGCGGTTTAAGATAATGGAGCGCAAGCTTTATTTCGGCATAATGACGCCCGGCGCCATCCTGACACTCATTTTTGGGTTATGGCTTTGGCTGGGTTACGGGTTTAGCGGCAGCTGGCTGAACATAAAGCTGATTCTAGTGGCGGTGCTAGTTATATATCATTTGTGGTGCGGCAATCTGGTCAGTCGGTTTAAAAATGACCGTAATCAGCATGGGCATGTTTTTTACCGATGGTTCAATGAGTTTCCGGTACTGGTATTGGTTGCCATCGTGATTCTGGTTATCGTCAAACCCGTTTAATGTGAATGTTACACGTCATCCTTTTCGAGCCGGAGATTCCTCCTAATACCGGCAACATCATTCGACTCTGTGCAAATAGTGGCTGCCACCTTCATTTGATTGAACCACTCGGTTTTAGTCTGGATGATCGAAATCTTAAGCGAGCGGGTCTCGACTACCATGCGATGACTAATGTTGAGATACATCCAGATATTAATCACTGTACGGCGAATCTGCCAGATGCAACGGTATTTACTTTCTCCACCCATCATAAAAAAGCCTACAGTGACTGTGACTACCCACAACATAGTGCCTTGATATTTGGTCCTGAAAGTCGTGGTCTGACGTTAGAAGTGAGAGATCTAGCCAAACCACAATGTCAGGTTACCTTACCCATGGTTACAGATAGCCGCAGTCTCAATCTCTCCAATTGTGTTGCAGTGGCCGTATACGAAGCCTGGAAACAACATAATTTTTCACCATGGCAATAACCCGCCAAGTCGCAATTGGTAGCCTGTTAGCAATTTCAGCCTTCACTCTTTGGGGGTTATTTCCGATTTACTGGAAACAACTGGTGGAAGTGGACCCTGTTGAAGTTCTTGCTCATCGAGTTATCTGGTCAGTGCCGTTTGTGGTAATCGTATTACTCGTGCTAAGACGTCTTCACGATTTGCTCCACATAATCAGGAACCCGCTCTATCTTGGCCAGCTTTGTCTTACAGCATGTCTAATAACTACAAACTGGGGGATATATATCTGGGCTATGGCTGAAAACAAGATTATTGAGGCCAGCATGGGATACTTTCTATCACCCATTATGAGTGTAGGACTCGGTCTTTTGATGTTCCACGAACGATTGAGTCAGGCACAGTGGTGGGCCATTGCAATAGCTTCAACCGGGGTGTTGTATATGTTTATTGCGAATAACATACTGCCCTGGGTTGCATTAGCACTTGCCGCTAGCTTTGCGTTGTACGGCGGCTTAAGAAAAAAAAACGGCATTGATGCAATAACCGGGTTGCTTGTTGAAACACTTTTAGTGATGCCATTGGCATTGGCATGGCTTGGCTATATCTATGCTGATAGAACCTCGTCTTTCAGTAATCTATCGCTGCAAACCGACATCCTGCTTATCGGCGGAGGCATCATCACCGCATTACCATTGATGCTATTCGTAGCAGGAACAAAGCATCTACAGCTATCCAGCATTGGCATCTTATTTTACCTAACACCATCGATCCAGTTCATCATTGGCTGGCAGATTTATCAGGAGCCACTCAATCAGGCAAATGTGATTGCATTTAGCTGCATTTGGACAGCGCTGGCGATTTTTGGCTGGCAAAGTTATAGTGCCGCGCATCAAAAACATCAGACCTAATTGCCCATGATTATCGATCTCCATACTTTGCCCGCCCCGCAGGTTTATTTCACCATGATCCAGACGATCCTGCCCCGACCCATCGCATGGGTTTTGTCGGAAAATCGCGATGGCAGCTATAACATGGGTCCCTACTCCTACTTCAATGCAGTGTGTTCCGATCCACCCCTGGTTATGGTTTCACTAGGCCTCAAACCCAATGGAGACTTCAAAGACTCCAAGATAAATATTGAAGAACGTTCTGATTTCGTTATCCATTTAGTTGACGAAGAAAATCTGGATGCTATGAATCAGACTTCAGCGACCCTGCCCTACGGCGAATCTGAAGTAGAAAAAGCTGGTCTGGAAACGGTTGATTTCCCTGGCAGCCGATTGCCACGCATAAAAAATACCCGAGTCGCTTTTGCCTGCGAGCGTCATCAGATGATTCAACTGGGTAGTGCTCCACAAACGCTGGCCATTGGTCTGGTTAAGCATATTTATGTCGACGATGAAGTTTGCGGTGAAGATGCTAAAGGTCGTTTGAAGGTGCTGGCCGACAAAATCCGTCCAGTGGGTCGAATTGGAGCGGGGGAATATGTGTCTTTTGGAGAAATTTTAAGACTCGCTCGGCCAGACTAATTGGTTACATTCTGCTGTAGCACTAAATTAGTATAATTAACCACACAAAAACTGCTAACACCAGACTAACAAAAACAGCGGTGGAGCCAACATCCTTGGCTTTACCTGACAACTCGTGATGTTCGGTTCCAATTCTGTCGACAACGGCTTCTACAGCTGTATTGAGCAATTCGACAATCAGCACTATTACCACGCTGGAAACCAATAAGACCCTCTCTATTTTATCGCCAGTAAGCCAAAACGCCGCCGGGATCGCTATCAATAAAAGCAATACCTCCTGACGCACTGCAACATCTTCTCGCCACGCGCTTAAAAATCCGTTCCATGAGTTTTTCCCGGCAAAAATTAACCGCTTAAAACCCCCTGTTTGTTGTCGGTAGTCATCAGGTAAGTTAGGCATTAGAAAATAAAGACCATCGGTTTTGAAAATAGGCTGTGATGATTAACCAATCGGCGAGAATTATAAAGCTATAAAAACATGTTTTTTAAAGATTGGCTTTCGACCAAGATAGCTTTGGGCTTAATACCGGGTTATTTTGCGGCCTCAAACAGCTTTTTACCAATCACCCACAAGACTGGCTTAAACACAATAGCGGTTAGCGGCTACTCTTGTACTGACTGCACAACAAGTCCCACTAAAGTATTGATAGAAAAGGCTCTTGAACTATTTATTTTTTTGCAAAATATTATTTCCAGAAAGTTTTTATACACAATGAGTGTAAAAATTCTGCATTTATGGAGTTTCCACCAAATATCTCTCTAATTTGATTGCATAAGACTCATATCTACTTGATTAATAAGATTTTTTAATGATTGCACAAAAAATAGGCAATTTCTACAAACATACCTCCGAACCTGTTTTTTTATTGCTAAAGTAACTTTTGTCCACATACTTATCCACAATCTCTGTGGGTAACTTAACTACCACGACAAAAGGTTTACCAAACCAGATAACTGTCCACTACAATTTAATTCCAATCACCTCAAACGTAGCTTTCAACACTATAATCCGGACTGATTTAACTCACCGCTAATTCCTTATTGTGTCTGATTTTCAAGATTGCGTTGTGGAGGTTGCTGTGCCGGTTCCGCTGCGGAAAACCTTTGAGTATCTAACGCCTTCCGACACCCCACTTCCCGCTCCTGGTTGCCGCGTACTGGTGCCTTTTGGTAGCCGACAGATGGTCGGCATAGTCGTTGCTGTGCATCAGAAGGCCTCCTACAACCCGGACAAAATTCGCCCTCTTGATCAGCTTTTGGATGAAACACCGTTACTGGGTAGCGGGGAATTGAAATTGCTCGAATGGGCGGCTAACTATTATCACCATCCTGTTGGAGAAGTATTTCAGGCTGCATTACCAGCCCAGTTAAGAAAAATCAAAACCACCACGATAAAACCCCGTCAATACTATCGATTAAAAACTAGCATCGATGATATCCGCGAACGGGTTAGTGTAAATGCCAGCAAGCAGCGCTTAGTTCTGGAAACTTTACGCAATCACAGTCAGATTGACTCAAAAGAATTTTCTAAACTATTACCTGGCTGCTTACCCGCCTTAAGAAAATTAATTCAACTCAACCTCGTCTCCTCTGAGTCTTTACCAGGTCCGATTATTCCACAACCCGGACCTACCTTAAATGACGATCAGAAAATCGCCATCGAGAGTTTGCTACAGGCAGAACATAGCTTCAATTGTGTTTTACTGAAGGGTGTAACAGGCAGTGGTAAGACCGAGGTATATTTAAATAGCGCTCGTCGTGTGCTGGATAGCGGTAAGCAAGTTTTGGTTCTGGTACCCGAAATTGCGCTAACACCTCAACTAGTAGAACGATTTCGTGCCAGAATTCCACAATTTCTTGTCGCACTACATTCCGGCCTGGGAAGCTCCGAACGAGTCCAGGGCTGGCAATTAGCTCAACAGAGCCTGGCCAGGGTCGTTCTGGGTACACGTTCTGCAGTATTTACACCCATGCCAGAATTGGGTCTTATTGTTGTCGACGAAGAACACGATCAATCATTTAAGCAACAAGATGGGTTTCGTTACAACGCCCGCGACGTAGCAATTAAACGCGCGTCTCAACTGGATATTCCGGTAATGCTGGGCTCAGCCACACCCTCTCTGGAAACATTTCAAAATAGCCAACAGGGACGCTATCGACTAGCTGAACTTCCCAATCGAGCGGGAGGCGCCACATTACCAACAATAAATACAATATTTTCAGATCGCTGGCCAATAGAGGATGGCTTAAGTCGGCCACTAATAGATGCAATAAGAAGTCGTCTAGAACTCGGTGAGCAGTCCCTGGTTTTCATCAATCGTCGGGGATTTGCCCCGGTGGTTATCTGCAATGACTGCGGCTGGCGCGCTCGCTGCACAAGATGTGATAGCTATCTCACACTACACACCAATGGAGCGTCATTGCGCTGCCATCATTGTGGTAAACAGAGTTCGGAGCTGAATAATTGTCCTGACTGTAAGTCGGAAAAATTTTATCTGGGCGGCGAAGGAACGCAACGAGTAGAAGCACGCCTAAGGCAAATTTTCCAGCAAGCCAGAATTATCCGTATTGACCGGGACAACACCACAGGTCAGGGCGTTCTTGAAGAAAAACTCAATCTGATACGTAATCACGAAGTTGATATAGTGGTGGGTACACAACTTCTTTCCAAAGGACATGATTTTGCCGGAATCACACTGGTTGGCGTGCTAAATTCTGATCAGGCTATGTTCAGTGTCGACTTTCGCGCAACCGAACGTCTCTTTCAGGCAGTCACTCAGGTCTCCGGTCGGGCCGGCCGAGGCGATCGGCCAGGCCAGGTCTTGATCCAGACCCGCTTTCCGGAACACCCCTGTCTTAAAGCCATCCGTAATCATGACTATGACACGTTTGCGCATACCGAACTGGCAACAAGACTGTCTAGCGAATTCCCACCATTTTCCCATCTGTGCTTAATTCGAGCAGAATCGGTGGAACAACATATGGCACTTAGGTTCTTAGGTAGTTTGGCCCTGGTGGCTGCCTCCTTGCGTAAGCAATTTAATAGCGTCGATGTAATGGACCCGGTAACTGCACCAATGGAACGAAAAGCCGGTCGGTTTCGCGCCCAACTTCTAATCCAGTCGCCAAAACGCGGCGTTCTAAGTCACTTTCTCAAGTTACTTGTAGACAAGCTGGAAAAGATGCCCGAAGCACGCAAAGTGCGCTGGTCAATCGACATTGATCCGGTAGATATCACCTGAGCCGCATACCTGGTTTATTGTGAAAATTTTACAGAACACCTGGGGCCTTTAAGGTCTGTGTGGCTGACACATATAGCCTGGCGACGAAAACTCTCTGATGCGACTAGCTGTCCGTTCAAAGCTACGCGTCAATCGTTTACCACTGTATATTCTCTCAGGTTGATCTGCGGCTGACAAAATCACATTAACCCGACGATCATAAAGCTCATCGATCAATTCTACAAAACGTCTGGCAGGATCTTCCCGTTGCGTATCTAGTATAGGCAATTGGGAAATAATTAGCGTGTGAAAATAGCGGGATAGCTCGGCATAATCCACTTTGGATCGTGGTCCATCACACAACGCATCAAACTCAAACCAGCCAATACCTTCACCAGTCATTCGCACGGCTATTTCCCTTCCCAACACAGTCAGTGGGCTACAACCCAGCCCCTCTTCACCGGCAAGCTGCCGGAATAACACCTCGAGTTCGCTGTCGGTGTCATCGCAATGCGGGCAAATATAGGTTTGCGCCTGTTCGAGAGTACGTAGCCGATAATCCTCGTTACCAGCCATTTCATGCACCACACATTGTTCATTTAGTAGTTTGATAGCCGGCAGAAAACGCTCTCGTTGCAAGCCGCCGCTATATAGCTCATCGAGCTCGCAATTTGTGGTAAAAATCAACACCACACCATGCTCAATCAAACCGTCAAACAGCGCTGCCAACACCATGGCGTCAGTAATATCCTCGACGAACAGTTCATCGAGGCAAAGCAAACCGGTATTTTTTGCAATGTCTGCGGCCACAACCGCTAACGGTTCCCGGGTAGACTTCAGTTCATAAAGTTGTTTGTGAACTGACAACATGAAACGATGAAAATGCACTCGTAGCTTGCGCTCAATTGGCAGGTGTTGAAACATCAGGTCCATAACAAATGTTTTACCGCGGCCAACACCGCCCCACAAATATAGACCTTTTAACGATTCCTTTTTCTGCCCGCCAAACTGATTAAGAAGTTGTCCAAGCCATCCCGTCGCCAAGGTGTCCAGGGCGATCAAACCATCAGCTATACGTTGTAGCTCTTCCAGCACCTCCAGTTGTGCGGGATCCTCCATATACCCCCTCGACGAAATCTCCTGACGGTAAACTTGCAGTAGTTCCACCTGTCTCGGCAAATCTAACGTCTTCATTGGGGAAGAATTTCCGTATAGGAATCCAGCGCGACAAAATTCTCATAGTGATTTTCGGGACGACTTGAGTCTGGCTTCAGCACACCCAATATGTGGCCAACACCGGCATCTTGTGCGGCATCCAGTACCGCCGCGCTGTCATCAATAAAAAGGCAGCGGGTGAGATCGACACCAGTTTGCTCTACCAACTTGACCCAAAACTCGCGCTGCTCCTTCGGGGTTTTAAATCGATGAGATGAAATCAACTCATTAAACAAATGAGCTATTCCTGTGCGTTGCATCTTAATGTCCAGAGTCGCCTCATGTGCATTAGTAACCATAATCTGGCGGCGGTTACTGCGTTTCACCGCATTCAAAAACGCGATTGATCCGTCACGCAAACTAATCGCATCTCGACACTGACATTTTAGATCAACAATATCAAGCTGCAGTTCAAGACTCCAGAATTCCACGCAGTACCAGTTTATGGTTCCTCGCAATGAACGCATTCGAGGGAAGATGATATTGCACGCCTCATGCACGGAAACAGAGTGCTTGTCTGCATAGGCCACCGGCACTATCTGTAGCCAAAAGTCGTTGTCAAACTTAAGATCCAGCAATGTACCGTCCATATCAAGCAGGACAGTATCGATGTCATCCCAGTTTAGCGGTAGAGTGGTCACGTACGTTTCCGATCCAGAGAATTAAGAGTTTTCGAATAAACCGGCACTATAGCGAGGCTCGGTCAGGTCGCGCCGGACTTTATAGAAAAAAAGCAGGCTTTGCTATACTCCACAACATCACTACTTATAGCTTCAACTTTAACCAATGACCCCCGAATCCAATTTCAAAGCTTCAGGTATCGCCGTAATCAACCTGGAAGCTGAAGCCATTGCCCACCTGTCCGAGCGTATTGGTGCGGATTTTCAGAGTGCCTGTGAGCTAATCCTAGCCTGCAAAGGGCGTGTGGTTGTGGTTGGAATGGGTAAATCCGGGCACATCGGCGGAAAAATTGCATCCACACTAGCTAGCACAGGCACGCCGTCATTTTTTGTCCATCCTGGCGAAGCAAGTCATGGTGATCTTGGCATGATCACTCCGGGGGATGTGGTCATTGCCATATCAAACTCTGGCGAAACACCGGAAATACTAACCATTCTGCCCATTGTTAAGCGTATGGACGTGATTTTGCTGGCAATTACCGGCAATCCTGATTCAACATTAGGACGTACATCCGACGCCTGTCTGAACGTTTCTGTCGAATCTGAGGCCTGCCCCCACAATCTGGCGCCCACTGCCAGCACCACTGCCACTTTGGCCATGGGTGATGCTGTTGCGATAGCGGTATTAAAGGCACGCGGCTTTTCATCCAGTGATTTTGCCCGATCACACCCAGGCGGAGCACTAGGCCGTCGTTTATTACTCTACGTCAGTGATGTTATGCATAGCGGCGAAAGAATTCCATTGGTGCCCTTAAATTCGACACTATCCGACGTACTAATCGAAATGAGTAGTAAAGGCCTGGGCATGGCTGCTGTTGTCGATGATGATCAGCGTCTGGCTGGCGTATACACCGATGGAGATCTGCGCCGTACACTCAACCGAAGTGTGGATATTCACGATTGTTTAATTCAGGACATAATGACCAAAGATCCGGTTACAACGACCCCAGACGCACTTGCAACAGAACTGATTACAATCATGCGCACCCACTCAATTAACGGCATATTCGCGGTTGACCAAGGTGGTAAGGTACAGGGTGCATTGAATACCCTTGATCTGCTCAGGGCAGGAATTCTATGAATATCCTGGAAAAATCCCTGCTGGTTATGGCATTGCTGCTATTTGCCGCCCTTACAGCCTGGCTGGAAAATTTCTCAGGTCCTGAAAAAGCCGAAAGCGTTGAAGCCAGAGCTGAAAGTCACGATCCTGATTACTACATTGAAAATTTTGTCTCTTCAGGCCTTGATCGCAGCGGCCGACAGTATATTCTTGAGGCTTTGCGTTTGGTGCATTTCCCGGATGACGACACTTCTTTGGTCGAGCAACCGCACATCATTCAGTATTCAAAAGACGCAGGGCCGCGCCATGTTTATGCAGAATCCGGATTAATCTCCGCTGATGGTACGGAAATTTTACTTAGCGGTTCAGTCAAAGTTATCGAAAGTCAGACCGGTGATAAAGCTGGGCATGTGACGACAACAAACCGAATGCGGGTAAAGTTGAAAAACCCACCTGGATAACGCCGGGTTAACCGTTACAATTAACCCACGAAATGCTGCCCGATTGTGCAGTAGTAAATGGTAAACTTAGCCCATGAAGACTCATTTAACTTTCACTATACTGCTTCTGATTACCTGGCCTGCCTGGGTATCAGCACTTGAATCTGATCGCGACCAACCTGCTGTCATCGACGCGGAATCAGTAGATATTGATTTTGGTACCGGCAAGCGAACCTATGAAGGTGATGTCAGGCTGGTTCAGGGAACACTACGTATCACCGCAGATATTCTTGAAGTACATTTCAAAAACGACCAGCTAGAAAAAGCTATTGCCAAGGGTAAACGAGCGGTGTTTCGACAACGGCCTGATGGTAAAGAGCATGACGTTGTTGGCAAGGCCAATTTTATTTTGCTTGACGAAATTAACAACACAATCACTCTGACCAAGGATGCGGAATTATCTCAGGGACCGGATGTAGTCAGCGCAAAAACCATCGAATACAACATGGCTACAGATAAAATGAAGATGCGCGGTGGCACACAAACCACTAAAAACCCCGAGCCGGCGCCGTCTGCTAGCCAGCCCTCGTCTGCTACCACACCCTCATCCAGCAGCACAACAGAAGAGGCCGACTCGACTGAGCGACGTGCAAGAATCACCTTGAAACCGAAGGGTTCCTAGACAGAAATTTGCGTCCTGAAGTTGTCGATAATTAATAATCTAATCTCAAAGTAGTATCTTTATGGCCACTCTGGCAACCCGAGATCTATGTAAGTCCTACAAGGGGCTGAATGTTGTAAACAATGTCAATGTTGGTGTAAAAAACGGCGAAGTAGTCGGCCTGCTAGGTCCCAATGGTGCTGGAAAAACCACTACTTTTTATATGATTTGCGGATTGGTTCGGCGTGACAAGGGCTTTATAACGCTGGATAAGAAAGATATCAGCGATCTGCCGATGCATCGGCGTGCTCGACTCGGTATTGGCTACCTCCCCCAGGAACCATCTGTGTTTCGCCGACTCTCCGTCGAAGATAATATTATGGCAGTACTAGAAGCACTGCCCAATCTAACCACTGAGCAGCGCAAAAATCGCGTCGATGTTCTGCTTGACGAATTTAATTTGGGCCACAAGCGCAAATCCATGGGCATCAGCTTATCAGGTGGAGAGCGTAGACGGGTTGAAATTGCTCGTGCATTGTCATTGACTCCGCAGTTTATTTTGCTCGACGAACCCTTTGCTGGCATAGATCCTATATCAGTAAAAGACATACAAAAAATTATCTCTTTTCTAAAAAAACGCGGTATTGGCGTACTTATAACCGATCACAATGTACGTGAAACCCTTGGAATTTGTGATAGAGCCTATATATTGGCCGAAGGACGTGTATTGGCCGCAGGCAGTCCCGAAGAAATATTACTACACCCGGAAGTTCGTTCAACCTATCTTGGACACGAATTCAAGTTATAAACAAGGGAAGCCCAAACGTGACGGGTTTGTACCGTGCTCTGTCGAGGCGTAGAATCATCAATACAAATGAAACAATCCCTCAATCTTAAACTTGGTCAGCGTCTTAAACTAACGCCCAGGCTGCAGCAGGCAATTAATTTGCTCCAACTTTCCTCGTTGGACCTACAGCAGGAAATTCAGCTCAACCTGGAATCCAACCCTTTTCTGGAAGAACAAGGAGCTGAGATCTTGCCAGAGGATACCGGACTTGAACCAACGGAAATAGAAGAATCACCTCAACTTAGTTTCTCAGATGACTTAACAATAGACTCAGATGCCGATTTTTCTGCTGAAGATTTCACTGAAAAAGCCGCTGAAGATTGGGTTGTAAGATCAGAACCAGAAACAGTCCGAACAAAAAACGAAGGCTCCGTTCGATCTGATATTGACACGAGCAGTCTGCTGGAAAATGTCAGCGGAACTCGCAGTCTGATCGATTATCTTGACGAACAAATCAAACAGACTCCCATGAGCCGAAAACAGGCACTGATTGCCTCTGTTTTAGTTGAAAATATCAATGATGACGGTTATCTGGATTTAGAGTTGGCGGAAGTTCATAAATTACTGCCCGAAGGCATACAGATTACTGAATCTGAATTCAACAATGCCGTCAAATTAATTCAACAGCTTGATCCAACGGGAGTTGGTGCCCGTGATCTGCCCGAATGCTTGCTTTTGCAACTAGAGTCAATGTCAGGTGATGACAACGACATTGCAGATGCCCATTTAATTGTGTCCCAACACATGCAGGCATTAAGTACACGGGATTTTAGTCGATTAAAAAAACACAGCGGACTGGATCACGACCGTCTAGTTATCGCGTTGAACATCATTCGCAGTCTCGACCCAAAACCCGCCCAACGACTATCCAGTCTACCGGCAGCATATATTGTTCCAGATATACTGGTGAAAAAGGCAACAACAGGCTGGCAGGTAGAATTGAATTCTGACAATCGCACAAATCTGGGCTTAAGCCCCGCCTACAGAACCTATTTATCTGCAGACGGCAGTAGCGAAGATAGTATCTACTTTAAGCAACGTTACCAGGACGCCAAGTGGTTTTTACAAAGCCTGAAACAACGCAACGAAACTATCATTTTGGTGGCCATGGAAATTGTTGGTCATCAATGTGAATTCTTTGAGCATGGGCCTAGCCACATGAAACCACTCACCTTAAAAAGAGTCGCAGAAAAGCTTTCTTTGCATGAATCGACAATTTCCCGAGCAACCAATCAAAAATTCATGCTATCCCCAAGAGGCATTCATGAGTTGAAATTTTTCTTCTCCAGTCAATTGGAAACCGAATCAGGAGAAAACTCCTCTTCTACGGCAATCCAGGCGCAAATCCGTCAGCTAATTAATGGCGAATCGGGTAAAAAGCCCATCAGTGATCAAAGAATATCTGACCATTTTAAATCCAGAGGAGTTCATATCGCCCGGCGGACAGTCGCCAAGTATCGTGAGCAAATGAATATTCCCTCATCCAGTCAACGCAAATCATTAATCTAATCCTGAGTAAAACAAAGAGGTAAAGAATGCAAATATCAGTAAGTGGCCAACATATGGATGTCACCGACGCACTGCGAAGTCACGTCGAGGACAAGATGCAAAAGATCAACAGACATTTCGACCATGTAACCGACACCCATGTTGTATTATTGGTAGAAAAGAATCGCCACAATGCGGAGGCTACTATAAATGGCAAAGGGCTAAATTTTCATGCCACCGCTGAAGCCGATGATATGTACTCGGCAATAGATGCAATGATCAGCAAACTTGACAGGCAGTTATTAAGACACAAGGAAAAAAACACCAGTCACCGTGCTGAAACACCCATTGTAGTTCATGAGTGATATGGCTAATACTTCTTATTCTGAGCAGGGAGTCGAGTCTGGGATCCCAACAAAAGGATTTCTTGCGGATCTGATTTCCCCCGACAGAGTGTTGACTGGAGTTCAGGTCTCCAGCAAAAAACGTCTGCTGGAAGAAGTCGCCTCTTTGTTATCAGTGGGGCACAGTGAGCTGGATCGTGACACGATTTTTCAAATTCTCAATGAACGGGAACGACTTGGAAGCACGGGAATTGGGGAAGGCATAGCCATCCCCCATGGTCGAATCAATGGCATTGATCAACCTATCGTATGTGCCATGTTGTTAGCCCAGCCACTGGAATTTGAAGCCATAGATGATCAACCAATCCGTTGCGTGATAGGTCTGATAGTTCCCGCTGATGCCAACCACATGCATTTAAAAATATTAGCCAAACTGGCTGGTATTTTTAGTCAGCCAACTGTTAGGAGTGACTTGCTTTGCCAAACTGACACCGATAGTTTTTATCACTGTTTGACTAGTCTCGAATAACTTAAGGTCAATCAGGCAATGAACGATGAACTCACAGTAGCAGAGTTGTTTCACAGCAAGTCAGAAAGGCTCGGTATGAAACTCGAAGCCGGTGCCAATGGCCTGCGTCGTACTATCGCCAGATTGGCTATGCCCGAGTCAGAAATCAGCACTATTGGTTACTGGTCGACTGGTAGCATTAGCCCTGTGCGAATTATCCGCCCTGACGATCTCGATCGGCTTAGCGCTGCCTCTGCCGATGATGACCGGAACACACTGCTGCGTTGCAGTGAAAACGATGAAGTTACTGTGTTTGTCGTCAGCGACGATCTCGGAGCACCCGACTGGTTGCTGGACATCTGCAATAAAACTGATGTCTGCATTTACCGCTCCAGTCTTTCCCACTCGCTGCTATTCGAGCGCCTGCTACATAGAGTAGCTCGGAAATTACTTGAGAATGTCACGTTGCATGGCGTCCTCATGTCCATAATGAACGTCGGTGTTTTAATCCAGGGCGCTAGTGGCATTGGCAAAAGTGAGGTGGCTCTGGATCTTATAAATCGAGGTCATCGGCTGGTGGCAGATGATGCAGTTCAGCTGTATCGATCTTCACCATATAAGATCCGCGGTTACTGCCCAGAATTGATACGCGGTTATCTGGAAGTGCGTGGTCTTGGCATTCTGGATATAACTGATATGTTTGGCAATACGGCTGTACAAGATTCATTAGCCGTTGATCTGGCCGTGCACCTGACTTCTGATGACCAGGAATTTATGCAGGATATGGACCGACTAACGCCAAAAGTCAGCCAGCTTAAAGTACTTGATGTCAGCATTCCTGAAATTCATCTACTGGTCGCCCCAGGTCGAAATCTGTCTGTTCTTGTTGAAGCCGCCGTGCGCACCCATATACAGCACCAGTTTGGTCGAGATCCAGTCAAAGAGTTTATCGATAAACAGCAACAGCTTATTGAAAGACGCAATCGCTTACTAAACAAATCTAGTTAACCAAGCCAGCAATGGAATATTTCAGACCCAAACAGTACTAATTATGTCTACCACATTAAATCAGTTCACCATGCTCATTGTCAGCGGCCTATCCGGTTCAGGAAAAACCGTTGCTCTAAATGCTCTGGAAGACATGGGTTATTATTGCATTGATAATATTCCGGCTGTACTTTTACCTGAACTTGCCAGCGTGATGAGCGCACCGTCCGGGACAGGCGAACAACAACGCGTAGCGGTTGGACTTGATTCGCGCAATCAACAGTTTCTAGAAGGATTACCTGACATTCTACAATCGCTGCAAAGTTCCGGCGTTGACTATCGAATAATATTTCTCGAGGCAGAAGAGAAAGTTCTGATAAAAAGATTCAGTGAAACCCGCCGTAAGCATCCCCTAACAGATCGTCAAACACCACTGGTTGATGGCATCCGTAAAGAAAGCGAATTAATACAACCTCTAATAGAGCACGCGGTTCGTCGTATTGATACGTCACGCCGTACCCCTCACGAGCTACGGCGCCTGATCAGGGATGTTGCAGGTGTTGAAGGATTTGCCGGCCCGGTATTATTTTTTGAATCCTTTGGCTACAAACATGGTACCCCGCAGGATGCTGACTTTGTTTTCGATGTTCGATGCTTGCCAAATCCTTACTGGCAAGAACCGTTAAAAAACCTGACAGGCCTGGACCAGGAGGTTGTCGACTTTCTCTCGAAAGAACACAGTGTTACTGAGATGTTCACCCAAATTCAGCAATTGCTCAGTCGATGGTTACCCAACTTTCAGGCCGAGCATAGAAGTTACATAACTGTTGCAATTGGTTGCACCGGCGGCCAACATCGTTCTGTTTATATGATTGAGAAATTAAAAGATCATTTCAAAAAAGAGCAAATTCAGGTGCAAATCAGTCACCGTGAACTGCCCGTGTAGACCTGCTTGTGTAATATCTACACCCTCACCTATCAGCCCACTCCCACTTTTAATTCAGAAACATGTTGATTGAAAAACAAATTGAAGTAGTAAACAAACTCGGCTTGCATGCCCGAGCAGCTGCCAAATTAGTTCAAACCGCCTCGAAGTTTGAGAGCGAGGTTTTTATCGAGCTAAATGGTCAAAGTATCAACGCGAAAAGCATTATGGGTATCATGATGTTAGCAGCATCCTGCGGTACGATAATCGGCTTGAAAGTTGCAGGCGAGGATGAAGAGTTGGCCGCCCAAACCATTATTGACCTGTTCGCGGATCGATTTGGCGAGGGTGAATAGTGCTGTTATTGAACGGTACAGGCATAGGAGATATTGCCATAGGGAGGGCATTGTTGCTGGATCGCGCCAATCGCGAGATAAAAGAGTACAGCATTGATCCTGTCGCGGCTGAAGACGAAGTCAAACGTTTTAACCAGTCAGTCATTCAAGCCCGCCAGGGCCTGGATGATTTACGCAATCAATTACCAGCCAGCGCACCTGCCGAAATAACCGCATTACTGGGCGCTCATCTTCTAATTATGGAAGATCCACTGTTAATTGAAAAAACCATAAAAACAATTCACGACGACAATATAAACGCCGAAGCGGCTTTAGCCCGTCAGGCCAATGCTTTAACAAGAATTTTCGAGAACATGCAGGACGCCTATCTGCAGAGTAAGAAACATGATATTGCTCAAGTGGTGGATCGAATTCAGGCCGAGCTGGCGGAAAGTGCCAGTCCGGTTCTAAGTCTCGATGGAGACCTAAGCGATAGAATAATCGTGGTGGACGACCTAACCCCAGCTGATACTGTCCTGTTCAAACATAATCGGATGGCCGGCTTTGTCACCAATCTGGGTGGTCCAATATCACATACTGCCATACTAGCTCGTAGTTTAAAGACACCCGCCGTAGTCGGTTTACATGGCGCCAATCGCTTTATCAGAGATGGCGAAACTATCGTTATTGATGGTAACAGCGGCTCGGTTCTGGTTAATCCAGATGAAACACTGTTAGTAGAATTTCAACGCCGACTGGATAAGTCACGCCGTTATATGGCGAGCCTGGATACGTTGAAAGATTACGACACTATTAGTGAAGATGGTGAGCGTATCCGGCTTTTAGCCAATATTGAGTTGCCTGAAGATCTGCCTGCCGTAAGAGCGGTCAATGCGGAAGGCGTGGGCCTTTATCGAACCGAGTTTTTATTTATGAACCGTGATGCCCCTGATGAACAGGAGCAATACGAGGCTTACACTGAAGTAGTTCAGTCGATAGCCGGGCCTGTAACCATTCGCACGCTCGACCTGGGCGCAGACAAACAGGTTGATGGGGGTAGAACAGACCAACGACATACCGTGAATCCTGCCCTGGGTCTTCGAGCTATTCGATTATGCCTTGGCAACCCAGGTCTTTTTATTCCACAGTTGAGAGCAATTTTTCGTGCATCAGTTCACGGGAATATTAAGATTATGATTCCTATGCTGTCCAGTATGAGCGAGCTTGAACAAGTGCTTGATTTAGTTAGGGAAGTCAAAAATCAGTTATCTAAGGAATCTATTCAATTTGACCCGGACATTCCCATTGGCGGTATGATTGAGGTCCCTGCAGCAGCAATTTCTGCCGATTTGTTCGCTCGGAAACTGGACTTTCTTTCTATAGGTACCAATGATCTGATCCAATACACACTCGCAATTGATCGTATCGACGATGAAGTTAACTATTTGTATGACCCCCTGCATCCGTCGGTGCTGCGTCTAATCAAGACCACAATCGATGCTGGTCGCAATAACAATATCAGCGTTGCGATGTGTGGTGAGATGGCCGGAGATCCCACTTATACTCGTGTCTTACTGGGTATGGGCCTGAAAGAGTTCAGCATGGATCCCGCCTCCTTACTGGAGGTAAAGAAACAGGTGTTGCAATCGCGAGTAGACAATCTTTCAGAGCTTGCGGAACCAGCCCTGGCAAGCCTTGATCCTGCACGCTTAAGAGAACTATTTAAACGTGCGGCCCGAATACACTGAGACTATTTGTTAGCAATGAACTACATCGTTTCACTATGAGCAGTTGCGCCGGAAGCGAGCCATTTGCCCTGCAAGTTCTGGGCAATAGTATGGAACCCGAGTTTCCTGATGGCTCTATAATTATTGTTGAGCCTGGCGTCGTAGTCGAAGATGGCAGCTATGTAGTCGCCCATCAGGGCGAAGATGTGATATTGCGCCAGTTAAGCATTCAGAATGAATTCTGGAATCTAATTGCGCTGAATACTGAATACCCTGATATTTCAATCAGCGGAGTGAAAGAAATTCGTGGCAGAGTAATTCAACGGGCAGGCAAACGCCGCAAAGATCGCAAATCTTATATTTAATCAATCTCTGTCTTACTGCTGCAAAGATTAGCTCACCTATACACCTAACCTTTACCCAGGTTATCTTTTCATTATGAGAACGTCTGCTTTACCAGACAAAGGAATCGAATATGGTGCACCTGCCATATTTGTCCTACTCTGGAGCACTGGTTTCCTAGGCGCCAAGTGGGGTCTACCCTACATTGAACCCGCCACCTTTCTCACCATTCGGTTCGCTATCGTAACGGTGTTATTTTCTCTATTGGTGGTTTTCCTAAGGGCGCCACTGCCATCAACACCAAGAGCCTGGCTACATATTGCTACGAGCGGTTGCCTGGTTCATGGGGTATACCTTGGCGGGGTATTCGCTTCAATTTCACTGGGCGTAAATGCTGGCGTATCTGCTCTTATTGTCGGTATTCAGCCACTAATTACGGCGGTGCTAGTCGGGCCCTGGCTAGGGGAGAAAATTACTTCCAGACAGTGGGCGGGTTTTTTTGTTGGGGTGCTGGGCGTATCACTAGTGGTAATGGACAGTTTTACATTTGAATCCCAGGAATCACTCGGTTTATTGCTATGTGTAATTGCACTTATAGCAATCAGTATAGGCACGGTTTATCAGAAAAAATTCTGTGCAGATATGGATCTACGATCTGGTAGTGCAATCCAGTTTTTTGCCGCTACGGTTTTCGTATCTATATTTGCACTGATATTTGAGAGTCGTGAAATAAACTGGCACCCGCAGTTTTTTCTTGCTCTTGGTTGGCTCTGCATAGTACTTTCCCTTGGTGCAGTAAGTTTATTGATGTGGTTGATTAGACGTGGCGCCGCATCCAAGGTGGCTAGTTTATTTTACCTGGTACCCCCTTTGGTGGCGGTTGAGTCGTGGTTACTATTTGACGAAATCATGCAAACCGCCGCCATTGCAGGTCTTTGCCTGTGTACCGCCGGAGTTTGGCTGGTGCTTAAGCCTGCCCGCTCCGCGACAAAGAATAGTTAAACAAGTTCTGAATTAGTCTTTCTGACCTGGCAAAGCCTATATGGATAAAGACAACTATAGCTTTATGTAGGAATTTCACATAGCTTCCTACATTAGCAATAAACAAGGAAGTGAATTAAGTAGTTCACTTCCTTATTCTTCTGATTTCACCACCAGACGAATTAAGTCAGAAAAAGTTTCCGACTCGGTCTTTAGCATTACTCTGGCTCTGTGTATTTCAACCGTCTTTACACTAATCTCAAGCTTCTCCGCTATCGCTCTATTTGTTGCTCCATCCACGACGAGATCCATAACATCGGATTCTCGTGGTGTTAACATGGCAAGACGATCTTGTATCTCAACCATTTCATTTTTTCTGGAACTCGTATCAAGATCCTTCTGCATGGCTTTTCTAACCGTTCGAATGAGGTCTTTATCAGAATATGGTTTCTCTATGAAATCATAGGCACCCAATTTCATGGCCTGAATTGCCATTCTGATATCCGCATGCCCGGTGACAATAATAACGGGCAGGGTATTATTGCGTTGATTTAGTACCTCCTGCACCTGCATACCATTCATCTCTGGCATTCTGACATCAAGGGTTATGCAACCGTGCCAATCTCTGGACCATTCAAGTAAGAAATCCTTTGCTGATGGAAAAGACATAGTTTTGATTGATTCCGTACCCAACAGCCAACACAATGAGTTTCTTACAGATGCATCATCATCAACAACATAGACCATCTGCTTTTCAGTTTGGCTCATGTCAGAACGTGTCTTCAATTAGATTGTGCATAGGGTAACTGAATCTCAAACCTGGCACCGCCATCGTTAACTGGCATGGCAATAATACTTCCATGGTGCGCCTGTATAATAGTTCGACTGATAGATAAGCCCATACCCATACCATCTTTTTTGCTGGTATGAAAAGGATGAAAAATATCTTCCGAATGCTGGCCACCCAACCCTACGCCATGATCTGTCACGATAACTTTTACATCTCCATCTAGATCCTGCAAGCTGACATCTATTATTTTTCTATCAGGACTAGAGTCCTTCATCGCGTCCACAGCATTAACAAATAAATTGATCAGCACCTGTTCAATCTGAACACGATCGCCGATCAAAACTGTTTTTATATCAGGCATATCAAAGTTTATCTTGACCTGATTCTGCTTTAGCATAGGCTTTAAAAGATTGGCTGCCGAATCGATACAGTCCTGCAAAAAAAATTCCTCCTGCTCCAACTCACCTCGCACTACGAACTTCCTCAAACGCCGGATAACTTTTGCTGCACGTTCGGCCTCCCCCCGTATACTGCTGATGGCGTTTTGTAACTCCTCATCATTTAGACTATCGGCGGATAACAGCCTTAAACAGCCACTACTGTAATTATTAATAGCAGTGAGCGGTTGATTCAATTCGTGAGCTAGCCCAGTGGCCATCTCACCCATAGTATTAATCCTTGACACATGAGCCAGTTGAGACTGGTGTGTCTGCAAGTTCTGATTAGCAATCTGACGCTCTTTCTCACTACCCATCCATTGAGCAACCAGTAATAAAATATCGATATCGACCTCAGAAAGAGGTTCGGTAGCAGAGTTATTGCCACACAATACAAGGCCACCGGCAAGGCGACCTTCAACGTGGTACGCAACACCGATTAAACGCGAAACCGCAAAATCACCTTGTATAGATCGCCACACCGGATGCGCCTTCCGATCCGGAACATAGCACCAATAGGGTTGCTCAGTTAGAATAGGAATAAGCCATTCAAAATGGCTTTGAAAAACACACGGCCCGACGGAATCGCCGACTGATAGTCGATAGGTCAAAACAGGCTCGCCGTCCTGAAATTCAAACATGGCGCCATTGTCCATATTGAAGTATTCCATACCTAGCTGCAGCAGATCTCTGCCTTTCTGATCCGTACGTCGTTCTATGGAGCTAGTAATATCGTGTAGCTGGCGTAACGTTTCACCACTGCGTTTTAACACGTCATTCGCAATGGCCAATTCGCCAGTGCGCTCTGTTACTCTTAGTTCCAGACTGTCACGATGTGCTGCCAACTGTTCCTGAGCTTCACGCCTGTCTCTAACCTCACCGCGAAGGGAACGCTGTGACGAAGACAATCTTCGGTTAACATGGCCAATATGAACCATCAATAAAGTTAAAATAATCAGAAACAGAAAGGCTGACAGAATCCAACGACGATACTCACTCCAGATACTGGCAATATCAGGTCTTCCAACTGCCGCATAGGGACCTATGCGGAGTTGCCGGAACAAATTGTGAACAGAGCCGTAATCAAGGGGTATCGTCCAGCCTGCAGAGAATGCATTTTTAGCGGCATCACTATCATTCGGCATTTCAAGTAAAGCAATAACTACCTCCCGGGCCAACAATTCCGATGTGTGCCTGGTTTTAGCAAGAGGCCATTCCGGATACAGGCGAGTGCTTACTTTAAACGGGAAGTTATCAATGTACCTGGCATCGAGAATATGGAAATCCTTCAATGCTATTAAACCTTTTGCAGCCATCCTTTCCAGAGTGCCACTTCTTACTGTACCCGCATCGACCTTGCCGTCTCGGACCTCGTAGACAATATCGTCATGTGGAAAGCCGTTAAATTCAAGTTTCTTCAGATCAGTGAAAGGATTCACGCCCTGGTCAAGCATTTCCCGCCAGGCCATTTGAAATCCACCGAATGCATTCGAACTAACCGCCATTAAAATTCGATCGTGAAGATCAGAAATATTGCGTATTGTCGAATTATCAGCACGCCCTATTATCACGGCGCCAAACTGGGAAAGGGCCTGATTTCCCTGGCGAACCTTCAAGGTCGCCAGACGAGAAATGCCAAAATTGCTTTCCAACATGACATAGTGCCCTGAATTGGTCAGCACGAAATCCAGCTGCCTACTATTTAATGCATGCTCAATCTCATCACGGTTCAGTGGAACAATCTCGAAGCTGGCATTGGCAATGTGGCTACTTAAATACTGGGCTGTTTCTTGCCAGCGCTTAACAGTTTCCTGTTTACCCAAATATGCCAGCACTCCAATCTGATAGTTCTCAGTTGAAAAGGCGCTAGACCAAATTACAGACATTAACCCAATGCCGGCAATTAAGGGGATTAATCGAATAACTCCCATTTTATTTCTGTGTTCTAGCCCAGACTACAATCGCCAATAGTTGTCGGCCTTATCGATCACGCCTTTTTCTATCTTAGCGACGAATTCAGTACGTGCATCAGAATTAAAAAACAAAAATAATCGTTCACCTGCAACATAGAATTCTGCGGGATCAATATCAAACGTCATGCCAGCACTAATCGCCGTTGCGCAATAACCACCATAACTCGGCGCATAGCGCTGTGGCTCAGCTTTAAATAGTTGTTGATTTTCGGTTGTTGCGAAATACCAGTCTGCGTCAGAGTAGCGCATGACAATTCCCTGATCACCAGCGACTGCCTTACCAGCATTGTGATAGGCAACTACATCGTATCCTTTGATAGCGATACCCTGACTCGCATTGGTTTCACCCCATATTAACCAACGTGTTGATCCACCCTTGTTCAGTGCCATAAAACCAACCGGAATTGCCAGCACTGCAACAATAAAAATGACAATAATTTTTGCTTTAAAAGTAATCATTGAACTCCTCTGACTGCGCCCCTGGGCCACTCTCGAATAACACTATCAGTAATTTCGTTATCACTATCAATATTCCTTGCGACCTTATGTCCCGCATAGACAGCCGACGCCACAGTTCCGGGTGCATGGCAGTCACCAATTAATTCAATAGAAAGATTATCAGCATTTAAATCTTTCTGTGACATCATTAATTCATTATACAATGTGTCACGAGGTGTTCTTGCGGTTATCAGCAAAAGCACATCACATTGTGTCTGCTCGAGCCGGCTGGTAAATTTACATTGGGTTGTAAGCATCTCATCCTGCACTGATACGACCACACGATTTGCCTGAATCTCTACATTTTGATTCAACAGATGTGACTGAATATGGCGCTGTTCTAAAGTTTGTTCGGTCCAGGCAGAAACCAGCGGGGCCGGTGTAACCAAAGTTACCTGGCAACCACGTTCGACTAATAACTCAGCCATCACACCGCCCATATAGTAATGATCGTCATCAAAGATAACCACATGACCGCTAACTTGAGCGCCAGCGAAAATATCATCGGGGCTTAAAACTTTACAGTGATCTGACGATAGGTCCAGAGGCCATTGATGATAACGACCGGTACCATCACGGCGCCAGGTTGCGCCTGTCGCCAATAAAACCTTGTCTGCCCCAACTTGTAACACCTGTTCAGCTGTAAGTTCGCTATTAAGATACATCTGCACATTCGACATCTGTTGCAGCAAGCCTACGCGGTAGTCACGCACTCTGATATAACTAGACATGCCCGGCAATCTGGATTCATGCAAAAGTCGACCACCGTAATCAGTCCCGGACTCGGCCAATGTGACCTCATAGCCTCGGCGGGCCAGCTGCAAGGCCGCTTCTAGCCCAGCTGGGCCGGCACCAACGACTAAAATGTGCTCACTTATAGCGGCCTTTGCTATCGACTCAGGATGCCAACCCCGGCGCCATTCCTCACCTATAGTAGGATTCTGGGTACAACGCATTGGCACACCCAAACTATCGCCACTAACGCATATGTTGCAGCCAATGCATTCGCGAATTTCATCTAACCTACCCTCACGAATTTTGTTTGGTAAAAATGGGTCGGCAATGGATGGGCGGGCTGCGCCAATGAAGTCCAGGTGACCATCTCTTATGCGCTTCACCATAGCATCTGGGGAGGTAAACCGGCCAACCCCAACAACCGGTTTACTCGTTAAATTTTTAACGAACGCGGTATAGTTGTCCTGATAACCCTCTATCGGCTGAAAACGCGCCGTAGCAGAATCATGGGACCAGTCACTTAAATTAACATCCCACAGATCAGGGATTTCCGCTAGCATCGAAACAATTTCGAAACCTTCGTCATCAGCTGCAATGCCATCTTTTCCAAGTAACTCGTCTACGGCAAATCGAAACGCTACGGCACAACGATCACCAATCGCATCCTTGACGTCTTCAAGCACCTCTTTGGTCAGTCTGACACGGTTTTCCAGACTACCTCCATATTCATCCGTGCGATGATTGTATCGACGTTGCATAAAATGCATCAGAGTCACCATACAATGACCGGCATAGACATAAACAATATCGAAACCGGCCTGCTCGGCTCTAATAGCGGCCTGCACATACCAACGCCTGAGATCAGCTATGTCTTTCCTTGTCATAGCCCGAGCGTAGATCGGGTTGAAGGAAGCCACTGGCATCGCCCCCGGCGCAAGTGGCGTCAGGCGACTAAATAAATTAGAGCTGTGAAAGCCATTGTGAGCCAGTTCGATTCCGGCCAGTGAGCCATATTCATGCACTGCACTGGTCATTAAAGCCAATGGTGCGATGTCTGCATCACTCCAGAGTCTACCCTCGGCATAGGGAGCTAAATCTGATGTCGGATGAATTTCCACTTCTTCTGTGCAGACAACGCCCCAGCCACCTTCAGCCTTGATGCCACGATGTCGCGCCAGACTTTGCGGATGGATATGCCCCATGCCGGTACAGTGCGGCACCTGATAGAAACGGTTTGGCGCTGTTACCGGACCTATTGTGACCGGTTCAAAAAGAATATCGTAAGGCGAATCCGTCATCATTACTCATTATTGATTAATTGTAGAAACTCGAAACCATAGCTTTCAAGTTTGGCTTTACCAACGCCATTGACCTCGCCTAGTTCATCAAGATTAGCAGGCTTTTTCTCGGCCATAGCCTTAAGTGTTGCGTCATGAAAAACCATGTAAGGCGGTAAATTTCTAGTACGCGCCAGTTCACTACGCAAACCGCGCAATTGCTCGAATAGATCCAGATCGCCAGATTCGAGCTGAATACTGGCAGCAGAATTTTTCTTACGAGATTTGGCAGCCTTAACCATTTGTCGATAGAGAAAAGTCTGTTCACCTTTTAATAGTGGCCTGCAACTGTCGTTCAATGTCAAAGACCCATACTCATCATCTACATGGATAAAACCTCGAGCAATGAGTTGTCGATACAGACTTTTCCACTGGGTCGCGGGCCATTGTGAGCCAATACCAAAAACTGACAATTGATGGTGATTGTTGCGTTGAATACGATCATCTTCGGAACCCGTTAACACCTGGGCGAGATAGGTGACCCCAAATTTTTGCCCAGTACGATAAATGCACGATAACGCCTTGCGAGCCTCATCACTGGCATCAATGGACTTCGGCGGTGTCAGGCAGTTATCACAGTTACCACAGGGTTGTTCCAATACCTCACCAAAATAGGCCAGTAATGACTGCCGCCGACATTCAACCAGTTCGCAGAATGACAACATACTATCTAGCTTACGTTGCATCACCCGAATTTGATGTTCCGGAGCGTCAGAACTCTCCACAATACGGCGTAACAAAATGACGTCCTGCAAGGTATAGGACATCCAGGCATTTGCAGGCATCCCATCTCGACCGGCACGACCAGTTTCCTGATAGTAAGCCTCGATGTTTTTGGGCAGATTCAAATGCGCAACAAAACGGACATCTGGCTTATCGATTCCCATACCGAAAGCAATGGTGGCAACTATGATCAAACCTTCTTCCTTGAGAAACCGATGTTGATTTTGCTGTCGAGCACGGTCATTCATACCCGCGTGGTAGGGCAATGCGTTTCGTCCCTTGCCATTTAACCAGGCCGCCACTTCATCGACTTTATTACGCGACAGGCAATAAACAATTCCGGCATCTTCAGGATGCTCACTACTGATAAATTTCCAGAGTGCCTCGCGCCCACCACTATCCGATATTTGGTAGCGGATATTCGGTCGATCAAAACTGTCCACGAAATGACTGGCATGATGCAGATCCAGTTGCGAGATAATTTCCTCGCGCGTACGTTGGTCTGCGGTGGCTGTTAGTGCAATCCGCGGTACAGCAGGAAATCGTTCACCCAGTATGCGTAGTTGTTGGTACTCTTTGCGAAAATCATGTCCCCACTGAGATACGCAATGCGCTTCATCGATGGCAAATAATGCCACATCAACTCGATCTAGCAGGCCCAGCATGTGCTCCATGAGCAACCTCTCTGGCGCCACATAAAGCAAGTCCAGTCGTCCCTGTTGAATGGCACGTTCTATCTCGGCCTTTTCCTGGCCACTCTGAGTTGAATTAATAAATGCTGCACGAATACCCAGTTCGAGCAAACCCTGCACCTGATCCTGCATCAGGGCGATTAGTGGCGACACAATCACGCCAACACCTGTACGCAACATAGAGGGAATCTGGTAACACAGCGACTTGCCACCACCCGTGGGCATCAGCAGCAGGCAATCCTGTCCTGCTAGTACCTGATGTATGGCTTTTTGTTGGGTAGGCCTAAAGTCTGAATAACCAAAAATTTCCCGCAATACTTTGCGAGGCACCTCGGGATTCACCAGATATTCGGGCTCGCCAGCCGCCTTCGCATCATGGAACTCTTCCCAATACGCCTGCCCTGGTTGCATAGTATGTTCGTCAGTCAACGTTAATTTGCTTATTACACAAACCTTTTTCAACGGCCATAACCGCCGCCTCGACACGCGAGTGTACACTCAACTTTCGCAATATTGCCTTCACATGCAGCTTCACCGTCCCATCAGAAATATTCAGGTGTCGGGCAATCACCTTATTACTTTGTCCTTCAGACAAATGACATAGAATTTCCATTTCCCTTGGTGTTAATTCACTAAAAGGTGCCATGCTTTTCCGTCGTTCAGGGGTATTGCCGTTTTTCACCAGGTTGGCCAACGCACCGGTTAATTCGGGCGCGACAATGGTCTTTCCCATTTGTAATTCATGTAAAGCACTAACCAATGCGTCGGGCTCCATATCTTTTAATAAGTACCCCCGTGCACCGTTACGCAAACTTTCTGATAAATCATTCTGATCAGTACTAGTAGTTAACATCACCACTGGTAGTTCGGAAAAGTTTTGCAGTAACTCTTTTAGAACCTGCAGGCCAGACATTTCCGGCATTCTCATATCCAGCAATACAACATCTGGTTGATGCTCAGTTACTAAAGCACACGCCCGTTGAGGTTCTCCAACAGCTGCAATTACCCGTATACCGCGTCTTTCAAGCAAGCCTTCAAGGCCAACTCGAAACAGTGCGTGATCATCTATAACCAGAACTTTCATGACATTTCACTCTTAATAATTTCCTGCTGATCAGAATCTACATTCTGATCAGCATTGAACCACAACCATACCCGTGTACCATCGCCGGGCTCGCTCTCTATTTTAAACTCACCGCCAATCTGCTCCGCACGTTCATGCATGATAGACAAGCCAAAGTGGCCATCACTAGGTGCATTGTCTTTTTTCTGTTCAAACCCGTGGCCATCGTCCTCTACCATTACACGATAATAGCCATCTTCACAACTGAGTAACACACGAGCAGCATCAGCACC
>JBLHGU010000046.1:0-29003 GCA_047615875.1 Parasphingorhabdus sp.
CAAACTAGCGCCCTGCCTCCCTGCCATGCATTCTGGGTGGTCAATGTGCAAAATGACATTAATGGCGAGCCCAGTCTGTGCCTGCATCTCACCCAACGTAGCTGTGATGTTGCGCTGGGTTTACCCTATAACATCGCCGGTTATAGTTTCTTGATGCATCTGTTCTCACAGTTCAGTGGTATTCGGCCCGGTATCTTCGGTCACACTTTGATTGATGCACATATTTACACTGCTCGGGCCAATGGTGAGATGGCTGACTATGACCACATTCCCGGTCTACAATCCCAACTGGAACGCATTCCTGGCAAACTACCGCAGTTGACTATTGATCCAGCGATAAAGGGACTGGATGATATTCTCAGTCTGCTGGAATCTGACACAGACACATTACTGGACGCCTTTAAACTAGACGATTACAACCCACACCCCGCCATCAACTTTAAGGTCGCCGTTTAATGCCTACTGCAATTGTCGCGATCTCTGCCGATAACGTTATTGGCGTTGACGGAACATTACCCTGGCACTACTCCGAAGACCTCAAACGATTTAAGCGGATAACATTGGGCGGCGCCATCATCATGGGTCGAAAGACCTGGCAATCCATCGGTTGCCGCTCTCTGCCCGGTCGTCGAAATATTGTAATTAGTCGAAGTACAGTCACAGACATCGAGTGCTACAACAATGTTGAATCCGCCATCAATGCCTGTGAAGAGCCGGTCTGGATTATTGGCGGTGCACAGATTTATCAAGCTGCTCTGGATTTATGTGACGGACTTGATATCACCTATGTCCCCGATAGGGTAGATCGCGAGGATGCGGTGCGTTTTCCGGAAATAGATCTGTCGCATTGGGAGATTACTTCAGATTCAATTGACCCCGAAGATTCACGTTTGCGGCATGTCTTTATGCAGCGTTATTAAACTGGCTACGGTTTCTGTTTAACCCCGTCACCAGGGTTATCGTCGCAAAGATACAGATGACGATAAATAACATACATATTTGCCAAAGAGTAAACCCCCGGTCCAGCAACGCACCGATGGTAACGGGTCCCAGAGAGCTGGCAAATACCATAAAGGCGCCGGCCATGGATTTAATCGCACCAAGATATTTAGCACCATACAATTCCGCCCACAATGCACTAATCCCAGTGAAATAAAGCCCGGTGTTCAAGCCAAGTAACATCATATAGGGAATTACCCAAAGCGGGTTAGACGCCGGTGCGAGAATAAGTAAGGCAAATATCAAAGGCACCAGATAGTAAGGCACCACTCTTACAGCACTGTAGCGATCAATCAGTGGGCCTGCGGCCAGAGATGTCAACACACTGCAAAGGGCGTACACCCAATAATTACCGGTAACCCATAGTGCAGACCAGTCTTTCAACTCTGCCAGGGTCAGGTGGTGGAAAAATAAACCGGTACCAATATAGGAAGGTGCCAGAATTGCCGGCAATATCAAATAAAATCGCTTTTCCCTCAGCATTTGGCCACGTGAAAGTGCCAAAGTGCCAATCGCTCCGGCATTCTTCTCCTGTTGTTGAACAAAAGTCCGGTGCCTTACATCATGGCCTCGCAATAACACAATGACTAACGGTATTATCACAATAACAACAAACCCCGTTCCAGCAAAAGCGGTACGCCAGCCAAGCGAAACAATAGCCAGAACCGCTAGCACTGGCAACATGGCTTCGGCCACTGAATAGCCCATGGACGAAATCGCAATGGCCTTACCACGATCAGACCCCATATATCGAGCCATACTAGTTACTGCGGTGTGGCTGGCGAGGCCCTGACCGAACTGTCTTAACAGAAAAATGCAGGCGGTCAATACATAGACAGACTCGACGCCACTAATAGACAAACAAGCCAAACCCAAGCCTAGTACTACAATCGCCGCATAGAGCCGCAAATTAAATCGATCTATTAGTTGACCGGTAAATGGAATGACTAAAGCACTGGCCAGGGTTCCAACCAGATATACCGTACCCCACTCGGTGTGGGACAAATCGAATGCCAGGCGAATCTCTGGACCAAAAATTCCGATGAAGTAGGTCTGTCCGGCACTTGATGTAAATGCCATCAAAAAACCAAAGCCTAGAAATCGAGGGTGGCTTGAAATAACAGACAGATAATTAAAGGCGCGATGCATAGCGCACGTTATAAAGGATTATCTGTAGGATTTCTAACTTAATAACCCCCTCAATGAATTTGCAACTCCTTGCTGGCTGTGGGGAGGCGGTTCAAAATACTGCATTCTTAAGCTTAAAGCGAATAGAGCAATAGTGGGCAACCGAGAATCGTTAGGGTTGTTGGCATAAATGACTTTCACGAGTCAATATAATCACTGTGCTTTACGCCATGAAAAAGGAAAGCGATTGCTTGCCTTAAATTATTTGGAAACCGTAAACAACTCTATACGCTTCTTTTGAGTTGATTACTTATATCAAGTAAGAGAAACGTACTGCGGCGGACTATCCACCAGATCGACCAATGTCACATCGAAGCCCATAGCACGCAGTGAATCACGCTCCAACTCTGCACCCCTGCCAGGCTTGGCCTCAAGAATGACTGTACTGATACGGCTCTGAAAACAAGGCATACTAATGATCGACGCTGTATCGTGTCCAAACACGCTTTGTTCAAACTCCAGAATAACTATATCGACCCCATTTTCGGCGAGATGACCACTTAACGACTGAAATATACGTTCGAAGGACTGTACGGTCAGTCCGGAAGTTCCGGCATAACCCGCATCGGTCAAATCAACTGCCAACTTGGCTCCAGCATTGCGGAATAAGCGCAACTTCCAACATCCGGGAGCTCCTGTAATATTGGCCGCGCCAACATTGAAACCCGAACTGGATAACCCACGGATCATATCCAGACTTCTGCTTGGCTCACCAGGCATTCGTACTTCACCTATAACCGCAATAATCGGTTGTGTAAAATTTTGGTGCAAAACTGGTGGAATGGCCCAGTCTCTGATATTAATACGCAGGCCTTGGGTGTCACCCAAAACGCCCAGCACCTCAACGTCTGTTGAGGTGTCTGGTAAATACGCGCGATTGGTAACCTGGGAGACAATACCTGCCTGACTTAACAGTTGATAGCCTCCGGACTGACTCGGCATTACGCCAAGCCCACCGCCGGATTCATCCAACGTAGAGAAACAGGCGATTATTTCCTGTCCTTCTTTTAGCGGAGAGACAGTGAAATCAGACACTTCGAGATAACTAAAACGTCCGATGGATTTAATTTTAATCAGCATGAGGTCACCTGATGCTGGCGTTGCATCCGGTAACAATGTGGCCATTTTATGTCGACTGACCCGACGACCAACATAGCTGTGCAATGCGGACATAACTCTGCGATGATCAAGCACCTTGAGTGCTGACCGCCCGACGGTGTGGGCCGCAGAATTAAACTCTTCTCGGCCTAATGGTTTTGTAGCGAGCATATTTGAACCTCTTTATTAAGGAACCAATTCAGCGCCCCCTGAGCCACTTATATATTTTTTTATGGGACCCAAATCCATCATTGATAACAATTGAACCCAATTCTTGCTGCCTAAAGCATTCAGGTCCAGTACAATTCGACGAAGGGCTCTAGTCAGCAGATAAATGGTAAAAGTATTGCTAATTCAATAGCATATAAGCACTTTTTCACAAGAATACTGCCCATTTTTCCTATTTTATAAAACCCTGGTCCGCAAACTTCTATGTCAATCATCCGTCAACCCACCTCGTCTGACATCGGAAAACTGATTTTACTTGGAGCAATCTGGGCTTCAGCCTTTCTATGCATAGAGATCGCACTTAGAAGTTTTGCACCGCTAGTAATAGCCTCCTGGCGCATTCTAATTGCCACGTTAGTATTGTTGCCAGTCATTCTTATTAGACGAGAAACCTGGCCACGAGGTAGCAAAAATTGGATGCTAATTTTCCTGGCGGGCTTCTTTTATAACGCTGTACCATTTTCATTAATTAGCTGGGGACAGCAACACATTAGCAGTGGTATGGCAGCCCTGTTAATGTCTTGCGGTCCTTTTATCGCATTGGCACTGTCGCATTGGCTTACTGGCGATGAAAAATTCAGCTGGATTAAGCTGGTTAGCGTTGTGCTGGGCTTTAGTGGCGTTCTTGTACTAATTGGTGTGCAAGTACTCGAGGGAACTGGCAGTGCGATTCTCGGTCAGCTTGCTATGGTCGCTGCAGTAAGTTGCTACATTTTTTCTGGCCTGATGATCCGACGCATCCAGTCTGGTTCTGCTTTGATGCTAAGCGCGACCATTCTGGGTTCTTCCTGTTTCTATATGATACCTGGCATATGGCTCTTTACGGACCCATTCCCGGTGCATGTGCCAATTGAACCCTGGTTGGCACTTTTATTTCTGGGCCTGGTACCAACAGCTTTTGCCTACATTATTCGAGTTCAGTTATTACAACAGGTGGGTAGTAATTTTCTCGCTCTGGTCAGTTACCTTATTCCAATATTTGGCCTGCTATGGAGCTGGTTGTTTCTCGATCAGATACCTGATTCTTCGATTTGGCTAGCGCTATTGCTAATTTTTGCGGGACTTGCGGTAACCCGATTACAACCACGCCAGTAGCCAAAAATTCCAGATCAGTTAATTAGTCGCTGAAACAGTCGAGATCTTAGCTCTAGCCAACGCATGTAAATAAAACGATAACGGGGATTGTGCCTTCTGAAATTCGACAAGCTTTGATCAAACCCAGGCTGGAGCTCAACTATTTCTTTGCTCATGCGTTCCTGAACGGCGTTATAGAGTTTGATATCTAGCTGGTTTTGACTCGCAATCAATTTTCGATCTTCGATCACTTCACTTAATTCGGACCGTGCCGTGATGTTTCTGGGAATATAGAAAGGATAAAACCACCAGCCCAATTTTCTCTGACAGAGTAAAAGTGTTTGCTCGAATTTCTCCTGGGTACCGGCCACAACAAAGTGACTTTGCAGATTTTGTAAAGCGATCTCAAGATGACCCTCGCTTACCTCCCCATCATCCGGGATACCTGGCTGATCAGACCTATGGCTACCGCTCAATAAACGGGTTTGGCCATTGCGGCTTTGGGCATTGAACTCTGATGTAAGAAAATCTGACAGACTCATCTTCACCACTCGACTGTGAAATGGATGGCGCTGGTTGGTCTTCAGAAAACGATATTCAGATAACACGCGCTCTACTGGGTCACGCAATACCGTGATGTAGCGCGCTCCGTGGGCTAGATACTCATGCAATCCAAAAGTCATATGCCCCTGTAACAAAAGAATCTTTTGCTTTTCAACTTCCGATAGGTCGCGCAGGCTTTCAATGTCCCGATTAATGTCATTTCCGATGGTGTAAACACTCGAACGAGAATATCGCGATACCAACACCGATCGTAATGTTGTACCTGCAGTTTTGGGAATATGTAGAAATATGACCGGTGTTTTCACTTGATGCAATATCAGTTTATTAGGCTTCGCAGTTGCTCTATCTTCCAGAGTCCAGCTTCTATACCATCAACTCTGCCACGGACCTCGACAACCTTTAAATCCTCCTGACTAACCTCCAGGCCTGCCAGCTTGAGAATTTCTGCCGACACAATGACATCACATTGCTCTGTTTTGGTAAGTGACTCAAGCCGGGCGGTTATATTAATGTTGTCGCCTATAGCCGACAAAGCCGGTGTCGATGGCGGTCCCATTTGACCGACAATCGCAACACCACCATGAATTCCTACGCCCATTTTCACTTTCTGGCCGAACTCGGGTTTGAGTCGGCTATTGAGAGCTTCCAAACGTTCAAACATCAGGACTGCACCACGCAATGCATCCTTGGCAGCCTGTCGGGAGTCTGAATTATTAAGACCATACAATGCCATAAGACCATCACCCATAAATTGGGAATAGTAACCGTTAGTTTCATCCAGGGCATTGGATAGTTCGGAGAAAAACTGATTCAGAATGAATACCACATCATAGGGCAAAATTCTTTCACCCATTCTGGTTGAACCACGCATATCAACAAACATACAAACTACTTCGCGCTCTTCGCCCTGCACACCACCAGGAACCGCAATTACTCGCTCTGTTTCGTGTTGCACGTTCACTAAGGGGGTGATGGCTATACTGGTGTCTGGCCTTAACTGGCAGGCTAATCGCACATTGGGATCGGCACCTATTCTAGCCAGAGCCTGACGCTCTATTTCACCCGGTTCACTTAAGTGTTCCAATCCAACACCGACCCGCACCCTACAAGTAGTACAACGCCCTCTGCCACCACACACCGAGGCATGTCGAATACCCGCCAGCCGTATGGCTTCAAGCAAAGTTTGACCCCTGCGAGCTGACACTGTCTTACCATTTGAATGCCTAACCTTATACGCGCTAGTACGTTGACCAAAAACTTGCCGCACTTGCCGTGCCAGCAAGGTCAACAAAAGTAAAATTAGTCCTATCCAGAGTGACTGCGCCTCCATGGAGGAAATAGATAGTCGTAATGCTTCTGGAATCTCGTTGTACTCGTAAAAAATATCCCCTAGAGCCTCAGGATCTTTAACCCACTTTTGTGCCGTGACCAGAGATTGCAACAATCCGGCCAGGGCGACACTCGGGATGGCGACCGCCAAAATGACCCACACTGGATAACTCTTTCGATACCAGGAAGACAGTCTTAGCCAGAAATGTAGCCCAAAAACCACATGCATCCAGGTAATCAGCAATAAAACCGGCATCTGCAACTGGAATCGTGGTTTTAAGGCAACCGCTGTGACTACATAATAGTAATCCGGGCTTATACCACCCAGTTCGGCCACAAAACGGGTGCCAATCATATGGCCAATTAATAGCGGAGCCAGAGCCAGGCCAAATAACATCTGCAGCATTTCCCATCTTGGCATACGCAATGTCCGCCGCTGATATAGGCGCTGCAACGCCAGATAGATATGCACCAGAAAACTCGCATATAGCAATATTTTTATGGGTTGGTATCCCCATATCGGTGACCAGAATTCACGCCAATCTTCCATGGCATCGAAAGACACTACTCCAAGCCCATGATTGATCAGATGCTGAATCACATATATGCTCATCACAAGGCCACTGTAGAGCCGGAGTCTTCGTTCCCATATATTCATTAATTTAAATCTTTGCCAAAATCCGAAGTGAAAATAAAGCTTACGATATATTCTATCCTGTAAATCCCTAATAACGTTCCTATGCCGAACTATCAGGACAAAAAGCAGCAACTTGCCGCTCAGATGTGCGCCACTAAAGAGTCTGTTCGTCTCCAGAAACCGACTTCAAATCTATTTCGTGCACGTCAGTCTGATTCATCTGCAACATTAAAAGCTGCAGAATTCAACCAGGTGTTATCAGTCGACAGCGCACGACAACTGGTTGAGGTAGAAGGCATGACAACCTATGATAGTTTAAGCAAAGCTTGTCTGGCTAAAGAATGCATGCCAAAAGTGGTGCCGCAATTAAAGTCAATTACTATTGGCGGGGCTGTATCTGGCATTGGTATTGAATCCACTTCCTTTCGCCACGGTCTACCCCACGAATCCATCCAGGAGATGGACATTCTCACCGCGGCTGGCGATGTTCTTACCTGCCGGGCTGACAATGAACATAGTGACCTGTTTTTCGGCATAGCTAATTCCTATGGCACTCTTGGCTACATACTGCGCCTGATTGCGGAGACCCAGCCGGTAAAACCTTACGTAAAACTTACCCATCAAAAATTTATTAACCATCAGAGCTTTTTCGATGCTATCGAAGAAAGTTGTCATGGCAATGCGGACTTTGTCGACGGTAGTGTTTTTGATGAGTCCACTCTGATACTCACAGAAGGACGCATGACCGATACAGCGCCCTATAGTAGCGACTATACCTGGCTAAAAATATATTACCGTTCTCTACTCGAGCTCGAAGAGGATTATCTGAGCATTTACGATTATCTGTGGCGCTGGGACACCGACTGGTTCTGGTGCTCAAAAAACCTGTATGTTCAGAATTTACCCACACGTTTTTTGCTGGGCCGAAAGCACCTCAACTCCTCCACCTACCAGAAAGTCATGCGCTGGAATACCCGAACCGGAGTAACCCGAAAACTTAACACGATACTTAGAAGGCAGACCGAAAGCGTGATTCAAGATGTTGATATTCCCATTGAAAATGCTGCAGCCTTTCTACAGTTTTTTCAGCGTGAAATTGGCATTAATCCGATATGGGTGTGCCCCATCGGTGGGCATAAAACTAAACATCATTATCCACTTTATCCTCTCAATGGTGAGGGCCTGTTTATCAATTTCGGATTCTGGGATGTAGTAACCAATCGACTCGATTATCCGTCGGGGCATTTCAATAAGCTAATAGAAAATAAAGTAACAGAACTAGGTGGTATCAAGTCGCTGTACTCAGACTCTTATTATGAAGCATCGAGTTTCTGGTCAATTTATGATGGTGACCGCTACCAGGCCTTAAAAAACAAGTATGATCCTGAACACAGGTTGAAAGATTTATACCAAAAATGTGTGTTACGACAATAGCGTTAAGCTATTGAAAACAAGAAATAATACCCCACCTAATTCATTTCGCTGTCAGATTTTTCCATGCAACCCGCTCTCTCTATTTCTAATTTACAGAAGACCTATTCAAACGGCTTCTCGGCACTAAAGGGTATTGATCTTGAGGTCACCGATGGCGATTTCTTTGCACTGCTAGGTCCCAATGGTGCAGGCAAATCCACTGCGATTGGAATTATTTGTTCACTGGTTAATAAGTCTGCAGGCAAAGTCTCGGTTTACGGCTATGACATCGATCGCCAGTTTGCGATGGCTAAGGCGCAGCTTGGCATAGTGCCTCAGGAATTTAACTTTAGCGTGTTCGAGACACCGCTACAGGTGGTTGTGAATCAGGCCGGGTATTACGGCATTGAACGCCGTGCTGCCCTTAAGCGTGCTGAAACTTACCTGCGAAAACTCGGTCTTTGGGAAAAGCGTAACGAGCAGAATCGGAGTTTATCCGGCGGCATGAAACGTCGACTCATGATCGCCCGCGCCTTGATTCACGAGCCGAGATTGTTAATTTTAGACGAGCCCACTGCCGGCGTAGATATCGAAATACGTCGTTCAATGTGGCAATTTCTCAAGGAGATAAACGATCAGGGCACAACCATTATTCTAACCACTCACTATCTGGAAGAAGCGGAATCTCTTTGTAGAAATATTGCAATCATTGATCATGGCGAGATTGCAGAAAATACCGATATGAAAAGTTTGTTGCGGCAGTTACAACAGGAGACCTATGTTCTCGATACCAATTCCAATATTATTGATCTGGATGGGCTGGACGAATTTCGTAAACTCGACGACACCACGCTTGAAGTAGATGTTGAACGAGGCTCAGATCTAGGCGAAGTTTTCAATCGGCTTTCCAAACGCAACATAGCTATTACTAGCATGCGCAACAAATCTAATCGTCTGGAGCAATTATTTATAAACCTGGTAGGCGATAGCCGCGCTAAAAGTGAAGGAGATTCCCGATCATGATAAGTGCTAACAATCGAGTCGCTTTAAAGACAATTCTATTTAAGGAAATTATGCGTTTTACCCGCATTTGGGCGCAAACCATACTTCCACCTGTTATAACTACCAGCCTGTACTTTGTTATTTTTGGCAACCTGATTGGCCCAAGGATCGGACAGATGCAGGGTTTTGATTACATGGACTTCATCGTGCCGGGATTGATACTGATGTCAGTCATTACCAGCTCCTACGCCAACGTTTCGTCTTCATTTTTTAGTACCAAGTTTCAACGATCGATAGAAGAGATTCTGGTCTCCCCAACGCCATCCTACGTCATTCTGGCGGGCTATGTTGGTGGTGGCATGGCTCGCGGCATTGGGGTGGGTATTGCGGTGACCATTGTATCGATTCTATTCAGCGATCTTAAAGTACATAATTTTCTGGTGTTAACTTCTGTAGTCGTTCTAACTGCCACATTGTTTGCACTGGCTGGATTCACCAACGGTATTCTGGCACGCAAATTTGATGATGTTTCAATTGTGCCAACGTTTATTCTCACGCCACTAACTTATCTTGGCGGTATCTTCTACTCGGTGAAACTGTTACCGGAGTTCTGGCAAACTGTATCATTGGGCAATCCGATACTTTATATGATCAATGCCTTTCGCTATGGTTTCCTGGGCATCTCGGATATCGACCTTGCGTTTTCATACGGCATTATCGGTGTGTTTATAACCGTGCTATTCAGCTTTAACCTGATTCTATTGAATCGTGGTTATGGCATTCGTTCCTAAGGTATTAGTCAATGTCTGAAAAACTTTCCCTGTATTGTCGCGATTGGTGCGGTGCCTGTTATATGGTTAAGCGTACAGTGGACAAACTTAATGTAGAAATTGAAATTCGCGATATTTATAAACAACCAGAATTTTATGACGAACTGGTGCAGGCCCGTGGCCGTGGTACGGTTCCGGTATTACGTAAGGATTTTGCCGACGGCAGCAGTGAATGGATGCCGGAATCTCGCGATATAATCAACTTTTTAATCCAACACCAGCAACCAGCCTGACTATGTTACCCAGAACGCTGCCTTATCAGGCAGTAATTTTTGATATGGATGGGACCCTGGTTAATAGCGAGGATATTGCCCATCAAGTTCTATCTGATCATCTGGCCGAGTATCAGTACCCTATTGATGCTGAAACCAGTTGCCAGAGGTTTGCTGGTCGGAACATAACTGAGTGTCTTGCCGAAGTTAGCGACGAGATGGTGACACCTCTACCGGGTGACTTTGAGGATCAATTTCGACAGCGTTGTGCTAGCGCATTTGAGGCTGACTTACGGGCATTTGAAGGAGTCCACAAACTTCTGCAAGATATCCAGGCATCCGTCGCAATTGCTTCAAACGGGCCCAGGCACAAAATAGAATTAAATCTGAAAATTTCTGATCTGCAACAGTATTTCGGAAATAATATTTTTAGCGCTTACGAAATAAGCTGTTGGAAGCCAGATCCTGGTCTGTTTCTAGCGGCAGCACAAGGGCTTGGCTGTAAGCCATCAGACTGCCTGGTTGTAGAGGACACATTGCACGGATTTAACGCCGCCAGAGCTGCCAATATGGACGTAGTGATATTTAACCCAGATCCGAGCAAAGCACCCATGCCGGAAAGCACCACCACTTTCCAGCACTATGATCAGTTAAGTAACTTTCTGCGTAGTATTAATACGTAGTCACTTGCTTATAGATAAGCCGGCTCACTTTTCCCTGCGGACTTTCTCACATAGGGAGTCCAGACCAGACCAACCATCTCGACATTGATGTCGCTTGATTTGGCTCGCACAACCACTTCTTCCAGAGACTCATTTTGGGCATCGAAATTGACTTCAATTCCTGCCACATCGTCCTCGAAAGCCATACTGAGTTCTTCGATTTGCAACTTCACTGAATCGACCAGTTCCTGAGCTCTGGCCACGTCGGCGGATTCCTGACGCATACGCCCAGCCTTTTTGATTGCTGAGCCCACACGTGTAGCGGATGCACTGCTCACCCTTTTGCGGCCAAGGAACGCTCCAAGAATGGCGGTACCAAAAGATATCGCGGTATCAATCTTGCTAGTTTTCGCCTGTTCTTCCTGGGTTTCCACCTTCTGCTGTGCTCTCAACATACGGTTTTCCAGTATTGTCAGTTTTGATTCATAACGTTTGCGTAACTTCCCAGTTTCTATATCGCGCTTCTCGTGACCGGATAATTGCAGGCGTGAACGAAAATCCCCCTCACTTTCTTCGGGTTCAGAAACCAGCTTGAATTGCGTACTCTTGAATAACGTTATTGGGCAATCGGTTCGTAACCAACTCTTATATTTCTTGTTCCATCGAGGGTAACTTTTTGGCTTGCCAGCATTTGATGGTAACTCACCGAATTCGATATTATCAAGGCCTGTCTGTTCAAGATCTTGACTGGTAAAGTCCAGATGTTCGGCGTCATCCCAGGCGATGGCCACTGGGCCATCCTCAAACTCGCCAAGATGAAAGTAGTTCTTCTCGCCATTAATCTTATAGCGTGAGTTGTTGTAACTTACCGTGGCTACACCGGCTATCTGAGGGTGATAAAAAATCACATCGCCATCATCGGTAGACCGAGTTACTGGTAGATAATATTGCTTCATGCCCGGTGGCAATACCGGTGCACCTGTCTGCAATACGTCTTTGATTTTTTTCCCAGCGGGTTGCAGTTTGGCCAGTTTGGCTTTGTAGCTGGCCATAAGTGATTTAATCTGATCCCGGGTCAACGGGCCTGCCAGATAAGACAATACCCAGCGTGTAGAAAACACCACTGGTGACGATTCGTGCACGTTGTGTAGCAGGAAACGCCTTTTTCCGAGCCCCGCCAAGGTTCGTTCCATTTTGCCGCGATCGAATTCCGCACCGGCACTGGCGCCTTCCAATCCTTCCATTACTCGAGCCTTGTCACGCTCAGTCTGCAATCTGCCGATAAACCAGGTGCCGGTGTTGGACAGACCTTTGTAATCCAGATCCACTGGGTTTTGCGTGGCAAGCACCAAACCCACTCCATAGGCACGCGCCTGTTTTAGTAGCGTCAGAAACAGGACTTTGGATGGCGGATTACTAATTGGTGGCATGTAGCCAAAAATTTCGTCCATGTACAAAATTGCGCGTAAGCTGCCTGTACCCGTTTGCTTCCGCATCCAGGCTATCAGTTCGTTCAAAAGCATTGTGACGAAGAACATACGCTGTGAATCAGACAAATGCGCAATCGACATAATCGATAGTTTGGGTTTGCCGTCTTCAGTAAACAGCAGTTTGCCAGCATCTAGATCTTCTCCCTGCATCCACACTTCAAAGCCTGGTGCTGCTAACAAATTGTTCAGTCGCATCGACAAAGCAAAACGATCCTGAGCCGGAAAAAACGAATCCAGATGCATTACACCAATCTTGTCGAAGCCTGGGTTTTGAATGGCACCGATTAGGCCAGGAATATCCAGGCTGTTGCCATCATCCCATTGTCGCCTGAGGATATTGGCAAGAAGAATATGTTCACGGCTGCTCAGAGGGTCTGCATCGATACCCAGCAACGCCAGAATGCTGGTGGCTGTGGATTGCACACGCTCCCGATAGAGATCCTCATCCTCCATCAGTTGAAGAGGAGGAGCATTAAAGCTCTTCAAAACAGAAACTGGAATACCGGCGTTGCTGCCCGGCGTATAAATTGCCCGATCGACACTTTGTTGCAGACGCTTGATGCGCTCCTTACCTTGCCCCCAGTTATTTAGTCCGGTTTCCCATAGGCGAGCCTGATCAGCGGCGTGCTGTTGCACGGTCTTACCATTATTTGCAGCATCCTGTGGATTAACCCATGGCTCCAGATCGGTGCCTTCAAGATTAGGATAGGTCAGCAGACAATTGCCCATATCACCCTTTGGGTCGATGGCAATCACTGGAATCTTATCAATAGCCGCTTCTTCTAGAAGACCGATGCCAAGACCCGTCTTACCACTGCCTGTCATACCGATAATTACAGCGTGAGTGTTCAGATCCTTACTATCGTAAAGAATCAGATCTTCATTTTGTTTGTCCGCTTCCATATCGTAGGACTTACCTAAATAGAAAGCGCCAAGTTTTTCGTAATCTTGCATTTTTATCCTCTGGCTAACAGGTCTGTGTTGACGAATCGGCGGTCGTCATAGTTAGAATTTACGTAAAAAAGGTTACCACGGCTAACTGTGTTATCACAGCCAACAAAATAGCCTGTTACTCAACAAGAGCGCTATACAGCTCCGGGCGTCTATCACGAAACACACCCCAGGCGCGGCGAGTTTCGGCAATCTCATCCAGATCAAAACTGCTAGTCAGGACGGTTTCGGATTGTCTATCTGCGACCGCCACTTTATTTCCACACCAATCGCTGATAAACGAGCAACCATAAAAGGTAACTTGTGTGCCGTTATCCGCAGTTTCGGTTCCAATGCGATTGGATGCCAGTAACGGCATTAAATTCGCACCGGCATGACCACACATCACATTTTGCCAATGAGCACTGGAATCATACTCTGGTGTAGGGGGTTCCGAGCCAATAGCGGTGGGGTACATTAGTATCTCGGCACCCAAAAGTGCCATGGATCTGGCGGACTCAGGAAACCATTGATCCCAACAAATGCCAGCACCGATTCTGCCAAACCGGGTATCCCATACTTTGAAACCGGTGTTACCAGGGCTGAAGTAAAATTTTTCCTGATAACCCGGGCCATCAGGAATATGACTTTTTCTGTAAAGCCCGAGTGTGCTGCCATCAGCATCAATCATCGCCAGACTATTGAACTGCCGATTGCCTTCAAGCTCAAAAAAACTTAAGGGTAAAACCACATTATGCTTTCGAGAAATCTGCTGAAAATGCTCGATCAAGGGATTATTCTTGAACGGTTTTGCCATGGCAAAATGTTTGGTGGTTTGCTCCTTGCAAAAATAGGGTGCGTGAAATAACTCCTGTAGTAGCACTATATTTGCGCCCTTGTTTGCTGCCTGCTCTACCAATAATTCAGCTCGGCCTATATTGGCATCCAAATCATCTTCACAGACCATCTGAGTTGCTGCGACCGTTACATTTCTCACTTAGTACTCCGCTATTTTTCCAAACCACTGCGTTTACGAAATGAACGCAAACAAAAGTAATCGTGTATCAGGTGGGCAGCCGCAAGACTGGTGATCTCTGCCATGTCAAAGGGCGGACTAACCTCTACCAGATCCATGCCAATAAAATTGATATCAACCAACCCACGAATAATTCTTTGGGCCTGCCAGGTTGAAAGGCCACCACAAACCGGCGTGCCTGTGCCAGGGGCGAATGCCGGATCCAGACAATCGATATCGAAAGTTAGATAAGCCTTGTTGTCACCGACGATCTCCAGCACCTTCTCTATCACTGCCTTTGGCCCATTTTCGTGCACGAAATCGGCATCGAGAATATTAAAGCCATGAGTTTTGTCATTGTTCGTACGCAGGCCAATTTGTACCGACCTCGATGGATCCACCAGCCCCTCCTTAGCAGCATGATAAAACATCGTGCCGTGATCGATGCGGAGTTCCTCGTCTTCCCAACTATCAGAGTGAGCATCGAAATGAACTAGTGACAGAGGACCATGAACTTTGTGGTGAGCTTTTAACAGCGGATAACTGACAAAATGATCGCCGCCCATACTGAGCATGGATGTGCCTGTTGCAAGTATTTTGTCTGCATAGCTTTCGATGGCCGCTGGAATAGTCTCCGGCTTGCCGTGATCAAACGCACAGTCTCCACAGTCCACCACGGCCAAATTCTCGAAGGGATCAAAGCCCCATGGCCAGGTACCACCATTCCAGGAAAGGTTAGTTGATGCCGCACGGATGCCACGGGGACCAAACCGGCTACCGGGCCGATTGGTAACCGCCATATCAAAAGGGATGCCACACACTGCAATATCAATGCCGTCCAATTGGCGCGAGTATTGGCGCCTGAAAAGACTCAGGGCTCCGGCATAGGTTGCTTCGTGCCCCATGCCGTAGGGGCTTTTTGCGGTAAATGCACTATCACCTTCTTGATCAAACATATTTGTAACTGCTTCCTAAAAATTGAAACACACTAAGCGATTGATACCGCATCATCCAGATACACATCCTGAATAGCGTTCAACAACTCAATCCCTTCAGACATGGGTTTCTGAAAGGCTTTACGCCCTGAAATCAAACCCATGCCACCGGCACGTTTATTGATAACCGCAGTTTTAACTGCCTGGGCAAGATCATTTTTACCAGACCCACCGCCGGAATTGATTAAACCAGCACGACCCATATAGCAATTGGCCACCTGATAACGTACCAGATCAATTGGGTGGTCAGTGGTTAGTTCACTGTAAACCTTCGGGTGGGTTTTACCAAAACCGACTGCGTTGTAACCACCATTATTCTCGGCCTGTTTTTGCTTAACAATATCGGCTTCAATGGTTGCAGCAAGATGATTGGCCTGACCGGTCAGGTCTGATGCTGCATGATAATCAACACCGTCTTTGTTAAATCCACTGTTTCTGAGATAGGCCCATAAAATAGTTACCATGCCCAGTTCGTGGGCACGTTGAAATGCATCGCTTATTTCTTCAATTTGACGACGACAATCTTCCGATCCAAAATAAATAGTAGCGCCAACAGCAACCGCGCCCAGATCAAAGCAACGTTCCACGGATGTGAACATGGTTTGATCGTGAATGTTGGGGTAGGTCAGCAACTCATTGTGGTTCAACTTAACCACAAACGGAATCTTGTGAGCATATTTGCGTGACATCGAACCCAGTACACCAACCGTAGACGCCACCGCATTACAGCCTCCATCAATGGCGAGCTTAATAATGTTTTCCGGGTCAAAGAAAGCTGGATTCGGGGCGAATGATGCGCCAGCGCTGTGTTCAATACCCTGATCTACTGGCAAGATTGAAACATAACCTGTACCACCAAGTCGGCCATGATCGAACACTTGCTGCATGCTTCTTAAGACACCCGGCTTAATAGCTTTATCAGACATTACGCGATCCACATAATCTGCGCCCGGCAGCGAAAGTAATTGGTTATCGATGGTTTTACATTGATGGTTGAGTAGCGAATTCGCTTCATCGCCCAACAGGGCCTGGATATCAGTCATGGGAAAATCCTTTGGTAATTAATAGAAAAACTTGATCGACGATTGACTATTGCAATCGACCATAGAAAGTCATGCGAGCAGATTCAGAAAGCGCCACATCAGGTTCGGTATTATAAGCTAGCACTACCAGCATGCGGGTTGTATCACCTTCCACCGGTGTTACACGATGCAGTGAGTTACGACCTCGAAAAAGTACCAGATCACCGGCATCCATTCTCAGTGTCTGGGGTCGCACGTCGCCGTCCAATACACGATCAACCGAGTCGAAATTCATCTCTCCTGCATCAGCGTTACGGACGCAACTAACATATTCGAATACACCACCACCTTCGGGCTTCTGAATCATCAGCGTAATAGCGAAAGATGAGTTATCGAAATGCCAGCCAAGTTCTTGACCTTCACAGGCAAAATGCAGATTAACCGACGACAAGGGGTCCGCATACTCAAACAATTCTACCTCATCTAGCACGGCACACAAAAAATCACGAAACTCCGCGGCATCATATAATTGGTGCAAGGCCGAACTGGCTTCAATTTGATCGTCTGTTAAGGCACCTTTTGAAGACACCACCTGCCGGTTTAGGGCGTGATTGTCGGTGTAAGCTGGATCTTTTGGTGACAGGTATATAGTGTGTTTCTGGGTTGAAAAGTACGCCTGTCGCAGCTGGTCTGCACCGCTACACTGAATTGACTCAACCGCTGATGGCCGCAAAAAACCGTACATAGTCATCACGCCGTGGGCATCCAGCTGTTTTTTACAACGACACCGAAAAACCGCATCATTGAGCGGGAAGTTTTGTAAATCCACAATATCATTCAAAGACAAAGAATCAGTCATTGATAAGTAACCAGATAATATTCAAGGCGCACCCTAACGATGCCATAAGCGTTTATGCATAGCGCATTTTAAGTACAATACTTTTGGCTTATATCACCGTAACGTTACAAAGTGAACTTTTGAAATGAAAATTAACTCTTTGCGCGCATTTTATCTACAGCATCCTGAACAATTTTGTGCGGTAAACAGGCATCCTCAGACCTGGTCCAAAAACCAGGATATGGCCAATCCACTATCTCGCTATCGTGAGTTTGCCGGGCAATCTGATCAGAATCGTCCCGCCTGGCCCGCAGTGGTTTGTATCGCAGAAAGTGAGGATGGTCAGTTTGGTATCGGTATGTCCAGCCACGCCGGACCCGTCGTGCCACTAATAAATGACTATCTTTCGCAATTGGTCTGTGGCGAGAATCTGTTTGCTACAGAACGCCTGTGGAATAAGATGGTTCGCTGTTGCGCGGCCAGTTTCGGGGCTGCAGGAATTGCCAGTTATGGTATCAGCGCTGTTGATCTGGCTTTGTGGGACCTAAAAGGCAAAGTGCTGGGAAAACCCGTTTATGAACTGGTCGGTGGTCCGGCCAGAGACGAAATTCATTGTTACGCCACTGGAATGGATATTGACTGGTATCTGGAATGTGGATTTCAGGCTATTAAGCTGTGTGCATTACAGGGCCCAGAAGGCGAAACAGCGGCACTGAATCGAAATGAACAATCTGTCGCTACGATACGCCATAAACTGGGTGATGACTTTGATCTAATGATAGATCTGTGGCCCTTTCACGATGCCAAATTTACCGTTGAGATGGCCAGCCGCCTAAGTCAATACGACCTGCGCTGGATTGAGGATTATTTGCATCCGGAAGACTTTGAGTCGTACCGAGCTGTTCGACAACGACTGCCCCAACAAACACTGGCTGCAGGAGAACGCTGGTATACCGACAGGCCATTCTCGCTAGCGGCCCACGAACGCTGGGTGGATATATTGCAACCTGATATTCAGTGGGTCGGCGGAGTCACTGGCGTCTTGAAAGTGGCAACCATTGCCGAGGCTGCGGGCCTCGAAATTGCCCTGCATGCAGGATTGAACGATGCCTACGGTCAACATCTTTGCCTCGCTCTACCCGGCAATCGCTGGGGCGAGTTTTATGTGGCCTCCGCACCAGAACAGGATTTACTGGCGGGTTATCGACCCACTCCCGGTATGGCATTACCAAAAGATGGCAAATTAACACCTAACCCAGCGCCAGGTTTTGGTATCGAGATAACCAGGGCGCAATTGGAGTTAGCAATTTAACTGTCACCCTCGATCACCGGGCAAACTGGCAGTTTTAACAACGGAGTGCAATCTTGCACTCCGCCAAACTAATCACTTTGCTTGCAGAATCGGATAGGCTTCCTGATATATCCAATCATTCCCCTGGGCTGGCACATGACATCCAAGGCAATCAGCTTTATAGTTGGTTGCTACATTCTTAGAGACATCATCAGGCTTGTATAGAGCCCAGCCCCAGCCATCACCCCACAACGGATTATCCGGGAAACGCCCTGTTGTATCCTTGATCATTACAAACCATTGTTTGATACTTTTAGTGGCATGACTAACCCCCTTGCCAGTAGTGTAATCGCCAGCTTCTGATGCTCGTAGTTCCTTGACCAGCGTCGCTCCATCCGGAAACTGACCGGTACTTCGAAATGCCTCAAGTGTAGATTTCTCGGTATAAACATCATGGAAACCACTGGCACCGCCGGCGGGAACGAACCAGGATCCCAGATGTACCATCTCCTTCCTAAATCCATTCGGAAAACTGATTTGCCCTTTGTCATCAACATATGGCGAAAAGCTATCTCCAGCAAAAGCTGGAGATGCTGCCAGCGCCAAACCTGCGCAACATATTGCTAGAACTAACTTATGCATAGTTAGAGAACCTCTGAGTTATACAGGGTTTTCATCGGTGCAAAGATGCACCGACTTTGGCAATTCTTCGATGAATTGATCAGAGCTTTCTTAATTCTGCATTTTCAGATCCGAATTCACTCCACCCACAGCTGCCTTGCCAGTCGCCTTACCGCCACGTAGCACTGGGTAATATTGGGTAAAGACAAAATCATCTGCAGCTGAAGCCTGATGACAAGCATTGCAGGACGCTGATGGGAAAGCTTTTGCAGTTTCTGTAAGACTCATGTGATCAGGGGTGGAAAAGCTATAGTAGGCCCAATTTCCTGGCTCATCAGGCGAGAGTGCTTTACTTTTAATGGTTGCTTCCAGACCGATAAAGTCACCCTGAAAATAACCATTGCCACTGACTGCAGCCTTACTTCCAACACTGACCAATTCCTTTATTAGGATGGTTCCATCACGAAACTCACCACTTTTCTTCCAGTGCTGCCAACTTTCTGGATCGATATAAACGTTATGGTGTTCCGGGAAGGCTGCCTTGCCATTATTCATGTCATTAGGTGTTACGGGTGTACCGACATAAACCCACTCGCGATATCCGGTTGGGCGCTGCAATTCACCATCTTCAACAATGAAGTATTCCTCTGCGAAGGCATTGCTTGTTAGAATCTGCAGACCGAGTGCTATCAGAACACTACGAGTTGCGGTTGATGAAAATAATTTTCTGTTCATAAGTAATCTCTGGTGTTTACATAACAAAACCCTGTCACAAGTTTTGTCTTCGCCACGAAGTCTAAAGAATCGTAATTTTCAAGCTAACTCCAGGAGAATCAATTAAGTGTCTCGGCGACTCAATCAAACCAGCGAATTCGATGTACTAGGCGATATTCTCGAAACACTCAGATTTCGCGGCAGCATATTCTTTCGCTCAGAACTTGCCGCACCCTGGGGAATGTCACTCACCGAAACCAAAACACCCTACTTTCATATCGTTTTATCTGGCGAATGCTTTATCGGTGCGGGCCATGGCGATGCGATTCAAACCCATGAAGGGGATATCGTCATGCTGCCGAATGGCGGCTCTCACTGGATTGCCGATAAACCCGGTCGTGAGTTAATTAGCAGCGAATCCGCCGGTGAAGCCTGTGCGTTAGGCAATCCGCTTTTTCAACACGGTAAAATCACCAATAGTCTGATCTGCGGCATGGTTCATTTCGACCGAGGCGCAACTCATCCAATTCTTGATGCGTTGCCGGAATTAATGCATTTCCCGATGAACGAACCGGATGGAACAATCTGGGCATTGGTTAAGTTGATCGATAACGAGATGGCGAATTCGACTGGCAGTAGTAGCCAGATAGCCGATCGCTTAACTGAAGTCCTATTCTTGCAATTGCTGAATAACTATATTCAGAACAGTAGTGAGGCAGGCGGTTTTTTGATGGCTCTACGGGATCGTCGAGTGCATCGAGCGCTCACCCTGATCCATCAGGAACCCGAGTTCGACTGGTCACTGGATTCTTTAGGTGAACGGGTCGGTATGTCCCGCGCAACTCTGGTGCGACGTTTTCAGTCCGTAGTGGGCGAATCGCCCATGGCCTACATTAAAAACTGGCGCATTATGAAAGCTTATAACCTGGTAAAACACAGTTCTTCATCACTGGAACAAATTGCCTTATCGGTGGGCTTTGCATCTGCCAGAACTCTGGCCAAAGCATTTGAGCGTGAATACTCAGTTACACCCAGCGAATTGCGGCGTGGGCAGAAAAACTGAACTATATGATCCCCACCACAGCCTGCTGTATCATCTCGTCAACTAATCAAAGCGACCCGTGTAAATTATGAAAACCCATACTCAAGTTGCCGTCATTGGTGGCGGTGTTGTTGGCTGCAGTGTGCTCTATCATTTGACCAAATTTGGCTGGAAAGATGTCACGCTGATTGAGCGGTCTGAACTAACTTCTGGCTCTACCTGGCACGCCGCGGGTGGCTTTCATACCCTGAATGCCGATACCAATATGGCTGCTTTGCAGGGTTATACGATTCGCCTGTATAAAGAGTTGGAGGAGATATCCGGCCAGGCCTGTGGTCTACATCATGTGGGTGGTCTTACTCTGGCTAGTACACCAGAGCGAATGGATTTTCTCAAAGCAGAACGTGCCAAACATCGCTACATGGGTCTGGACACTGAGATTGTTGGCCCTGATGAAATACCGGCTATCTCACCTATCACTAATACTGAAGGCGTTCTAGGCGCACTCTATGATCCCCTGGATGGTCATCTTGATCCTTCCGGCACTACCCATGCTTATGCCAAAGCAGCACGTAAACAGGGTGCGGAAATAGTACTGAGAAATCCAGTCAATGCGCTTAACCCGCGCAGTGATGGCAGCTGGGAAGTCGTCACAGAACAAGGCGTGATAATTGCCGAGCACGTCGTCAACGCAGCCGGTCTGTGGGCCCGCGAGGTTGGCGAGCTGGCTGGAGTTACTCTGCCGTTGCACCCCATGGAACACCAATATCTGGTAACCGATGACATCCCCGAAGTATTCGGTCACGGCAACGAACTACCTCATGTGATGGATCCCGAAGGCGAGAGTTATTTGCGTCAAGAAGGACGCGGTCTGGTCATTGGTTTTTATGAACAGCAATGTGATCCCTGGGGAGTCAAGGGCACACCACTGGATTTTGGGCATGAGTTGCTACAGGACAATCTGGAACGTATCGGAGATGCGCTGGAAACCGCCTATCACCGCTACCCAGTACTTGAGCGTGCTGGCATCAAACGCGTTATCAATGGTCCTTTCACATTTGCACCGGATGGCAATCCGTTGGTGGGTCCGGTTCCGGGTCTTAGAAATTTCTGGTCTGCCTGCGCCGTTATGGCAGGTTTTAGTCAAGGTGGCGGTGTCGGCCTGACATTAGCTGAATGGATGGTCGATGGCGAACCCTCGCGCGATGTGTTCGCCATGGATGTAGCCCGTTTTGGTAATTTCCCGACTCGGGTCTGGACTCGTGAGAAAGTGCGCGAGAATTATCAGCGCAGATTTTCGGTATCCTATCCAAACGAAGAATTACCCGTTGGTCGCCCACTCAATACCACGCCGGCCTATGGACTGTGGAAATCTCAACGTGCGGTGTTTGGATCAGCCTTCGGCATGGAGCATGTGAATTATTTTGCAGCAGAAAATGAACCGCTGTTTGAAACCCCCAGCTTTCGACGCTCCAATGCGTTCGAAACCGTTGCTGCTGAATGTAATGCCGTGCGCACTGCTGTAGGTATCAATGAAATCCACAATTTCGGAAAGTACTCAGTTACCGGCTCCGGCGCACGGGCCTGGCTCGACTGGATTATGGCTGGCCGCATACCAAAGCCTGGACGCATTTCACTAAACCCTATGCTAAGCCCTAAAGGACGCATCATCGGTGATTTCACTATTTCCTGCCTCAGTGAAGAAGAGTTTCAGGTTACTGCGTCTTTTAATTCCCAGGCCTATCACATGCGCTGGTTTGAGCAGCACTTACCCGAGGATGGTAGTGCTGCCATAGACAATATCACTCTGAATCGTATTGGTTTTCAAATTGCCGGGCCCTATGCACGTAAGCTGTTGCAATCAGTATCTGATGTGGACGTATCCAGCGAGGCTATGCCATTTTTAGATGTTCAGCGGATGAACATAGGTCTTGCAGAGGCTATTGTTCAGCGGGTCAGCTATACCGGTGACCTGGGTTACGAAATTTATGTGCCAGCTAGCCAACAGGTTTTACTCTACGAGATTTTGACTAAAGCTGGAGAGCCCCTGGGGCTGAAACCCTTTGGTATGCGCGCCATGATGAGCCTGCGTCTGGAAAAATCATTTGGCTCCTGGCTACGAGAATTCCGTCCAGATTTCTCGCCGGTGGAAACTCAGCTGGATCGTTTTGTAGCCTATAAAAAAGCCGCTGATTTTATTGGTAAAGAGGCGGTACTAACTGCCAAAGCCAAAGGTCCAGAGAGAATGCAATGCACCTTCATAGTCGATGCCAATGAAGCGGATGCGTGGGCCGATGAACCAATCTGGTACGATGATAAAGTGGTTGGCTTTGTTACCTCTGGCGGCTATGCCCACTATAGTAAAAAATCCGTAGCACTCGGTTTCTTACCCACCGAACTGATTAAAGAAGGCCAACAAGTTGACATTGAAATTCTCGGTGAAAGACGTAAAGCGGTGCTAACAATGTCTCCGCTATTAACCGGTGAGAATGATCGGATGCGCGGTTAAGAGACGCGTTAACCCAACACCAATTCCTTTTACTCCCACGCTACTGGCCTAAAATAATGCCAATGATTCTCGGCGGTTTTCCGCCGACAGGCCTTGTGTTGCTGTCGATTGTTTCAGTCCAGGTCGGCGCCGGGCTCGCCATAAATCTCTTTCCTATCCTCGGTGCTGAAGGCACTGTCGCAGTGCGTATTGTGATTTCAGCCCTGCTACTAGCACTAACCGTACGCAAAAGAACTCGTGCCTTAAGCCAGATGTTTATCCAAAACTGGAAACTCCTGCTGGTCTTTGGTTTTTGCATAGCCATAATGAACCTTTTCTTCTATCAAGCTTTAGCACGCATTCCACTGGGTGCGACAGTAGCGTTAGAGTTTATAGGTCCGCTGAGTGTTGCCGCTTTCACGTCAAGAAAATTGAGCCATTTTGCCTGGATAGCATTGGCCGCACTTGGTATCTTTCTACTATCACCCTTATCCGGTGTTGACCTGGATTCACTGGGTATAATTTTCGCACTGCTGGCAGGCGTTGGTTGGGGACTATTTATTATTTTCGCGAAACGGGTAGGCGATAGAATCCCGGGTAATGATGGCATAGTGATTGCCATGGTTATTGCGGCACTGACAATGTTGCCGTTTGCAGCGCCAGTAGCAACTGTTCTTATCTCGAATCCGTTGATCTTACTAACCGCACTCGCTGTGGCTCTCCTATCAACCACCATTCCCTTCACGTTCGAATTTCATGCACTAAGACGAATGCCTTCAAGAAACTACAGCATTCTTGTCAGTGTTGAACCTGCCGTCGCAGCCATTATCGGTGCATTATTACTGGGTGAACGGATTGGCCTACAGGGTGTCATAGCAGTTGCCTGTGTTGTAATTGCGGCAATCGGCATCAGCCTGACCGGATCAGCCGATAAGCCAGACACAGCTGTGTAATCCGCTTGCAATTAACACTTTGCAGCCAAATTAAAAATTAGTAGAAGCTGCCGTTAACCGTCATTTGGGGATAAACCAATGCAAAAACAAGTCGACTATTATCTGTTCCTGACTTCACCATGGAGTTATCTAGCAAGCCGACGGGCCAGGAAAATATTTCAACGACACGACGTGGAAGTTAGCTACAAGCCTATAGATGCGATGGAGACCTTCGCTATTATGGGTGGCATACCCGTTCCCAAGCGTCACCCATCAAGGCTAAAGTGGCGGCTGGAGGAATTGAAACGCTGGTCCGACTTTCTCGACGTGCCAATAAATCTACAACCGGCCTTTTTTCCAGCTGATCAGAGTCTGGCAGCAAAAATGTTGTTGGTGTTGGACCAACATGAACAGGCTGGTGACTTCGCTGATGCAGTCTTGTCTGCGGTATGGCGGGACGAACAAAACATTGCCGATGAAGCAACTCTGAAAAATCTGGCGACAAATTGCGGACTGGATGCGAGTGATCTAATCGCCCAAGCCCGGACGAAAGACATGGGTGAAAAATATCAAAGCACCACACTGGAAGCCCACGAGAAAAATGTGTTTGGCTCACCGAGCTATATCTACAATAGCGAACTCTTCTGGGGCCAGGATCGTCTGGACTTTCTTGACCGGGCATTGGCAAAATAACCAGCCGAGAATTTTCCAATAAGCAGGAAGCTCGACAGCCCCACTAATTGATGAAGGTCAACTTATCCATAAACAATAAGTCTTCACCCTCTGGTGGGTTGAAAACGGAAAACTTGTCACGAACATCATCCTTATCATTAACAACAACGCCATCAAGTTCGATCCAGGCATGGGCGAGCAAGCCTGTGGGTGTTTGCATTACACCAATTTTTAGCACTCCAGCAAGACTTTCCTCAGCTAAATAATGCAGGCCAACGAGTGATCGTATCAAGCAGTTATTGGGTACAAGATGATAATTTGCCGCAATCGAGACAAGCCGCATTAAATCCCTAACACGATATAACTGGGACGAAAGTTCTGTGGGTGGTTGCTCGACTAGAAGTCTACCGATGCGAGCAAGGTATTTCTGTTTGCTGAAATAGTTTACGTTCAACCAGGTGAATAAAATTCTCCACCAGGCTCTGAGTAGAAATACTTTTTGCTGAACATTCAAATGCCACAGCTTAAGCAAAATGGCGCCCTGGAAACTCACGCTAATGAAAACTCAATTAGCTGAGCTATCTTACTGCCCTCCCACGGCTATCAGAATCTGGTTGGATTTCAAGTCCTCGATCAACTCCTTAAGATCTTTGCCAACGGTGCCATGATCAACATCATATAGCGCCAATATTTCTGTTTCGATATCAGAAAATTTACGACCTTCCTTAAGCAAATCGAACATGGTGACTCCCATGGCATTTAGAGAGAAGTATTCGCCTTTGTCCAGATGCAGCAAAACATACTCATCTGCAACCTGGGTAAACATGACACGACTATTCAGCTGTAGAGCTCCATTGGAAATTTGTGGGCTATTAATTTCGCCAGACTCTACTGGATTACTCATGGTATTTTTTGGTCCAAACTTGATTTTAGATGATGCCGAACATTAGCATAAGGTCTGACCGTAAGATATTAAGGAACCATTGACACGTCAATTATGTTGCACAGGCAGTATAATTCCCGCTTCTAATTTCAAATCACTGCACTGCCAATGGATGTATCCCATATATTTGACGAACTTAATGATGCCCAGAGGGAAGCGGTATCAGCCTCACCGGGGCCACTGCTGGTTCTGGCTGGTGCAGGCAGTGGTAAGACTCGGGTTCTGACTCATCGCATCGCATTTCTGGTGCAGGCAATGCAGATCTCGCCACTGTCGATTCTGGCAGTAACTTTTACCAATAAAGCCGCACGGGAAATGCGTGGTCGTATCGAGACAATACTCGGTTTTCCGGTCGGTGGAATGTGGATGGGCACCTTTCATGGCTTGTCCCACCGTCTATTGCGCGCACACCATGCGGAAGCGGGGTTACCTTCTGGTTTTGAAATTCTGGATAGTGATGATCAATTCCGATTAGTGAAAAGAACCTTGAAAGACATGGGTCTGGACGAGGGCTACTGGCCACCGCGCCAGGTGCAATGGTTCATCAATAATAATAAAGAAGAAGGCATACGGTCCCACCACATGCCCCCCAGCGAAGATCACCATCAGCAACAAATGGTGCAAATCTACGCCAGCTACGAGGAGATGTGTCAGCGCCTTGGTCTGGTAGATTTTGCCGAGCTGTTACTGCGGGCCACTGAACTGCTAAAAAACAACGAGATTTTGCGCGAGTACTATCGTGAACGTTTCCGCTATGTGATGGTGGACGAGTTTCAGGATACCAATGCGATCCAATATGAGTGGTTGCGCCTGTTTGCCGAGCCTGGCAATAATATTATGGCCGTGGGGGATGACGACCAGTCTATCTACGGCTGGCGTGGGGCGCGGGTGGAGAATATCCTCCAATACGAGCACGATTTTCCTGGCACCCAGGTGGTTCGCCTGGAGCAGAACTATCGCTCTACGGAAACCATTCTGAAAGCCGCTAATGCGGTGATTTCCCACAATGATGGTCGAATGGGTAAGAATCTCTGGACCAATGGCGAAACCGGTGATTCTATTCGTATATACGCAGCCTTCAACGACAATGATGAGGCACGCTTCGTATTAGAACGAATTCAGGACTGGGTCAGCGAAGGCAACGAACGCCAGTCCATAGCCATTCTGTATCGCTCCAACGCCCAATCGCGCATTTTCGAGCAAAACTTTATCGAGCAGGAAATTCCCTATCGGATTTATGGCGGTCTGCGATTTTTCGAACGAGCGGAAATTAGAGACTCACTGGGGTATCTTCGCCTGGTAGGCAACCGAGACTCCGATCCCTCCTTCGAGCGGGTAGTAAATTTACCTACCCGGGGTATCGGCAACCGCACCGTTGACCTGGTCCGAGAACATGCCCGGGACACCTCGTTATCACTATGGAAGTCTGCTGAAGCGTTATGTAATAGCGACAAGCTGACCTCACGAGCAAAAACTGCGCTGCTGGGTTTTCTAAATCTTATCAACGAACTGGATGAATCTACAACTCACATGACGCTGCCTGAACTGACAGATACTGTTTTACGCGCCAGTGGTTTAATCGAGCATTACAAGAAAGAAAAAGGTGAGAAGGCGGAGACCCGCATTGAGAACCTTGAGGAGCTGGTTAACGCTACGCGCAACTTCAATCCAGATGTAAGCGAAGAAGAGATCGACCCACTAAACGAGTTTCTCTCACAGGCAGCATTAGAAGCCGGTGATAATCAGGCTGCCGCCTGGGAAGACTGTGTGCAGCTAATGAGTCTGCATTCGGCCAAGGGGCTGGAGTTTCCACTAGTATTTTTATGTGGCATGGAAGAAGGACTCTTTCCCCATCAGCGCTCAATTGAAGAGCCGGGCAGACTGGAGGAAGAACGCAGACTTTGTTATGTAGGCATGACCCGGGCCATGAAGGTGTTATATGTGACTTATGCTGAGGTTCGCCGCTTGCATGGCAGGGAAAATTATTCCCGGCCCTCACGTTTTCTATCTGAAATCCCTAAGGAATGCACTCGTCAGATTCGTATAGCGGCCTCTACTGCGATTCCCCAAAGTCCAGGGCGCAGCCAACCAGGTGGTGGTATGCAGCTAGGATCCAGAGTTCACCATGCCAAGTTTGGCCCCGGCACAATCATCAATCTGGAAGGTCAGGGAGAGTTTGCCAGAGTGCAGGTTAACTTTGAGGATGTTGGCAGTAAATGGCTGGTGTTGGCCTATGCTAATTTGTCGCCTGTGTGAAAGCTATCAATCTATCCCAGCTCCAGGGACGGACCCCGAACGGGGTCTGGAGCGATTGAAGACAGGATTACTATTTAGGTATGGGGTACTAATCTCGCAGTCAATCTCGTGCAAGTGATTGCGAAAGATCAGCAATGCGACACTATTCTATTTACCAAAGTGTGGTTCAAGGCTCTGCCACAAACCTGAGGAGCAACCAGAACTAAACTCTAGCGTAGTCGCCACAGGCGTCCACCGATAACATTGCCTGGATCTTAATCCCTCCGCCCCATGGCCTTCAAAATCACCCGCGCTTAGAGTTCAAACCACGGCTCTGGACCAATTCTGGCTGGCATAGGCAATTACATTTCCGTCGAGGTATTTCGCACCAAAGGTGACCTAGTCCTGATGTGGCCTGGAAAAATAGCGATTTGCACAAGGTACAAACTTCTTTCTTAAAGCAGCCATTTTGCCTCCAAAATGCAACGTTTAAGCTTAAATTCCTTGCTTGATTTCGAGATTTATCCCACAAAATTAAT
>JBLHGU010000047.1:0-28974 GCA_047615875.1 Parasphingorhabdus sp.
GTCGTACAGATAACTTTGTTCTACAATGATTAATTTAGGACTAGCATGATTGAGCAGGAAGTGCAGGCCGCTGTGGCGTAATCGGGTATTGACAGGAATATGTATGGCGCCAAGCCAGATTAGCGCAAAAAATAGCTCTACGTAATCAATACTATTATCTAGCATTACAGCCACTCTGTCGCCAGCTTGAATGCCAGTTGCTGAGAGCGCGGCCGCTAGCCGACCTGCTCGCACTGAGAGTTCGCCGACACTAAGTGATTGTTGTTGAAACGTGGCGTACAACTTGTCTGGTGCCTGGTTGGCACAGCGTTGCAACAACAACAGCGTTGTGTCGGTGTCACTGATGATTGCCATTTAATTTCGCTCTATTCTGGTTAGGTTGGAATTTCAAACAGCTTTCTAGGGTACTGGGTTAGAACCTCGCAACCATCATTGGTAACCAGAATGCTCTCGCTAAAGCACATTCCGTATTCATCATCGAATAAAGTTGGTACGCAATGGAAGGTCATTCCGGGTTGTAGAACAGTTGGATCATTTGGTCGTAAAGCGAGAAATCTGCCCTCTGACCAATTAGGTGGAAAACCAATGCCAATGGCATACCCTGTTCGATGCGCAAAGCTGCCAGTAACGGCCTGTTGTTCAGTAATTTTTCGGCAGGCCTCATCTACTTCTGCAGAGATAGCACCGGGTTTGATTGTCTCTATTGCTTTCTCCAGTACAGCAATAATGACAGCCGCCATATCATGTTGTTTTTGGGATGCTTTGCCAAGCACAGCAGAGCGGGCAATCATGGCATGGTATCGGTCAACGCAGCCCGCCGCTTCGAGTAATACCACGTCTCCCTCAATCAATCTGCGTCGTTTCCACATCGCAAAGCATAGAGCAGTTCGTTCGCCACTGACTACTAATGGTGGGTGGCCTAAATACTCACTACCAGAGGCAATGGACGCATTAAACATTGCAGCGGCTAAGTCGTTTTCTGTGGCGCCTACTTGCACTGCCGACAATGCTGCATCGAGACCACTTTCTGCGGCTTTCGCAGCGCTACGGATACGTTTTATTTGCTCGGCATCTTTGATCATACGGAATGGCTCAATTTGATCATTCCATTCGCCCAGCGTACACTGACTAAGGGCTTTAATTTGGTGATAGTCCCGAACAGTAAGATACCAGGCGCGGGTTTCAAGTCCCACTTCGTCAGAAGCGGAGAAAAGTTTATTCAAGAGGCCAACCAAAACTTCTACTGGTGATTCGTCGTCGGCAATGGAAACGAAATCAGACAGGGTGGGAGTGACCTTTGCGAGAAATCCATTGACCTTACGTGATATTAATACTGGATTTCTGTCAGGTAAAACCAACAGACATTGGAAGGTAAAATAGCCGATTGTCTGGTAGCCAGTGAGCCAGTACATATTCTCTGGGTCGAATAACAGCACAGCACAGAGTTTTTTTTCCTTTAGGTTGTTTTGGATATTTTCTATGCGACTTTGAAATTCGTGCTCGGCAAAGGGTAGTTCGCTGCCCACCTGCGGGTTTGACATAACTTAAATCCAATAATTTTCACCCAACTATACACAAATGTTATATCCTTGTCGTAATTTGGATGCTGAAAAAGAGAAATAATTAACTCCGCAAGCCTAACTTTATGCACAACAAAATCAAACTAACACAGATTGAGGGGCGTGGCTTCGGCGGGATGATTGACGCTCGAGGCAGCCAACAACAATTCTTTGATCAGGCATTTGCCACGCCTAGTTTGTTGCCTGATATGTTTGATCAAAGTGGCGGCTTGTTATTGGTTAAGGGGCTAGAACGCATAGCAGTCGAACCAGAGTGTCTGGTACGGATGAGTCATTTATTTGGCTCGGAAGTAGAGAATTATTTGAACACGCCAACGCCGCGTAATATGATTCACGAAGATGTTTCAGAAGTCCTGATTATTTCAAATTTGCCGCCCTGCGATCGACAACCACCGCCTAGACCATCACCTGTAACCACAGATTCAGGGCGATTACCGGTACAATTTCCCCATCGTTTGAACTGGCATACCGATCAGAGTTTTCGTCGACCACCGCCAGACCTGTCACTATTTTACGGTGTGATTACGACACCACATGGTCAAGGTCAGACACTATTCGCAGATGGGTATGCGGCTTACGAAGAATTACCCGATCAGTTAAAACAGCAAATTGAAGGACTTTCTGGGTTGCACGCACTACTGGGCACTGGGCGAACGGAAAAATCGATTTTGGATGGTATTGAGCCGATGAAACTACTGCCCCATCAGACATCTCAACAACAGCCGCTGGTCAGAATTCATCCAGTTACTGGCAAACCTGCGTTGTACCTTTGCGAGCGAACCCAAATGGATTGGCTCGACGGTCCTATCGTTGGTATGCAGCCAGGGCCTGGTGGAGAAGGTGCCAAATTGTTGTACCAGCTTATGTCCCACTATACGGATGCAAAGTATGTTTACGCCCACGAATGGGATGACGGAGACCTGGTGGTATATGACAATCGCTGCCTGGTCCATTGCGCGACCTGGTTCGATGCAAAAAAGCATGATCGATTGATGTGGCGTACCACGGTCATGGGTAATCCCGGTGCCGAATATGAGGGCGAGGCGAGAAGCTGGATTCCACAGCAAGGTCAGGATTTGCTGGAAGGATTAGGCGATGGCCGCTGGGAAAATCTGACCCACAAAAATGTTAATTGAATGAGCAAGTCATTGAGTGCAGATAGTAATTCAGGTCCTGATCCAGAATGGTGGTCGGAGCAAAATATGCGCAAAATCGAGGCGACGCCTTTTCCGCATGATGTGGCTGAATTATTAGATCTCCAGGCAAATCGAACACCAGCAGCGCCCTTTTTGAATTTTTTTGACGATGGTGAAATTCTGAGCTATGCGGAGGTGGCACAGCTCACAAATCGACTGGCTGCAGCATTTGCCGGTATCGGCATTGGACATGGCTCCCACGTTGCAGTAATGGTGGAAACTAGCAAAATCTATCCGCTGACATGGTTAGCGCTAGCCAGGCTTGGCGCGATAACAGTGCCGGTGAATTATCGTTTTACAGCCCGGGAAGTGCTCTATGCCTTGCAGGATTCTGCTGCGGGTTATGTTGTGCTCTCAGAGCGGTATATCGAGTTGCTGGAAAGTATCTGTGAATCTACCGGCATTCGTAATGACCAGATAATTGTTGTCGGCGAGCCCGTTAAGAAATATCAACATTGGCAAACACTGCTTGATAATCAGCTTAGCGGATTACCAGAAGATTACCGCCGACCTTCGTTGGATGACCCGATGAATGTTCAATATACATCCGGCTCTACTGGCCTGCCGAAGGGTGCTATTTTGAGCCATCGATATTGGCTTACATTTAGTCGTAATGGCTCTGCGCAATTTCAAGACAAACTTAAACGCACGCTAATTTCTCAGCCATTTTATTATGTCGATGCCCAGTGGCTCACATTAATGGCTTGTTGGACAGGTTCCACTGGCTTTGTTGCCCGAGAAATGCATTCAAGCAAGTTGATGGGCTGGATGAAACAACACCAGCTTGAGTATTGTAACTTTCCTGAAGTGGTGGCCCGTCAACCGGTAACCGAAAATGACTATGTACCCAGCCTGGTTGCAATGTCCTGTTACAGCCATCGGCCCGAGAATTTTAGCCAGTACGAAAAGCGCTATGGTGGATTAGCCAGACAAGGGTTTTCAATGACGGAACTTGGCTGTGTCCTTTATATGCCCATGGAAGCCGAGCAAATGACCGGCTCCGGCAGTGTTGGAATACCCGTGGCATTCCGCGAGGTTGAGATCCGCAATGCAGAAGGCAACGTCGTTGCAGATGATGAACCAGGCGAAATTTGCGTCAAAGGCGATGGTATTTTTCAGGTTTACTACAACAAACCAGAAGCTACAGAGAATTCATTCTTCCCGGGTGGATGGTTTCGTACCGGGGATCTTGGGCGTCGCAATAAACAGGGCTGGTATTGGTATCTTGGTCGACAAAAAGATATGGTGCGACGCAGCAATGAAAATATCTCAGCTGTGGAGGTTGAACAGGTGCTACGCGGGGTCAATGCTGTTTTGGAATCCGCAGTGCTACCGGTAGAAGATGAATTGCGCGGTGAAGAAGTAAAGGCCTATCTGATAATCCGACCTGGATTTGAAAAGGATCAAGCATTACTAAATGAAATAGTTTCCTTTTGTAAATTGAATTTAGCACCTTATAAAATTCCAAGGTATATCGAGTTTCTTGACGAGTTTCCACGCACTCCCAGTCTGAAGATTAAAAAGTCCGGTTTGCTCGCATTGAAGCAGGATTTAACAAAAGGTTGCTGGGATCGGGTTGAAGACAGGTGGCGGTAACGATAGAGATTAACTATTTTCAAGTAACCACCAATTTATGCAGCATAACGCTGCTTAGTACTAAATATAAGTTGCATCTACCAATAGGTGAATAACATGCACAAAGCGTTGTCCCCAGCGGAGCTGGAATTATTAACCCACCAATGTGGAGTTTCTACAAGACTGTGGGGGCGCATGTTTTCTGGTCTCACTGCAGTTACCTTTAGTGAAAAGGGTCACGAGGCCATACATAAGTTGTGGTACGAAGTATTGACCTCTCATCAGGACGAACGTTATCACGAGGGGCTGGAAAAACTGGGTATCGATAAAGAGCCCCCAGCAGTCGCCGCGGCGAAATATCATTACTATACCAATTTAATAGCCGGCCTTTCCATGGAGTACGCCGAAGAGTCATCGCGTAAGGTTTGGGTTCGTTACACTGCACCTATGTGGACCTATGATGGCGTGGCGATGATGGCTATGCCATCTGATTTGCGCCGCACGATCCTCGGTGCATGGCATCCACGTAATGGTCAAATGATGGGCTGTCCGCGACTTGGTTGGGTGGCAACCAAATTTATCATGGAAGGTGACCCCTATGATGAAGGCTATTTTATAGAACATGATCATGATTTAACGCCAGATCAATGTTACCGAATTGAGCATGTTACGTCGTCACCGCCTCACGACCCGATAAAGGCGCCGGCTCTGGATGATAACGAATGGCCGGCAGCGCGCCTGGCTAAGGCACGACGAAACTTTTCTGCTCGTTACTTTAAGAGTACCGTGGAAGTCCTATATCGTCAGGTTGGTGAGGTAGCCACTCTCAGTTTGATTCAGCTAACTATGCGCATGCTGGCTAATCAATACACCTATGAGCTATCGAGTAAACTTGACCGACAAGGCGATAGCGCAAGGGATATTGCAAAGTTTTTTAGCGACTTGCTCGTTTGTTGTGTGTGCGATCATAGTGTGGAAGATGTCTCGTCTACAAAGCAACGCATAACAGTGCGATCGTTTAAGCCTTTCGATGATTATATTGCCGAGAATTTGAAACAGGCGTTGTTCGCATTTCAAGAAATGTGCACACGACAAATCAATGGTAATGTGAAAATATTTCGAACTGCTATAAGTCCAAACGAAGAAGTTTGGGAAATCGAAGATACAGGTAGCTGGCTTTGGTAACTTTGTCTGTGCTTGATACGAAATATTTCAATTTAACTCTACAACTGAACATTAAAAAATGAACGATGACCTAATCTTAAGTAAGCAGGACTCGACTGCAATTATCACTCTTAATCGTCCTGTTAAATTGAACGCCTGGGATACACAGATGCGTCAAGAATTGGCAGAGATGTTGAGTTCATTAAACGCTGATGACGGTATACGTGCTATCGTTTTAACCGGGTCTGGCGAGCGTGCCTTTAGCGCCGGACAAGACCTCGAGGAAACCATGGCATTCAGTTCTGGGGAAGACGCACTTGTCTGGTTTATGACCTGGCGTGGATTCTACGACTCATTACGACAACTGGATAAGCCCTGTGTAGCAGCGCTAAATGGCGTCGCTGCAGGTTCGGCATTTCAGTTTGCTATGCTTACCGATATTCGCATCGGTCATGCCGGGTCAGATATGGGACAACCAGAGATTAATTCAGGCATTCCTAGTGTTCTCGGGCCATTGTTGATGGTGCCACGACTGGGATTATCCCGCACCGTGGAACTGGTTCTAAATGGCCGCATGATGGATGGTGAAGAATGTTATCGAATTGGTTTGATACATCAATTAGTCGAGCAAGAAAAAGTGCTGGAAGTAGCCCTGGAAGCCGCAGCAAACCTGGGTGCTAAACCGCCAATTGCAATGCGGCTAAATCGCCAACGATTTCGTGAAATGACCCAGGCAGATTTTGATGACGCGTTCGAAAGAGGTGCGGCCATTGAAGCTGAGGCATTTGAATCGGGGGAACCCCAACGTGCCATGCAAGCTTTCTTCGAAGCGAGGAAAAAATAGTCCCAGATAATAACTGAGTACGATTTTTGTTTTGACATAACAGAATAGTTGACAAGCTCCATTCACATCACCTAATCTCCTATATGCTTATATAGATCTGAATTTTGTTTGCACAAAAATCGTAATTAGCCACCCAACTCCAGTCTTTGATGCTGTTACTTAAGAGTGGTGTTAATTTAGTGAACCTATGGAGAATACAATGATTAAGTTTCGCCCTACCGTTTCATCCAAAAATGACCTTGATAGACGATCAGTCTTGAAAGGTGCAGTGGCAGGTGCCGCTGTTATGACCTTCCCCGCTATTGTGCGCTCTGCCGACGACCGCAAAATAGTATGTCGCGATCCCGGTGGTCCCTTTACGCCAGGATTTGCCGCCGCTTACTATGATGATTTTGAAAAAGAGTCGGGAATAAAAGCGGTTGGTGTTCAAGGAGACCACGAGCCTACTGGTTTGATCAAGGCAATGGTTGAAACCAAAACCTACACTTGGGATTGTGCCTTACTGAGTAATTCATCGCATCAGGTTGTGGCTAACGCTGGTTTTCTTGCCCCTGTATATGGCGCTGGTGGACCTGGTCCAAATATGAGCAGGATTCCTGAAACCATGCGCAGTGAATTTATCTCTGGCAACGATGTATATGCGACACTGATGTGTTATCGCACTGATACTCCGCTGTCTAAAAACCCGCCAGCAAACTGGGTCGACTTCTGGAATACAGGTACACACCCAGGTAGTCGTTCAATGCATAAACATCCCTATGACACATTGGAATTTGCATTGATGGCCGATGGTGTTGCCCCAGGCGACATCTATCCAATTGACGCAGACCGTGCCTTTAATAAATTAGACCAAATCAAAGAAGCGGTTGATGTATGGTGGACCGGTGGTGCGCAAACTTCTCAGTTATTAAAAACTGGCGAAGTAGACATGTTATACACCTGGAACGGTCGTGCACAGGTTGCCATTGATGATGGTGCCCCGGTGGAAATGGTCTGGGATGGTGCAGTTTGGGCTTTTGAGGGTTGGAGTATATTAAATGGCGGTCCTAATGTGGATCTTTGCAGGCAGTTTATTGAGTATGCTGCTGAAGGCGCACGTCAGGCTAAATTCACCCCCCATGTTGCCTACGGACCGACTAATCCAGATGCTTATGCAACGATCGATTCTGATAGAGCAAAAGTGCTGCCTACTAACCCAAAATATTTGCCTGGCATGTTACCAGCCAATACAGAGTTCTGGGGTGAGCACAAAGATGCACTAACCGAACGTTTCAATAACTGGCTGCTAAGCTAAGCTAATTTAGCCTCGTAACCAGAGACGCATATAGGAAAGTGATATTAGTGCACTCTTCGAGTGCACTATTTATTTTTAAATTATGGCAACGCAAACTAAATTAAAAACCCGCGACGTTCGCAAAACCTATGGCAGTGTTATAGCACTTCATGGCACTTCTATTGATTTAGCAGAAGGTGAATTTTTAACCCTGCTTGGTCCATCCGGTTCAGGAAAAACCACTTTGCTAATGGCGATTGCTGGATTAAATGATCCTGATAGTGGAGAAATCTGGATTGATGATAATCTGATTACCTACGCCCCGCCGCATCAAAGGGGTCTTGGCATGGTATTTCAGAACTATGCTTTGTTCCCCCACCTTAGCGTATACGAAAACATTGCTTTTCCTTTGCGTATGAGAAAGGAGTCAGAGACTGTAATTGACGAGAAAGTACATAAGGTGCTCAATACAGTGGAGTTGCCTGGAGTAGGCGATCGACTACCGTCGGAATTATCAGGTGGACAACAACAGCGCATTGCATTGGCCCGATGTTTTGTATACGAGCCTTCAATTATTTTGATGGATGAGCCACTTGGCGCATTAGACAAAAAGCTCAGAGATTCCTTGCAACGTGAAATTAAGCACCTGCACGAAGGGCTTGGAATAACAGTATTGTATGTGACCCACGACCAGGAAGAAGCCATGGTCATGTCAGATAGAATTTGTTTGATGAATGGGGGCAGGATCGAACAGATCGGTTCACCCCATGATTTATATTTTCGTCCGCAAAGTATTTTTGCAGCAGATTTTTTAGGCGAATCTAATTTGCTGGCTGCATCGGTTCAAAGTAGTGATGCGGATAACGTTGTTCTAGAAAGACCAGATGGTGGTAAAATAGTTGGGGTTCCTGGTACCCCCCTTGTTACGGGTCAATCAGCCCGCTTCATGGTGCGACCTGAAAACCTCTCTCTTACAGCGAACCCGGATTATGAAAACAATGCTACGGGTACACTAAAAGAAATCATTATGATCGGCCAGATCACCAAATATTTTATGGAGTTACCGGATGGTACCGAGATGGTGGCCACTATGCTGACCGATCGCGGCGTTCCAGTGGTTGAAAGTGGTGCAACAATAACCTTTTATTGGGCCAAACAGGATACCCGCGTGTTCGCCGATTCCGATAGTATGCCTGCAATTTAAATAGCACCATTGATACCTATGGACGCCACACCAACAAATCCTGATTCAAAAACCGAATTCAATACTAGATTGAGGCGATTAATTCGCCGTCTACCTGTCTGGCCAATAGTGCCTGCAGTTTTGTTTCTGTTATTTTTCTTTGTTTACCCCACGGGGTTATTGCTTGGCCTGAGTTTTTCTGGAGCAGACGATAGTTTTTCCCTGGAACATTATCAACGTCTAGTTGATCAGGAGCTTTATACTAAAGTTCTGTTGATAACCATCAAGATAGCCGCCTGGACCACATTGTTTGCGATCCTGGCTGGATATCCAGTGGCCTATTTGCTATCAACGGTCAAATCATCCACACGTAATACATTGGTCATCTGGGTTTTGGTGCCATTTTGGACCAGCTTTCTCGTGCGAACATTTGCATGGTTGGTTCTGCTGGGAAGAAAGGGCGCACTGAATGATCTTTTGATCGCACTGGGTGCGATCGACGTTCCGATCAAAATTATTTATAACTTTACCGGTGTGATGATCGGCATGGTGCATGCACTCATGCCACTTTGCATTTTGACAATGCTCGCGGTAATGCAAAATATCGATAAGAACTTGACCAGCGCAGCCTCCACATTAGGTGCCAGAGGTGGACAAGCTTTCTGGCGAATTTATTTCCCACTATCACTGCCTGGAGTCGCGGCAGGTGGATTGCTGATTTTTATAACGTCACTTGGCTTTTTTATTACCCCAGCCTTATTGGGTGGTGCGCGAGATACTATGCTTGTGCAGGTGATAATATTTCAAGTTGACTCCATGTTGAACTGGGGCTTTGCCGGTGCCATTTCCATGTTCTTACTGGTTACGGTGTTAATCTTCTTCTTTTTATATGACCGACTGCTCGGCTTGTCCACATTATCTAGTGGTTCGAGTAAGGCCAAGAGTAAATCGAGTAATCTTATAGGCCGTCTGGGTTCTCTGGCAGGTAACCGTATTCTGGCCGGGCTAGGCTGGGCCTGTGCGTATTGTGGAGCTGGTTACGACAAGATAATCAAACGCTCTCCTGATAAGCCAAGAGCAAAGGTTTCTCGTGGATTTCTATGGACCGGAGCAATATTAATCATTTTCTTTCTTGCGGGTCCTGCCTTCTTCATTATCCCGGTGTCCTTTACAGAGGAAGGGTTTTTAGCCTGGCCACCAAAGGGCTTTTCCTGGAAATGGTATGAACAAATATTGTCTTCTTCGTCGTTATACCCAGCTGCCGCAGGACGATCGCTAGTTGTAGCAATCTTTTCGGCGTTTTTTGCGATGTTATTGGGAGTGCCAGCCGCTTTTATGTTGGTACGAAAGCGATTCTTTGCTAAAGGAGTGGTATTCGCATTTCTAGTATCGCCGATCATTACGCCACATATTATTCTCTCGATTTCGTTATTTTATTTGTTCGCCAGATTTTCATTGGTTGGAACTTATATCGGTTTAATTATTGGGCATACAGTAATTGCCATCCCGTATGTGGTCGTTACAGTGATGGCAATTATTAAAAACTACGATGAGAGATTAGATCAGGCCGCCTGGACTTTAGGAGCAACCAAGCTAAATACCCTTCGCTATATTACATTTCCGATTATTCGTGCCGGATTAATCGCGGCGTTTATGTTTGCGTTTATTATTTCTTTTGATGAATTAACAATGGCATTGTTCCTTACCGGTGGCGAATTTTCTACACTACCAAAACAAATGTGGGTAGATGCAGTGATGAGTGTGAGTCCGGCACTGGCGGCTGTTGCCACATTGATGTTGATTTTTATGACGATTATCGTGCTGGTTTCGGAATTTACTCGACGACGTGGCCTGAAAAAAATTACTGGAAATTAGAACTCAATGAACTCAAACAACGAACACACCATGGATCTCTCTTTTGATTTTTCGGGAAGAGCAGTTCTTATTACCGGCGCTGCCCAGGGTCTTGGATTCGCTATGGCTGAAATGTTTTCTGATTCGGGCGCCAAAGTAGTGTTAGTTGACATCGATCCAGGTGTGAAACAAGCCGCGGAATCATTGTCAAGAAATGGCGCTGAAGCGCTAGGGGAAATTGCCGATGTTACTGATCGCGACTCTATTGTTGCAATGCAGCAAAGAGTCGCGCAACAGTTTGGTAAAATCGATACTTTGATCAACAACACTGGTAAATATTTGCCACAAACTATCAGCGAAATTTCCAGTGACGACTTTGATCAGCTCATCGCGATAAACCTGAAAAGTACCTTTCTAGTAACGCAGGTATTTATGTCTGATCTAAAATCACACGAGGATGGGCGCATTGTCAATATTGCCTCTAGTGATGCCTATGTTGCAAAAGTAACCAATGCGCACTACGCCGCAGCCAAGGCAGGCGTAGTGAGTCTGACTAAAACATTTGCCGCCGAGCTCGCACCCAATGTATTGGTAAATGGCGTTAGCCCTGGTCCCATTATGACCGAGACCGCCAAGTCACAAGGATGGCTCGTGAAAGCCATTGAAAGAAGTCCGTTAGGCAGAGCCGCCGCACCTCAGGATATCGGCACAGTTGTGTTGTTTCTTGCGTCGAAGGCAAATCGGTTTATGAGCGGAGAAACGGTAGTCGTGAATGGTGGGCACACGATGGTATAGCTTCTACTTTTTTCCTTTGTAAAACAATACATAACAGGAATTTTTGATGCAACAATTAGCAGATAAAGTGATATTGATAACCGGGGCGGGCTCGGGTATGGGGCAAACTCATGCCGAGGTAATGGCGCAACGAGGTGGCTGCATCGTTGCCAATGATATTAATGAAGAAGGTTTAGCCGAAACCGTTGAAAAAGTACGAGCGGCAGGCGGGCAGATTATTTCGGTGGCAGGAGATATCGTTGATCCGGAGTTTGTCGATGGAATGGTTGCCACTGCTATTAAACAATTCGGGCGTGTAGATGTTTTGGTGAACAACGCGGGAATAGGTGAACACCGAGAATTAAATGATATATCTCTGGAGATACTGAATCGTATGTTTGCCGTACACGTGACTGGATCATTTCTGTGTGCAAAAGCCGTTGTGCCCGACATGCAATCCCGACGTTATGGCAAGATTATCAATATCTCATCTATTTGGGGAATGACCGGTTATCACACTGCCTCTCACTATTGCGCTGCGAAATCTGCCATGCTTGGCGCAACCAAGTCCTGGGCTAAAGAATTTGCGTCGGATAATATTCACGTTAATGCGGTTGCCCCAGGAGGCGTGCTTACGCCTATGCCAATCAAAGTGCAGGGTATGGAAAAAATTCGTGAGAAAGAGAAAAAAGTGCCGCTTGGTCGATGGGCGACACCTGAGGAAATTTCCTACAGTGTGGCATTTCTTGCCTCACCAGAATCAGATTTTATTACCGGTCAGGTAATAAGTCCCAATGGTGGTGAAACCATCGTAGGCTATTGATTATGTTTAAACAAACTAGAGAGAGAAATCCACTATGAAATTTGGAATATTCCATCTGATGCCGCGACGGGATCCAGATAAACCTGATAGCCAAGTTTTCTCGGATGTGATGGAGCAAACCCACATAGCTGAACAAATGGAATTTGACATTGCCTGGTTTGCGGAGCATCACTTTTCCAACTATTGCCTATGCCCTTCGCCCTTAGTAATGGCAGCTTATTGCGCGCCACAAACCAGCAAGATCAGACTTGGCACTGCATGTTTGGTGACGCCACTCTATAACCCGGTAAGGATGATCGAAGAAATTGCCATGGTTGATGCACTAAGCGATGGCCGTGTCGTGGTGGGCCTCGGTAGTGGTTATCAGGATTACGAATTCAAACGATTCGGTGTCGAACTCGACAAAGCCAAAGAGATTTTCAAGGAAACTCTTGATATATATGAACTGGCTTTTGCCAATGGTGAATATGAGTATCATGGCAAGTATTTTGATATTCCGTTAGCGCCACTGGCGCTAAATACCATTCAGAAACCCATTCCGGAAACCTGGATTACAGGGCTTTCTGATTCGCCGCACCTAATGGAGCGAATAGCTCGCAGTGGTTATGTTCCATTTGCCACAGCGGGACCACGTCAGGCTTCCGCACTGGTGGGCATAAAATCACGTTGGTCGGATGTTTATAGTCGAGTTGGCAAAGACCCAGACCAGGTGCCGTTTGCTATTCAACGTAATCTTTTTATTACGAATTCAGCGGAAGAGGCTCGTCAGGCAGCCGATAACGCACGTTATACCGGAAGAGTCGCCGGGAGTATGCGTAATAAAACCCAGCAATTAAAAGGTTCTATTCTTGTCGAGTCTGCTCAGGACGGAGAATTAGGCTTGGCGGAAATTGAGCAAAATACCCTGATCGGATCTGCGGATAAAGTAGCGGAACAATTAATTTCTGAAATTGAAACAATACAACCGATGCATATTAGTCTGTTCGTACAATTTGGTTCTTTACCACAAGCTCAGGTAATGAACTCAATGCAGGCTTTTGGCGAAAAAGTATTGCCACAATTACAACGGCATTTTGGTGATTTAGAGCAGATTGGTACAGCGATTCCAACACAAACTCCAGAGGCTTAGTCTTACATATAGACTTTCAGATGCCCCAGCCTAACATCTCTAAATTTGCCGCATTGGTCATTAGGGTTAGCTAATTAAATTCTGCAGCCAAACGGCATTTTCAAGTAATTTGTCATCCTGAGACTTTCCACCTATAAGTTGAACTCCTAGTGGTAAACCTTTGGGACCAGTTCCAGCTGGTAGTGTTACGGCCGGCCCGCCGAGTAGATTCCACATACGAGAAAATAGTGGGTCGCCGGTGCTGTCTATTCCCTCAGGTGCTTCACCTGTTGCGCTTGGTGTTAATAGAAAATCAACGCTCAATAAAACCTCGGCCAGTTGTTGTCGGCAGGTATCAGCCAGTGTGGACGCATCTTCATAGGCCTGCCTGGATAGCTGCATGCCATCTTCTACCAGAGCCTTAAATTGCGGGCTTATCTGCGATCTATATTGGTGGTATTCGAAAGCACGAGACCGGGCAACCTCATAAGCCATAATGGTTTTTTGTGCTTCTGTTAAAGATTCATCAGCCGGCCCAATTTGCAGATCAATCACTTCTACACCGGCATCTCGAACTCTCTCAGAAACATTGATCAACAGGTTCCGGGTTTCTTCGCTGGCGCTTAACCAGTGAGGGGTTTTTACCACACCTATCTTTTGCGGGTGATGAGAATTATGGCCAGTTTGGCAACCGAGCAGAGTGGTGCGAATTAACTGCAAGTCCCGGGCATCACGTACAAATATGCCAAGTGAATCCATACTTTGAGAAAGGCTGCAAATACCACCCAGGTCGAATTCACCATGGCTCGCCTTATATCCCACAACACCACAATATGCCGCGGGACGAATGACTGAGGCGGCGGTTTGAGAACCTAGTGAAAAAGGAATCATGAAATCTGCAACCGCTGCTGCGGAACCCTGTGATGAACCACCAGGGGTGTGATTAGTGTTTTTCGGATTTTTGGTTTTTCCTGGGAAAAAATAAGCAAACTCGGTGGTCACGGTTTTCCCCATTACCTGAGCACCATGGCTACGCAATGCAGCGACAATGCCTGCATCCTTCGCAGGCCGGTGATCCTTGTATATAGGGCTGCCCCAGGTAGTTGGCATATCCCAGGTATCCATAATGTCCTTGACTCCAAATGGTATGCCGGAAAGATTCGTTGCAGGGCAATTAATGGTTGTCGAATTGCTGGATAACGACTTTCGAGCTTGATCAGCATTGAAGAATTGGAATGCCTGTACTTCTGGTTCGCGCTGGCTTATACGTTGAATGCAGTCTTCTAACAACTGCTTCTCGTCCAGCTTTCCTGGCGACCTTAGTGCGGTTAGTTCAGTTAGGCATAGCTCATTTAGAGATGACATAAATTGCTCCTGAAGTCAGCAAATGAAATGCTGTAATTCGAAATTTAATCGATGTAAATTTTTTACTCCAGATGTTATGGAGTGGTTTATTAAATAATCGGTTGAACGTGTCGGGACTCTTTAGTGTTTGTAATGCAGGGTATACCGAGACAAGTTGTTAAATCAATTCATAAAGGTGTCAATTAAATAAATATGTGCTGGACAATTATTCTGTACGGATATTTAATCCATCCCCCACACAATTGATAAACGTAACTGGAGATAGGTAATGATTGGTGAGAAAACCGCAGAAACAGAGGCTTTCTGGAAAAAGGCTTGTGCCGCCCATGGCATCACAGCTACAGATTATCATTGCCTAACATTCGGTAACCCTAAGTATCAGGACTATAGTGATCATATAACTGAACTGGCTATTAATCGTGTCAAACGTGCAACGGCACATATGGTAATGGACTTTGAACTTAACAATGTTACACGCCGCAAACAGGGTGATTACTGGATGATTCTCTGGGAGGATCTAACACCCGCAGTTATTGTTGAGCTTGTAAAAGTTGAAGAATGTCAATTTAAAGATGTGAGCGCTGAATTTGCCGCTCGTGAGGGGGAGGGGGATGGTAGTCTTGAATTCTGGAAACAATGCCACGAAGAGTACTTCAAATTGCAGTTGAGTGATTGGGGTAAGGATTGGTCTGAAGATATCCAGGTTGTTTTGGAGTCCTTTGAAGTTGTGATGAAGCGCGAAGCCTGAGCTTATGGCCTCCGGGGAAAGAGATTATTTTTGCAATGAGCAAAACGGCAAAAATACTTGCCTTTAGATCTTAGTAATCCCCAACATTTAGTGCTCTTCGCAGGCGCCTGTCTATTGGCAGGCTTTTTACGTGGCTTTGCCGGGTTTGGCGGCCCGGCAGTTATTCTGCTGTTGCTGACGCACATTTTTAGCCCGATTCAATTGGTATTTAAAATTGTACTGATTGATGCGCTAGTTAATGTGCATCTACTCCCGAGCACTATAAAACAAGCGAATTGGCGGACGGTTGCGATACTGACTGTATCTACTTTGGTCTCAATGCCGCTTGGCATGTATCTTTTAAATCATATGGATCCAGTGTGGGTTCGCAAAGCTGTCGGTGTTATATCAGCTATTTGTACACTGTGGCTAATTAGTGGCTATCGATACAAAAGCTCACTTTCCGTAATAAAGCTGATTGCTATTGGCTTGTTTAGTGGAGTGATTTTTGGTGCGACTTACCTTATTCTAGTTATTGTAGTTGTGCTTCTCGCCGGACCGGATAAAGCGAGTGTCACTCGAGCTAATATTATTTTGTGGGCGTTTATGATGGCGCTTATATATGTGCCGGTATATCTGTATCTCGGCTATTCCGGAGAGCATGAGTGGTTATCAATACTCTTTCTAGGCTGTGTTTATGCAGTTTCTGCTTTTTTTGGAGCCAAACTATTTAAGCGTATTGCCGAGCGGCGTTACCGGCAGGTGGCGTTGTACTTTTTGGTGCTGTTATCGTTGGTGGCCGTAGTAGGCTAACCTGGAAACACCAACAGTAATTATATGCAAGGATGTGTTGCCTTCCTTAAATGTGTCGCGATGCATAAAATAAATCCCACAAATCCGCTAGTCGACTAGCAGCATTAGTTGGAATCAATTTCCCTGACCCCTGGGGGGTCCAGTTTATCTCGTCGGATACTTCGTTTGAAAGTCTTGCAAGATCTAAAAACGGTCCTGTCTTAAGATCAACTATTTGCTGTATGTCGCAATCAATCATCCAGCACTCCCGGCCTGCTTGCCGTTTTTCTAGATCCCAATGCGGTGCTTTGTAGCTTGAGCTGATAGCTGTGCCGAAGGCGAAGATACCTTTGGGTGGTACACCCAGGCGAATAACGTAGAGTTGGTCGCCTTCTCGTATAGCCTTTGTATTGGTGCCCCAGCTTGTGGTGGCGTGTCCCTGGCGCTGAACAGTCTCGACAAGTTTGGAGCGTTCTCGCCAGGCGGCCCGCCGAGGGTTCCACGCCAATAAAAACGTAAGCATAGTCAGTTCACCTTATATCTGGTCTAGCTGCAACTGGATTGATTAGGCTGGGTGTGAATGAGGTTGACATAACATTTACGCATATGAAGCATGATTTAGACCGCTTTATTTTATATCGGAAATTGGCTAAACTGGTGGTTCTAAAATTCTATTTGAAGAATATTGAACCATATTGCCTGCTTAACCTGCACGTATGCAGGAATAGTCTGGATTTTGTGGTTGGTTCAATGTTGTTCCTACTTGCAACGAAATTGGTATATGAGATGAGCGAAGAAGTACGTTGGACTAATGAACGTTTTGGCGGTTATCGCATAAGCCAGCCTGTTGAAGAAGATGTCGATTTGACTCATGTTGGCGCAGGCACACCCTGTGGTGAATATATGCGTAGATTTTGGCACCCCGTGGCCATGACCGAGCAACTGGGTGACAAGCCTGTACCCATACGCATATTAGGTGAAAATCTGGTCATTTTTCGAGACTTAACGGGGCATATCGGGCTTCTGCATCGTCAATGTGCGCACAGACGGGCTTCACTTGAGTTTGGTAAAATTGAGCAAAACGGCATTCGTTGTTGTTACCACGGATGGCAATTCGATGTCGACGGCACGATTTTGGATACCCCCGGTGAGCCCGAAGATAGCCCAATAAAACATCGAATCTGTCAGGGAGCCTACCCGATTCATGAATATCGTGGTTTGATTTTTGCCTATATGGGTCCGCCGGACAAGAAGCCAGATTTTCCATTTCTGGATTCATTTGATATCTCTGGTCATGAAATGATTCCGTATTCGATTCACTCTCCCTGTAATTGGCTGCAGGAAAGCGAAAACTCCATGGATCCATTTCACAGTGTGTTTTTGCATGGTCGAGTGAATGGACCACAGTTTCCAGGCCTGGAGCATTTTATAGCCCTACCTGTTGTCGAGTATTTCAAGCGGCCCGAGGGGTTTTCCTATAGTCATGCCAGGCGCCAGGGAGATCTGGTAATGATGCGTTTCCATGATCACATCACGCCGAACATGGCGCAAAACGGTGGCATGTTTCAACGATTGGACAATCCCAAAATATTTGGACGAACCAGCCTGACTAAGTGGGTTGTCCCAGTAGACGATACCAACAGCCGCAAGTTTGGTTGGCGACATTTTAACGATGCCGATGAAGTGCTTCGCCAGGGCGATAAAGACAATGTTGGTTGGGAGAAGGTAGATTTTTACGGCCAAACCGCACATAGAACTGCCGAAGAGCGTATCTCCAATCCCGGTGACTGGGAGGCGTGGACTAGCCAGGGCCCGATTAATATCCATAAGCGCGAATACCTTGGAACGACCGATGAAGGTATCACGTTACTTCGTTCTAAAATAAAGAAGGATATTCGTAATGTGGAACGGGGCAAGGACGTCACACAACCCCAGGGTAGTGAAGATCGGCCATTTCATACTTATGGTGGAGACACTATCCTGAGGGTGCCTGAAGATCCGGTAGATGATCTGGCACTAATGCGACGCTTACAGCATGAGGTTGCAGAAATTTACTTTGCTGCGGATCAGTACGAAGGCGACGATAGAGCTGATTTTATTCTGCGCGGCATTACAGAAAAATTCGGCGAACAGGCAATACAGGTGGAAAAATAAGTGGAGATTAAGTCCGCGCCGACGCCTCGAGCCGGAGTGCTTAAGATTAAGTCTCATATGCTATCCGCAGGTGCAAAACCGGATCCCAGTGCAATCCAGATCGCCTCCAATGAAAGTGTTTATGGACCTGGAGATAAGGCGCTCGCGGCTGCTCATGACAGTCTGAGTCACTCTGAGCGTTACCCTGAAGGTGCATCTGAAATTCTAGCCGGTGCCATTGCTTCGAGATTTAATCTTAATGCCGATAACATTGTCTGTGGTTTTGGTTCAGATGATTTGCTGGCGCGCCTGGCCAGAATTTATCTTAGCCCCGGCGATGAGTTGATTTATCCAGTTCATGGTTATCAGAAGGTGCCAAACTATGCCTTTGCTAATGATGCAATCCCAGTATCTGCTCCGGATGAGAATTTTATTGCAGATGTGGATCAAATACTGGCTTGTATTACCGAGCGTACCAAAGTTGTAATGCTGGCCAATCCAGATAATCCCAGCGGTACCTATGTAAGTGGGCAGCAAGTACGAAAATTGCATGCAGGTTTGCCGCCACACGTATTGCTGGTTTTAGATTCAGCCTATGCCGAGTACGTTATGGCTACGGACTATGAGCTTCCCACTACGCTAGTCGAAGAAGCAGGTAACGTCGTGATGACGCGAACCTTTTCCAAGGTGTTTGGCCTGGCTGGAATGCGAGTAGGCTGGATGTACGGGCCCATCGACATTGTGGATGCGGTGAGAAGAGTTGGCATTACCTTCCCATTGTCCGCTCCTTCATTGGCGGCCTGTATGGCTGCATTAAAAGATAGTGCACACCAGGACTTTGTGGTTACTGAAAATTTTCGCATTAGAGAGGAATTTGCCGAAAGAATCGGCAAACTTGGCCTTCAGGTTGTGCCCAGCCAAACAAATTTTGTACTGGTAAGATTTGGCACTAGAGACGCGCAGGGGGCCCAGAATTTTTTACAAAAACATGGAGTCATCGCCAGGCAGCTTAGCGCAGGCGATTTTTCCGATTGCATTAGATTTACCATTGGAGACCACCAACAGATGTCAACTACTGCTGAGGTTTTGGAGAAATGGAACAATGAGTGATTCCGATAATTTAGCCGGAGCCTCGATTATCAATAGTTTTAAACGGGCAGGGGTTAAATCAATTGTGGCCGTGCCGGATATCGTTACCTGTGATCACATGCTATGGCCTATTTCCAAAGACAAGGAACTACAGCTAGTTATGGTCTGCAAGGAAGACGAAGGTGTTTCGATATGTTCTGGAATGTCCTATGCGGATCATCGAGCCATCTTGTTAATTCAGCATACCGGCTTTCTGGATTCAGTAAATGCTATTCGCGCCATGGGCATGGATTATCAATTGCCTGTCGTAATGGCAGTCGGACTTCAGGGCATGGAAGCAGACAAATTGCCTTCTGAATCAAAACATAATGGCCTGCGTATTCTGGAACCTATATTGCAAGCGATGAACATTTCCTACAACTTATTAGTTCATGATTCAGATACAACTAGTATTTCCGAATCAATTGATCAGGCTTACAGTACACCCCGTCCGCATGTTTTTCTTATTGTGAGATCTCCAGTATGACCATGAAACGAGATCAGGCCCTTACCGCTCTGGCTGAACATTATGCGGATGGCATTGTGGTGCCGGTTTTTCAGTCAGCTTTTGACTGGATGAAAATACGACCCCACGCACTAAACTATTTGTGTACCGGCGCTATGGGGCAGGCGTCATCCCACGCTCTTGGGATTGCACTGGCTTGCCCAGATGAACAGGTGCTGGTGCTGGACGGTGATGGTAGTCTGCTAATGAATCTCGGTTGCCTGGTAACTACTGCTGAGCAGTCGCCAAAAAACCTGTGGCACTTCGTATCCAAAAATGGCATTTACGAAGTCAATGGCGAGTTTCCAGTGCCGGGTAAAGATGTGGATTTTGCTGCACTGGCAGCAGCCGCGGGATTTAAGCGCACCTACAGTTTTTCTGATATCGATGAGTTCCGCCAGCAATTACCTGAAGTGTTAGCAGGTGTTGGGCCGGTGTTCGTAAGCATGGATGTTGAAACTGGAGAAGTTCATCCTCGTGACTATGTCACTATACATAGCGCAGAATCTCGCCACGAATTTAGAACTGCACTACAAGATCGGCTAGCTTCGTGATTGTTTCCGCGCCGATCCAAAATGTGCCGCGATATATCGCTCAGTAATAGATGCAAAAGCCTCAGGTAACCTCGCAAGTTGTTTTTGCTTCAAATACAAGAGCGTCAAATCGCCATGAATAGCGGGTTCGAACGGCCTTGCAACGATTCCCGGTTCCAGTACCATGCCAGGAAAAGATGGCCCGACTACCGACACCCCAAGTCCTGCAGCAACCATTTTATATATAGCCTCCGTGGTGCGAGCATCGTAGCGAATTTTGCGCGGAACATTGACCGCATTGAATACCTCATCTACCCTGTGACGATAAATTGAATCGGTTCGATAAGAAATGAACTCCTCATCGGCAAGATCCATGGGCTTAATCTTTCTTTTTCGAGCAAGTTTATGAGTGTCTGGCACAATGCATACGGATTGACCGTGCAACATCGGGCGCGAGACAACCGCAGAGTGCTCGATAGGCAAGGTAGACAATCCTATGTCACACTGACCAGATGTAATGTAATCAAATACCCGTTGAGTGGGTTGCACTTCAAGAGACACAGAAATTTCTGGGTGAACCCGATTAAATTCTGCCAGTATGCCGCCAATGAAAGTAGCGACAACACTGGGTATGGTTACCAAACGCAAATGCCCGCTACGAAATTGTTTAATGTTTTGCGCAGCATTTTGAATCTGATCAAGTCCTATAAAGGCTGTTTCTACATCCTCATAAAGGATGCGCCCCTCTGCGGTCGGAATAAGCTGACGATTCGTGCGTATGAATAGATCATAACCAATGGTTCTTTCCAGATCCTGTAGTAATCGTGTAACTGCTGGCTGGGATATTCGCAACATATTGGATGCGCCGGTAACCGTGCCGGTTACCATAATTGCCCTGAATGCGTCGACCTGGCGAAGGGTAATCATTTACTGGAGTATGTGAGATATTGCATAGGTCCATATTATATTGATGTGTCGGAGAATGACAGATGACTGAACGCTTTCAACTGATCATTAACGGAGAATCTAGAGATTCTTCGAGTGGTCAATGGTTTGATGCTGAAAACCCTTTTGATGGTGCCTGTTGGGCCGAGGTGCCTCGCTGTAATGAGGAAGACGTGAATTTAGCTGTTGCAGCGGCTAGCAAGGCTTTTGAGTCGGGAGTATGGCCTACATTATCGGCCACACAACGCGGTGTATTATTAATAAAAGCGGGTCACTTGATAAGGGAAAGGGCAGAGCAACTTGCCATACTCGAAACAAAGGATACTGGCAAACGATTTGCCGAAAGCTCGCCACAAATGACTGGCATAGCTGACTGGTTTGACTACTACGGCGGCCTGGCGGACAAAGTGCAAGGGCAGGTTATTCCATCCAATCCGGAAGTGGTAGTTAACTACACAGTGCACGAACCACTGGGTGTAGTCGCCGCTATAACGCCCTGGAATTCCCCAATTATGATCGCTGTCTGGAAAATTGCGCCAGCACTTGCTGCGGGCAATACGGTGATAGTCAAACCCTCTGAACATGCATCAACTTCGACTCTTGCTTTAATGGAGGTGTTTCGCGATGCTGGTTTTCCACCGGGTGTTGTCAACGTGATTACCGGATTTCCTGCTGAATGTGGCCAGGCCCTGGTTACTCATCCAGATGTTGCCAAAGTCACTTTTACCGGCTCGGATAATGGCGGTCGTATTATAAATACCCAGGCGGCAGAGAGTTTTAAAAGAGTGACTATGGAGCTGGGCGGCAAATCTCCTCAGCTTATATTTGCGGACGCTGTGCTGGAAAATGCTGTGCATGGCGTTATTTCAGGCATCTTTTTGTCCAACGGACAAACCTGTGTTGCGGGCTCGCGAGTGTATCTACAGTCTTCTATAAAAGAACAGTTTTTAAATCGTTTACGAGACAAAATACAAAACTTAAAAATGGGTGATCCATTTGATAAGGAGACACGCATTGGCCCCATTGCTAACACCATGCAGTTCCAAAGAATTGTAGGGTTTCTTGAAGAAACCCTGGCTTCAGGCGCCACCTGTGTCACAGGAGGAAAAGTGGCTGAGGGTGATAATCTGGGTCGGGGACATTTCATCGAGCCGACCATATTTACTGATGTAGATCCTACTAGTCGGGTTGCTTGCGAGGAGGTTTTTGGACCTGTGCTTACCGTGTTCGAATTTGACACGGAAGATCAGGCTCTGGAACTCGCTAATAACACCCCTTATGGATTAGCTGCAGGAGTCTGGACGAGTAACATTCCTCGTGCTATGCGCCTGTCACGGAAAATTCGCAGTGGTACTGTATACATCAACACTTATCGGGCGGTAAACGTGGCATCGCCTGTGGGTGGGTATAAAAAGAGCGGTTTCGGTAGAGAAAATGGTATCGAGGCAATCTATGAATACCTGCAGACCAAGAGCGTTTGGCTCGGAACCCAGGACGTCGTCCCTAATCCTCTCGATTAATCAGGAATTCTTATGAACACAGCTCCAGCAAAAATCTGGAATATTGGCATTACGCATTTGGTAACACCGCCCTTTGATCCTGAAGAGGCAGCTTTTAAATCGAATGCCAAATTTCACTTCTTCGACAGTCGTAATGAAGAATACTTTGATCCAGAGTTGCTTGCAAAATTAGATGCATTTCTGGTTTGGACTACTGGTATAACCCAGCAAACTATCGATCATCTTAAGAATTGTAAGATTCTGGTTCGTTATGGGGTAGGCTTTGACAAGATTGACATCAGCGCACTAACCGGTGCTGGTATCGCCTTTTCTAATAACCCGGAATATGGCCCAGAAGATGTAGCCGATACGGCAATGGCTTTATTGCTATCACTACAACGTAAGATATTGCTGCACGACATAGGCTGTCGTGGTTATCAAGACAGCTGGCAAGAAAATCATTTGGCACCCGTGCATCACTCGAGACGTACTACCGTCGGAGTGGTTGGGGTAGGGCGTATTGGTATTAGTGTTATTAATCGTCTTAAGCCCTTTGGTTATCGAGTTATAGGTTACGACCCCTTCGTGTCTAATGGTATGTTTAGAGCGGTAGGCATTGAACGAGCCCATAGTATTGAGGAGTTGTTGGGAAATGTTGATGCAATAACGATGCATTGCCCGCTTACTGATGACACCAGAGGCATTATTAACAAGCAAACTCTATCGTCCGCCCGCGAAGGCCTGATTTTAGTCAATACAGCACGCGGCAAGCTAATTTCAGATCTGGATATTATTGAGTCAGGATTGAAAAGTGGCCAGTTGGCGGCTGTTGGGCTTGATGTCTTACCCGATGAGCCACCTCGGGATCACCCATTAATCAGAGCCTGGAAAGAGCAGGCAGACTGGGTTAAGGGACGTTTGTATATAACCCCCCACAATGCATTTTACTCGGACAATTCAATGTATGAATGTCGTTTTAATGCAGCTGAGACTGCACGCTTGTTTCTCGAACAACAAGTGCACAGAAATTCCATAGCTGGCTAGCCCGGAGTACGATGATGACTATTGCAACCCAACCGCTATTACCAGACTTCGGTGCAGAAATTTTGCATGTCGATCTGTCTGCCGACATCAGTGATTCAACCTTCGCGGAAATACTGGAAATCTACTATGACCGGTCAGTTGTTCTTTTTAGAAATCAGTCATTGTCTCCTGAAGCTCAGGCTAAGCTTGCACATCGGTTTGGTCGACCAAAAATAGAGAATCGTAAGCAATATAATTTGCCCGAGCATCCAGAAGTTTCAACAATCGGCAATGCTATAGATAAGTACGGTAGACCAAAATCGTTCTTTGTAAAAGGTGGGTTTGGTTGGCACACTGACGGATCGGCAGCCTGCCATGTTGATGCTGCAACCTTTTTGTATGCGGTTAAAGTGCCCGCAAAGGGCGGCGATACGTTATTGTGTAGCACGGCAAATGTTGTTGATAGACTGCCTGCTGAATTACTCCGACAGTTAGAACCCCTATCGATGCTATGTAGTTTTCATGCTCACAACGATCCGCTACATGAATCCGATCCAGAAGCCTTTATTCCGCTGTCTGAAGATGAGCGCAAAGCCTTACCGGCTGTATGGCACAAGATTGTTCAAACGCATCCTGTTACTGGACGAAAGGTGTTGTATATGAGTTTTGACCCACTCGATTGCAGGCCAGGTGATTTGGCGGACGCTAAACAATTAATGATTGAAGCACGGGATATTGCCACGGTTGATGATCAGGTCTATCGCCATTGCTGGAGACCAGGCGATCTTCTAATTTGGGATAACCATGCGGCATTACACAGCGGCACGCCAACCCATATGTACGAAGAAGACTGCAGGTTGATGCATCGATCCTTTGTTTACACGGTTCCTACTGAGCGCGAAATACCAAATCTTGATGAAATAAATCGCATATTCATGCCATAAAAAAAGCCCGCCAAAAGCGGGCTCTAATTACTTATAAAACTATATAGTCTAAAAAACTATTAGTTTTTGAATGGATTGTTTTCAATTTCACCAAACCATCCATCAGTCTCAAACCAGTATGCGTTCCTTTCCTTTAACCAGCCATTTGATGTATGTAGCTGGATCCAGGTATTCAGGAAGGTTAAGAAATCGGGATCACCTTTACGTACTGCAAAACCACCAGGATAGAAGTTAAACTTTTCATCACCAAAAGGTTTGAATAAAGTATCGCTATTGGCCAGTGTATACAGTGAAGGTTTTGGTTCCGCACTAACTACACCATGAGCATTACCATTCAGAACTTCCTGGAATGCCAGTGGGTCAGAATCGAAATAGGTGTATTCAGCATTAGGAAAATGCTTTTTCATCCATTCAACATTGGAGCTACCACGTCGAACCGCCAGCGTTACATTGGGTTTGTTAAAGTCATCAAACGATGTAAACCCATCAGCAAGTTTCTTGTTGGCAGATAGCGAAATGGTTGAAAACGCATAGGGTACGGAAAAATTAACCGTCTGCGAACGCTTTGGTGTCGCTGACATACCACCGATAATTACATCGAATTTGCCAGCTATTAGTGCCGGGATAATTCCATCCCAGGCAGTCGGAACGTGCTCAACTTCCCAACCATTATCTGCAGCAAGCTTCTTTGCCACTTCCACTTCGAAGCCGATAAAATCACCCTTGGAATTACGCATGGCCCAGGGTACAAAGGTAGCAAAACCTACCCGGATTGTTTTTCGTTTCTTGATTTCCTCTAGTGCGCTGGCTCCAGCGAGGTTGCTAGTAGCACTTTGTGCATACACTGGAACGCTAACAAGCGCAGACATTGCCAGGGCAATACCGGTAACAAGTAATTTTCGTCTTAACATGGCATCTCCTCTAAAATTGATATATAACATATACCTTAAATTAATCGACTGAAGTCGAGCGTCACATTATAAAGCGGTTTTCAAATACATCCACTAAAATCATCAAAAATGTACGAATGAGCAAATGATAGAAACAGACAGTAGAGTCATACAGTTGGACAACGTTAGCAAATTCTTCGGCGACTTCCAGGCCCTTAAAGACGTCAGTTTTGATATTCATCATGGCCAGAAAGTAGTGGTGTGCGGTCCTTCAGGCTCCGGAAAGTCGACCATGATTCGTTGTATTAACCGACTTGAAGAACATAACGCTGGAACCATTACTGTTAATGGCATTGAGTTAACTGATGAAATGTCCAACATACTAGCGGTACGTCGCGAAGTTGGTATGGTTTTTCAACAGTTTAATTTATTTCCACATCTGACCGTGTTGGATAATCTGACACTGGGCCCTATGCGTGCCAGAAATGAGAATCAGGAACAAGCCCAGGCTACCGCTATGGAGTATCTGGAACGTGTGAGAATCCCGGATCAGGCAAATAAGTACCCATCACAGCTGTCCGGTGGACAGCAGCAGCGGGTGGCAATTGCTCGCAGCCTGTGTATGAAACCTAAAATTATGTTGTTCGATGAACCGACTTCCGCCCTTGATCCTGAAATGATCAAGGAGGTGCTTGATGTGATGATTGAATTGGCCAACGAAGGAATGACAATGATTGTGGTTACTCACGAAATGGGATTTGCAAAAACCGTTGCAGATACCATGATCTTTATGGATCATGGAGAAATCGTTGAGGTGGCTCCGCCCGCTGAATTTTTCACATCACCAAAAAGTGAGCGAACGCAGTTATTTTTAAGCCAAATACTGTCACATTAAAAATTCCTATGAATCTTTCGGGTCAAGTATAGCTGTGGATAAAAACACTCTAATTCGCTATTGGCGTATAAGTCAGAAGTCTCCTGTGGTCGCTACCATACAGTATTTCGCATTCATGGCATCTCTAGTCTGGGTTGTTGTGCATGGTGCAAATCAGATGGGTTATCAGTGGCAGTGGTACAACATACCCGAGTATTTTTACAAGGAGTTTGAAGGCGAGATCTATCCCGGCCGACTTATTAAAGGTCTTGGTGTGACTTTAAGCATGACATTCTGGTGTGTCGGGTTTACCTTGTTAACCGGTCTTATTACGGCATTATTACGTATGTCAGACAGTATTTCCGGACGTTGGTTATCAACAATCTATCTGGAGTTGGTACGCAATACGCCATTGTTGGTCCAGTTGTATCTGTTCTATTTTGTTTTTTCCCCCATCCTTGGTATCGATCGTTTCTGGACTGGTGTTATCTGTTTAACGTTTTACGAAGGATCATTTGTGGCAGAGATTATTCGTTCAGGCGTGCAATCTGTTGAACGGGGTCAGTGGGAGGCTGGAGACTCGATTGGACTCAGTCGAATGGATACCTATCGATACATTGTAATACCTCAGGCCGTACCGATTATGCTGCCGCCATTAACGGGGCAGATAATTAATCTGATAAAACATTCTTCAATTGTAAGTGTTATAGCCGTAGCGGATCTAACTACGGAAGGCCGAAATATTATCGCCGATACATTTATGAGCTTTGAAATCTGGTTTACTGTAGCCGGTATCTATCTTGTCATAACTTTGTCTCTATCCATGTTTGTCACATGGCTTGAGAACCGTACCAGAGTAAGGACCTGAAAATGGCTGGAATTAAGAAAAAACAACGCCTTAACAAGATCGACTATGTTGTTATCAGCACCGTCCTGGCATTTTTAGTCTTTATTTTTCTGCGTGTTGAAAGTGTTCTGAATTATTCCTGGAAATGGGATCATGTTTTTCCGTTTGTCATGTACTTTGATGAAGACACCGGCGGTTGGGTAAGTAATCTGTTGTTGGAAGGCTTACTTATAACGTTACGACTGGCTGTATACGGAATTATCATCTCGGCTGTGATTGGTGTGATAATGGGGTTATGCCGTATTTCCAACAACCTGTTTCTGCGAATGGTTGCGCGTAGTTATGTTGAATTGGTTAGAAATACGCCGCCTCTGGTTTTTATATTTATTTTCTATTTCTTCCTGTCGACTCAGCTCATGCCACTGCTGGGTATCGATGAATTAGCTCGATCGGATTCACCTTTTGTAAAAACAATGATTTGGGTGCTGTGTGGCGACCCCATTCTTTTTTCAAATTTTGTTTCCGGTCTAATTTGTTTGAGTATCTTTGAAGGTGCCTATATCACAGAAATAGTGCGTGCCGGCATTCAGTCTATTCCTCGTGGCCAGTGGGAAGCAGGCAAGGCCATTGGACTGTCGAAGATTGGTGTTATGCGCTATGTCATTCTCCCTCAGGCTGTTAGCAAAATAGCTCCTCCATTGGCCAATCAGTTTATTACCCTGATAAAAGATTCATCCATTGTCTCTTTGATTTCGATCCAGGAACTGACATTCATGGCAGTCGAAGTTGGCGTTTCTACGTCACGCATATTCGAGGTCTGGATATTGGTAGCAGTCATGTATTTTGTCATTTGTTACTCATGCGTATTGTTTTTCAACTGGTTGGAACGTCGTGCGGCTCGCTCGAAACGCTAAGCCTATTCTTTTATGGCAAGATTATAGAGTGGGTAACCTATTTGATTCGAGATTGTGATAGCAGGCAACCTGCGGGGCATTCTCTGGATGGTTTTGTCTACCGTCGGTTTCTCAATTTCCCATAGCATTATTCGTTATCTTTCTCCTGAGATACATAGCTTTCAATCAGTATTTTTCAGAGCGTTTTTTAGTTTATTCGTAATTGCCCCATGGTTAATTCGCTACGGTTTTTCATATCTTGCTACCAAGAGACTGCCGCTACATATTTTCCGTACTTGCTGTTCGGTGCTTTCTATGACGAGCTTTTACTATGCATTGACTATAATTCCACTTGCTAAGGCCACGGCTATAGGATTTTTGGCGCCTATCCTGTGCAGTTTGCTGGTTATTGTATTTCTGAAAGAAACTTCACGGCTTGCCCATTGGCTGGGTATGGGGTTGGGTTTGATAGGCACATTGGTAATTGTTCGTCCCGGCGTGA
>JBLHGU010000048.1:0-28747 GCA_047615875.1 Parasphingorhabdus sp.
CGGTTATTAATGGCCCGATCACCTACACCATCGACGGTGCACCGCTAATCGGCCCTATACCCGGAATCGAGAATGCCTATTGCGCCATAGGTTTACGTGCGGGCATTGGCGAGTCTGGTGGTCATGGCAAATTATTGGCACAGATCATCGTGCATGGAGAGTGTGAATGGGATGCGTGGTTTCTAGACCCGCGTCGTTTCACTCAGACTGCCAATACTGAGCTGACCTGTTTAAAGGCCATAGAGGATTATCAAAATGAATTTCACTATCACATGCCCCACGAGCAAAGACCCGCTGGACGTTTGGCTCGCACCACACCGCTGTACGCCACGCTCGATCAAATTAACTGTGCCTGGGGAGTAGTTAATGGCTGGGAACGTGCATTGTTTTTCAAACCTGATGCAGACTTTGTTGATCAACACAGTTACCGTTTTACCCCAACACAGGACATAGTCGCGGCAGAAGTGGCGCACCTTCAAGAGCAGGTTAGTGTCATGGAGGTTTCTGGTTTCAACCGTTATGAAATATCTGGAGAAGGTGTTGAGGAGTTCCTCGATCGCATGACCTGTAGTCGGTTGCCGATTGAGATTGGCAAACTGAGTCTATGTTATCTGCTTACTGAGAAAGGCAATATTCTCAGTGAAGCGACCTTGGTAAAGCTGGCTGATAATCACTACTGGTGGGGTTCCGCTGCCGCCGCAGAGTGGCATGATCGAGACTGGTTGAACCGCCACAAACCTGAAACAGTTTCCATTCGAGAGCTCACATCCAACTATACGATACTGGTGGTGGCCGGTCCCAAATCTCGTCAATTATTGCAATCAGTATCGCTGCGTAATGACTGGTCGCGGCAAGCATTTCCCTGGTTGCGATGTCAATCCATGTTCATTGGGCATGCTGAAGTTGTTGCCATGAATGTCAGCTTTTCCGGTGACCTGGCCTATGAACTGCATGTGCCTAACGAACAGTTGCTACTGGTCTGGACAATCCTGCATGAGGCGGGTGAGGCTTTCAAGCTCGGACACTTTGGCTTGTATGCCACTGAGTCAATGCGTCTGGAAAAGGGTTACTTACATTGGAAGGCGGAATTGATTTACGAACACACGCCTTTTGAAGCACGACTAGACCGATTCGTGAAACTCGATAAGCCGGACTTTATCGGTAAGCAGGCACTGTTAGCACAACACCAGAAAGGCAACCGAAAACTGCTGATTTCAATGATTGTAGATTGTGATCTGGCACCTGCCCATGGTGGCGATCCGGTATTTTCAGATGATCAGCAAATCGGTTCGGTTACCTCGGCAGGTTATGGATTCAGAGTAAACAAAAATATAGCCTATGCCTATATCGATCCAGATTTTGCAGAGCCTGGTACTAAGTTACAGCTTGGAATCCTCGGTGAACGATATCCGGCAACAGTCGTTGATCCTGCTCTTTTTGATCCTACCTATGAGTTACCTCGATCATGAATGATACGCCTAAGCGGCGCCGCAAGGGCATCACAAGTCGCGAGGCGATGATCGCCAAACGTAGTAAACCAACTACTCTTAATCCAGCACCTACGGGTTCAGTGGGTGGCCAATATCGACCCCTAACCGATCCACAAATAAAGCAGATATACGATACAGCGATACGCATGTTGTCAGAGCTGGGTATGGGAGACGTACCACCTGCTCTGATGCAGCAGGCGTTAAGTTGTGGGGCGACCACTAATGCTATGGGCCGTTTGTGTTATTCCCGTGAAATGATCGAAGACATCATCGACGGTGCCTGCAAATCTTTCACCTTCCATGGTCGAGATCCAGACACAACCTTTGAAGTAGGTGGCGATAGAGTTTATTTCGGAACCGGTGGGGCTGCTGTACAAACATTCGATATTGACAGCCACAAATATCGGCCTTCTACCTTACAGGACCTGGCAAATTTTACTCGTCTGGCTGATCAATTGCCTAATCTGTCCTGGTTTACTCGATGCTGTGTGGCGACTGATATACCAGATATCCTCGAACTAGATATCAACACCGCCTATTGCTTGATGAAGTACACACGAAAACCCGTGGGTACAAATTTTACCCTTGGTTCGCATGTTGATCCTATCGTCGATATGTTTGATATGGTTGCAGGGGGCAAAGGTAAATTTGCAGAGAAACCTTTCTGTAAGGCACATATCAGCCCGATTATCTCGCCACTTAAATACGGTGAAGATGCTTTCGATGTGGCATTGGCCTGCATTCAACGCGGTTTGCCGATTAACTCGATTATTGCGGGAATGTCTGGCGCCACATCGCCAGCCACTATTGATGGCATGTTGGCCTCATCTCTTGCCGAAACCCTCGCTGCTCTGGCCATGGTGAATGTTTTTGAGCCAGGTTTTCCGATGATATTTTCCAACTGGCCCTTTGTAATCGATTTACGTACCGGCGCATTTTCCGGTGGTGGAGGCGAAATCGCAATTCTTAATGCCGGTGCCGCACAATTGTCGAATTATGTCGGCCTGCCGTCCGGCGTTGCTTCGAGTATGTCCGATGCCAAGGCAGTGGACGCCCAGATGGGTATGGAGAAAGCCCTCACATCTCTGGCCTGTGGCTTGTCTGGGGCTAATATGATTTATGAATCTGCCGGTATGATGGCCAGTTTGTTAGGCGTGTCTTTCGAGGCTTTTTTGCTCGACAACGAGATGCTCTCACATGTAAACCGTATGATTCGCGGTATTGAGGTGAGCGAGGAATCCCTCGCTTTCGAAACTATGCGCAATGTAATCAATGGCGAAGGGCACTTCATTGGAGAAATTGAAACAATGGAGGCCATGGAGCGAGACTACTTTTATCCCAAACTAGGTGATCGCCTTGAGCCAACGGCATGGGCAGAGGGTGGTGGATTAAATGCCTGGCAACGCGCAAATAGTGAAATTCACAAAATATTGGAACAACCGGCGCCCGATTACATTTCAACCGAAGCAGATAAGAGCATTCGCGAACGATTTAAAATTTTACTTTAGGCCTGATTTGCCGCATTCCATCGTGCCCCCGGAATTAATTGATTGAACCTGTGACGTCCGTATCAAGTGGGTGATGGTTACTTTTCTTTCGGGAAAAGTAACCAAAACAATTTCTCCTGAGCCAGTTGGATGTGGTGAGGCACGAACCGCATCAATGGTGGTTTATGTAGATGAGATATACTTCTGACCCCTCGTTTTCTCGATTGATGCGGTTCGTGCCTCACCATATCCTACGTGCTTAGAAAATACTTAAATGGCACTAGTACCATCACACTATAAGAAGCTTAGCCCATGGAGACAGATGTTTCACGCTTGGTTGACGCATGCTATATATGCTTAACTTAGTGTCATCCCTGACTAGGGTCAATGATCGCCGAATTTCAGTGCAAAAATACGCCGAGTTCAGCTCAAAACATCATTAGCTGTAAAAATTGAAGTAATATCTAAGTATATTTTTTGACCCCCATAAAGCATCTCTGGTTATGACAATCCGTGAATGGTTGCAGCAGATAAATCTGCCGCAATACATCGAAATATTTGAGGAAAACGCCGTCGAGCTCGATGTGCTGACAGATATTACGGATGCTGATCTCGTGTCGATGGATGTACTGTTAGGTCATCGACGCAAAATACTTCGCGCCATAGCGGATCTTGAAGACTCACAGGTGGATCCTCTAGTCCAAATGGAAAAGCCAACTATATTGGCTCCAGTGCCGGCCGTTGAGATAGGCGAGCGCCGCCAGGTTACTGTCCTGTTCGCAGATTTGAGTGGTTTTACAGCATTGTCTAACCAGATCGATGCAGAAGAATTACATCAATTGCTGAATCGATATTTTGATCGTGTGGACCAATTAATCCACGACTTCGGAGGCAGCGTCGACAAGCACATTGGTGACTGTGTCATGGCACTATTCGGTGCACCCATAGCACATTCTGACGATTCCCTGCGCGCGGTTCGAGCCGCCAATGCCATTCACCAGGAGATGCAGCATTTAAGCGAAGAGCTCGATCGTTCCCTATCGGCACATATTGGCATTGCCAGCGGTGAGGTTGTAGCGAGTCATACCGGCAGCGCTCAACATCGCCAATACACGGTCACCGGTGATACTGTTAATCTCGCATCCAGGCTTCAGGATTTAGCAACTGCGAGTGAAACAATGTTATCTGGTGAGGTGTATCGCGCGGTTGAGCATCTGGCAATCTGTGAGTCGAAAGGTGAAGTTGGGGTGAAAGGATTCAGTGACAATATTGCGGTATGGAAACTGGGGGCATTGAGCGAGTCAAGCCCATCTGCGAAATCTGTTGCCGGCATTGTTGGACGCACTATCGAGATAGCTCAGTTCGAGGTTTTTCTCAACGCTAGTCAGTCCGGTCGATGTGGCCATGGGCTTTTGGTTCGCGGTGAGCTCGGCATTGGCAAATCGAGATTGGCCAGCGAATTCCGGCATCGAGCTGAAGCCGTTGGCTTGCGAAGTTATGCGTCGTATTTTCTCGATTACGGCGAAGGTTTGCGGCAGGGTGGTCTACCACGATTGTTGCTAGGGCTGCTGGATATTCCCGAAACAGGTGATTTGAGCCATGATCAGACTCTTTCAGACTATCTGATAAGTTTTTTCAAACAACCAGAACAGTGTGCGAGCTTGCACGACTTTTTGGGCTTGAAGATGCCGACCAATCTGCGTGGTTTGTATGACGCAATGTCACCTGTCTTGCGAGATTCTGCACGTAAGGCGGCTGTGATCGAGGTATTGCGAATGCAATCCGCTCGTCAAGGATTGTTACTGTTACTTGAAGATATGCATTGGTGCTCGGATGCAGACGAAGAATTCCTCGCTCATATACTACAACATATAGCCAATTTGCCTATTGTGTTGGTGATGACCAGTCGCACAGAAGATCGTGTCATCTCCCGCTCCTGGCGCGAACATTTTCCTGACAATGTTTTAGCCGTGATGGACTTAAATCCATTATCCGCCGAAGATGCATTGTCGATGGCTAAGGCTGTGGCCAGTCAGGATGTCGCCTTGCGTGAGGATCTTGTGACCCGGGCCGAAGGAAATCCATTATTCATCGAACAAATGGTTCGTTTCGCCGATGAATCAGCGCAAGGGGATGTGCCGGAATCAATACAGGCGCTGGTACAAACCAGGCTCGATCGATTGCCTGCGGAGGATAAGCGTGCCCTGCAGGCGGCTTCTGTGTTTGGGCAGCATTTCCACCTCGATGCCTTGCGGACGGTAGTTGGCAATTCGGCCTATAGCGCTGCCGCACTGGTTGATCATCATCTGGTGAAACCAGCCGAGCAGGGATATATGTTTAGTCACGCAATGATCCAGGCCGGAGCGCGAAAATCATTGTTAAAGGAAGATGCCATGAGATTACATCGTGGAGTGGCGGATTGGTTCAAGCAACGAGACCATCGATTATTCGCCGAACATCTTGAACTGGCCAATGCTGACGAAGCAGGACGAGCCTGGTTGGTTGCGGCCCGGTTGGAGGCCGCCAGTTACCGAAATGACACAGCCGTAGAGGCGTTGGCGCGTGGACTTCAGTGCACCACTGATTCAGTAACCTTGTTTGAACTTCATGAAGAATACGCCCGTCAATTGTTAGTGATGGGTAAGCCTCAGGACGCCACGGCACAGTTTCGTGCTGCCGAGTCACTGGCAAGTGACGATCAAAAACACTGCCTGGTGCAGATTGGTCTGGGTTCCTGCGCACGCTTGCAGGGTGACTTCGACAGTGGTCTGGAACACTTGCAAACAGCCAGAACTCTGGCAGACGAAAGCGCGGAAAAAATTACCCGGGCACAAATTCACTACAACATCGGTGCCATTCAGTTTGCCACCGGTTCGATCGACCTGTCATTACCCAACCAGCAGTTAGCATTGCAGTTTGCCACCGAGGCGAAAAACTCTGAGTGGATTGCCCGATCAATGAGCGGGCTTGGCGATGCATATTATGCACAGGGCAGGGCATCTGCCGCGAAAGCCAGCTATAACGCAAGTATCGACCTGGCCAGGGAAGCGGGGCTAGGGCATATTGAAGTTTCCAACATGGGTGCCTACGCAAACTCGCATAGATTCATGCTGGAAATGGTCAGTGCATATGAAATTGCCCGCAAGGGCTGTGAGCTATCACGCAAGGTTGGCAATAGGCGTGCTGAGCTAGTTGTTACTATGGTGCTCGGTGAGTTGTTGATGGATAGTGGTCAGGCAGAGGATGCGCTGGAGCATCTGGAATATGCGCATAAAATAGCCACAGATCTGCATAATGTACCATGGCAGTGTTATATGGAGGCCGGGATCGGGCGTTGTAGGGCGCAACTTGGAGATTTGGATCGTGCCCAAAACATCCTTCTGCACGCGTTGGAAAAAAGTCGGCAAGGCAATCATGGATTTATTGGCCCACGATTATGTGGCGTGTTGGCGTTGATAAGCCAGAAAGTTGGTAGCATGAAGAGTTATATCGTAGAAGCTGAAGACTTGCTTGGCAAGGGTTGTGCAGCTCACAACCATTTCGTGTTTCGTCGCGATGCCATGGAGGCGGCTTATCAGCTAGGTAGCTATGACATAGCAAAAGAACAGATAGATCGATTTGAGAAGTTTCTTCCCCAGGATCCCGTATTGTGGTGCAATTTTTTCATTGATCGAATGCGCTGTTTGTTGGCAGCAGTTGAAGGACAACCTGATTCAAATGTTATCAATAATCTGATTCAACAGGCGCGAGTTACAAAACTTTGGCTTGCTATTCCGGCTCTTGAGGCGATTCGGTAGCTATTATCCTAGATTCCGCAGTTGATCACTTCGAGATATAAATAGGCCTTTGAAATTGTTCGGTTTATGTGGTGACTGGGAATTCACCCTTTTGGTGAGTTCGTTAGACATGCATTGCACAGCCTATTCACCGTCTGGCCGCGTTACAACTCCTTGTAATAGTTAACTATTACGCGTTATTGTGCCTTGTCAGACGGCAACTATACTGCACACTACATGGCGTCCAACTGCGGATTCTAGGATTATTTATTCTCGGCTTTGATCAGTTCCGCGGCATGCTCCGCAACAATCATTACCATATTGCAGATATTGACGGTCACCATAGTTGGAAAAACTGCAGCGTCTACTACTCGCAGGCGATCAACACCCTTTACCTTTAGGTTTGCATCAAGTACAGCCTGCGGATCGTTGCTTGAGCCCATCTTGCATGTACCTGCAGGATGGTAAACCGTCTCGCAATTGGACCGGACGTATTCGGCAAGATCAGTATAACTTGACATAGACTTGCCAGGTAATACTTCCTCGTTGAGCCAGTTTTTAAGCGCTTCGGTTTGACCAAGGCGCCGAGCATATCGCAGCCCACCCAACATTAATCTCATGTCGTGGTCATCCGAATCAGAGAAATAATTCAAATTGATTATGGGTGCGTCCGCAACGTCAGCTGAGTTTAGGAGAAGCTCGCCACGGCTTAAAGGACGAGTAACATTCGGCGCAATTTTTATGCCGTGGTTTATGCCGGTAAAGCGAGGCTGGGCATATTTTTCTCGCAAATAGGGTACAAAATGATACAGAATATCTGGTCCACCCTGCGGTTCCAGATCAATCATTGCGGTTGCTTCACAGGGTGTACGTTGCCAGGCTGGAGCCGGTTTTTTCAGCGAATAAACGACGTTTGCTGCGGCATGATCCATCAAGTTCTTTCCAACACCGGGTAGGTCGTTGTGTACAGGGATAGCTAAATTATGTAACTCGCCTGCCGGTCCAATGCCAGATAACATAAGCAGTTTTGGGGTATTAATGCTGCCGCAACAGAGAATAACTTCGCATCTGGCAAGGTAGGTTTGTTGACCACTTTGTGCGCCTACTACCGTACGGTTTTCGATGGTTAATTTTTCTACTTCCACTTCAGTGTGTACCGACAGATTACCCGGCTGTTGCTGAAGCGGGTGTAAATAGGCAACTGATGACGACTGTCTGATATCGCCAATACTATTTAGTGGAAACCAGCCCGCGCCTTGTCGGATAGACTCGCGAAAATTGTTCTGCAGGGTGCCAAGTTCAACATTGGCATCGATAAACGCCTGACCAAGGACGTTTCCAATAGGCGATGACTCTATACCCAAACGTTCATTTACTCTGCTAATTGCCGGGATTAAGGCTTGCCAGGTCCAACCTGTGGCTCCAGCAGCTACCCAGTCTTTAAAGTCAGAGGCAGGTGGAGTCAGAAATGCACAATCATTATGATTGGCACAGCCGCCGAGAATACGTGCCCGGGCATAAGCTAGTAGCTCAGTTGAATTAGCAATGGGTGTTGCATGATAACCCCAGTCATAGGATTCATCCTGTTGATCAAGGGCGGACAGGCAATTCGTCGAAATGTTGTATTCGTCACTTTTTCCGGCCTCTAGCAAGATTACGCTGTTGTCGGCGTCGCTGGCTAGCCGATGGGCAACTATGCAACCTGCGGTGCCGCCGCCGATAATTAAGTAATCACACTCGATTGGACTGTTCATCATTTGGACACAGCTAAAATTTGGACGAAAAAAAAGGCGGGCCTAAGCCCGCCTTCTTCTAATCAGAGTAAAACTCTAATTATTTTGCTAACCATGAGTTGAAACGAGCGGTTAACTCATCAACGTTATCGGCCCAGAATTCGATATCATAGGTTAAAGCGGTCTTGAAATTATCTGGTGCAGTCGGCAGATGCGGAAGGATATCTGGATTTACGAAGGCAGCAGAAGATTTACGTAGAGGACCGTAAGAAATGTAGTTAGTGGTGTCAGCTAATGCTTCGGCGCTAAGACAGAACTTCAGGAATTCAATAGAAGCGTCACGATTAGGAGCACCTTTAACTACAACGTAGGTATCAATATCAAATACCTGTGGGCCCCACATAATTGCGAAAGGCTTTTTCTCTTTATACATGGCATTGAACAGACGACCGTTATAAGCGGTAGTCATAACAACTTCACCATCAGCCAGCATTTGAGGAGGCTGAGCACCAGCTTCCCACCAAACCACGTCATCTTTGATTTCGTCAAGTTTAGCGAATGCACGATCTACGCCTTCAGCGGTGCCTAAGGTGGTGTAGATATCAGCATTTGCAACGCCATCGGCCATCAGAGCCCATTCCAGGTTTACACGAGGAACTTTACGCAGGCCACGACGACCTGGGTATTTTTCCAGATTCCAGAAATCAGCCATTGTGGTTGGTGCATCACCAGTTACCTTGGTTGTATCGTAGGCAGGTACTGTTGCCCAGGAAATATTGCCGGCATAACAGTCACCCAGCGCACCATCGACAAAGTCTTCAATAGCTGGTGTGCCATCTGCAGCAGGCGGCCATTGACTGTGATCTAGTTCCTCATAAAGGCCTTCGTCACAACCACGGATTGCATCCTGTGGGGTTTGATCGATGATATCCCACTGGATATTACCAGCTTCAATCTGGGTTCGTACTTCTGCTAAACCACCATTATAATCAACGATGTTGAATTCCTGACCGGTTTTAGCCTGATAAGGCTCGATACAGGCTTTCACTTGGCTAGCGGTATAAGCACCACCCCAGGAAACGAAAGTAATTTTACCGGCAGCATATGCGCTGCCCATAGTGCCGAGACCTAATACGGCGATAGACATTGCTACTGTTGTTCTCTTAAAGCTCATTCAATGCTCCTCAGATATTATAAAAAATTAAAATAGTTGGAATAGATTAGCGGGGATGTAGATCCGCCCCCAACTAACTGGTTAAGAATTTACCTAAACATCACCGAAAATGCCAACTAATAGGATACTTTGGACGAGTTTTAGGCAAAATCTACGGGATTTATTGTGGTGACAAGCCCCGTAATCGTTCGCTGCGTCTGCGCAGCAGCTCCGCTGCTATCAATAAAACCACCGAAAATGCGATTAATAATGAAGCAACTGCCAGAATGCTTGGACTGATTTGCTGGCGCAAGCCGGACCACATCTGGATCGGAATAGTTTTCTGATCCGCATCAGCCAGGAAGTAAATCAGCACCACTTCGTCAAACGAAGTAATAAACGCAAACAATGCGCCTGAAATTATTCCCGGAGTAATCAGCGGTAGAATTATCTTGAAAAAAGTTCGTAGTGGTTGGGCGCCCAAACTATAGGATGCCCTGATCAATGTTTCGTCAAAACCGATTAATGTTGCCGTTACCGTAATCACCACAAAAGGCGTACCAATGGCCGCATGAGCCAAAATGACACCGAGATGGGAATAGGCCAGTCCAATTTTCGAATAAAAGAAGAACATGCCTACGGCAGTGATAATGATCGGCACAATTAGTGGAGAAATTAACAGCGCCATAATCGGTCGACGATAGGGCATATGTGGTCGACTTAAGCCAACCGCTGCTAAAGTTCCAATTGTCGTGGCGAGAATGGTGGCAAAAAACGCAATAAACAGACTGTTACGTGCGGCAAATGCCCACTCGTGACCTCGATTCGATCCGGTACCCTCTCCTATACCTAGCACGTCCTGATACCAACGGGTCGAATACGCCGCTGGATCAAGCCGTACCATGGCCTCAGAAAAAGTGAAGTAGGGCTCAGCGTTAAACGAAAGAGGCACAATAACCATAATCGGTGCCATTAACAAAAAGAACACAAAACCACAAATTGACAGAAAGGTGTAATGCCAGACTCGACCCAGTGTGCCGGTATAGGCGGGTAAACTGCTCATAATATTCTCCTAACCCAACTTCATTTTGTCGATTCCGACAACACGATCGTAAATCCAGTACAGCACCATAACACCCATCAGCATAATGGTTCCAAGTGCTGCGGCAAGACCCCAGTTTAGTGAGCTGCGCATGTGAAAAGCGATCTGGTTGCTGATCATTTGTCCAGAACTTCCGCCTACCAACGCCGGAGTAATGTAATAACCAACTGCTAATACAAATACCAGCAAGCCACCAGCTCCTATGCCAGGAATGGACTGCGGCCAGAAAATCTTGAAGAAAGTGACAAACGGATTTGCGCCCAATGATTGAGATGCACGCAATTGCGACAAGGGTATTGTCTTCATTACGCTATACATGGGTAAAACCATGAAGGGCAGCAATATTTGCGTCATAGCAATTAGCGTGCCGGTCAGGTTGTAGATCATCTGTATGCGGTTTTCTTCAGCGAGAATCCCTGCCCACACCATAATGTCATTGAGTACCCCCTGAGTTTGCAGCAATACGATCCAGGAAGTTGTACGAACCAGCAGAGACGTCCAAAATGGTAGTAATACCATAATGATCAACAAGTTACTGATACGTGGTGGGGTGGTAGAAATCAGATAGGCTATAGGGTAGCCAAGAATCAGCGTTAATAGCGTGACGAGGGCGCTAACCCACAGAGTACGTATGAATAGGGTGACGTATATCTGTTTGTTTTCATGCTGGTCTACAACATTACCCACAGCGTCGTAGGTTTTGTCGATGGCATTATAAAAGTACTGCGCCGTATAAGGGTCACTAACCTGTTTGAAGATTTGCCAGGTATGTAGTTCGCCCCAACGTTTATCCGCCTTGATCATTTGTTCGCGATACGGCGGACCTTTAATCTTCTTGAATGTACGCTTTGATTTTACAATCATGCTGCGCGCGCCAGCCAGGCTGTAATTCACATGGGTGGCGATTTTGCCGATATCACCAGATTCGATGTTCTTTTGAAATTCCTCAAAAGTAATTTGAAACATCGCTTCTGGTGGCATTTCCAAACCATCCCATTCCTGCAACGCTTCTACCATGCGCGGTACTAATGTCACCATGCGTGGATTATCCACACTGCGGAATAACATACTACCAATGGGAATTATAAAGGTTATAACAATAAACACTAAAAGTGGCGTAACCAGTAAGAATGCACTGATGCGTTTCTTGCGTTCGGCTGTCTTCAGTTGCTCTTTAAGTGGAACACCGTCGAGCAGAATTGTATCCGTATCGGATCTTGCCAATGTGGTCACAATACTCTCCTAATAAAACTCGTTATCTTTTCTGTGAGCCATGCCATGAGTGCTAAGCATCCAGGGCGCGGCAATCCGCAGTTTCCCAACCGACGTTGACCTTTTCTCCCTCAACCAGATGGCTGTGGTTCGAAGAGTTCGGCACTTTCACGATGAATTCGTCCTGACCACATAATGCCAGGCGTGCTCGAATATGATCGCCAAGATAAATCAGCTCCTTAACTTCACCTGTAACATTATTAGGCAGCGAACCAGACTCCGGATTTACAGTGACTCGCTCGGGACGTAGGGAGACAGTAGACTTAGTGCCGACACCGTCAATATTCACTGCCAGCGAATGTATGATTTCGCCAGTATCCAGCAGCACATCACATTCCTCACCATCAACACTTTGCACGGTGCCCAGAAAAGTGTTGTTTTCACCGATAAATTGCGCAACGAATGCGTTGATAGGTTTCTCATAAAGCACATCCGGAGCAGCTAGTTGCTGCACTACACCGTCGTCAAATACACAAACCCGATTAGACATGGTCAGCGCTTCGGACTGATCGTGGGTCACATAAACCACCGTCACGCCCAAGTTTTCATGGATGTGTTTGATCTCGTACTGCATTTGCTCACGCAATTGCTTGTCTAGTGCGCCGAGCGGCTCATCCATAAGAACTAGCTTAGGTTCGAATACCAATGCTCTGGCAACTGCTACGCGTTGTTGTTGCCCACCAGAAAGTTGACCCGGACGTCGACCACCGAAAGCACCCAGCTGCACCATATCCAGCGCTTTCTTGACCCGATCTTCGGTTTCTGATTTGCTCATATTGCGAACTTTTAGAGGGTAGGCAAGATTTTCTGCAACACTCAAGTGGGGGAACAGGGCGTAGTTTTGGAAAACCATGCCAATTTCGCGTTTCCAGGGCGGAACATTGTTAATCGGCTCACCGTCCAGAATGATTTCGCCACTGGTGGCGGTCTCAAATCCTGCCAGCATCATCAAACAAGTGGTTTTACCTGAACCTGAGGGGCCAAGCATAGTGAGGAACTCACCACTTTCTACATCCAGGTTGAAGTCTTTAACAACCAGTATTTCGCCGTCGTAGCTTTTCTGGACATTCTCAAATCGAACGTAAGCGTTCTGACTCTTCTCGTTCATAGTAATTTTTCGCACGTAAGTAAAAATCGATTTATATTATTTTGATCCGAAATCCGGGAATTTCCATCGCAATATTGTTTCATTTACGATATGGCCAAGATTCTGATGATTTTGCCGTCCTTACATTTTAAAGAAAGACAAATCGTAACCAAATATTTTCTACGCCCCGACTGTGCCAATGAACCCGGTGTCCTGTCAACAGCAATATGAAATTAGGTTGGCAGATTGCTATAGTTTTCTAAGCGGTCTTTGAGAAACGTGTAGTCGGTGCGTACTTTATTAAGCACTTCCAAATCCAGATCGATAACCCGATATTCCTCATCACAAAGATGCAGATTGATGCTGGGATGTCGATCATCCACCCAGGGTGGGTAAAAAACAGACTCGCCATAGTCCTTGCCTGACCGATTCAGGCTAAGCAAATAGATCTGGTTTTCCATCGCTCGAGTAGTCGCAAAGGCGCGCCAGGTTGCAAATGATTCATCGCGAAAATAGGCACCACTGTGCAATAAACAATTCACGTTGTGATCAATAACAAGCGTTCGAGTTAATTCAGGAATGCGAATGTCATAACAAATAATAGGCGCAAATACCCAGGGCCCAATGCCAAAAGTCAGTAATTTTTGTCCGCGCTGGAAATATTCTTTCTCCATTGATGCGCCGTACTGGCAAATATGGATCTTGTCGTAATAGCCAATCAGGCCTTCCGGGCCTAAAACAACCTGAGATATGTAATAACCTCGAATCGTTTTGCGTGGCATACCAAAAACCACATGACAATGGTGTTGATTGGCAAGGGTTTGAAACTGCTCAACGCTTCGTCCATCCAGGGATTCCGCGAGTTCAGGCAGTTCTGCAAAAGACTCTCGAGAATATTCTACGGTAGACAGTTCCGGTAAAACGACCAGGTCACAGGGTGTTTGCTGCAGTGCAGTATCCAGCTCTGAGGCGATCTTTTTAATATGTTGATCTCTTTCTTTAGCCGTTCGTGTTTGAGGAATCTTTATTTGACAGGCCAAAAGCCTCAATTTGTTTTTCTTCATTTGGCTTGTAATAGCTGGTTTTTAATTTATGCAATAATATTGATACTTTCAGACGTATCGCAGTTGCGTTAGGTATTGGCCGGGTAAACAGACTAAGAAATTATTGTCACTATCAAGTTCTGATAATAGAGTTTAAAAATATTTATCTGTAGTCTGAAATCTTAACACGCGAATATTGTCAGACAGAATTGTATTAAAAATTATCCCGCCAACTGGAGCGGTTGATATTGTGGAGAGAAGTTATCTGCTGTTATTGAGATATGTGCTATTGAACGTCAGTGCGATAGGAATTATTGCCGCTGTCTGGTTTCAAGGTTGGGTAGGCAAGGTTTTTGCTGGTGATGTCACCAAGCTGAGCCTGGTAATAGCTGCTGTGTTTCTGGTCGGCTGGGTGCTTTGTAGCCTCAAGGTTGTGCGTTGCTCCAATGAGTTAAATGCCATACGTGGCGATAAATCATTAACTCAGTCGAGGATGCAGTGGTACCGGGAGTTGACCACTGAGGCCGCTAATGAGTCCCGCGCCGCAATTGCTGACTGTCTACGGTCGCGACTTTATTCTCGTATCAGCGCAGTGAGATTAATATCCAATAATCTCATCCTGCTAGGACTGATTGGCACGGTAATCGGTTTTATTATTGCGCTAAGCGGCGTAGATGAGGGTAGTGTGGCAGATGTTGGTTCGGTGGGGCCGATGGTTTCTACCTTAATTCAGGGTATGTCAGTGGCACTGTATACCACGCTAGTTGGCGCAGTGTTGCATGTCTGGTTAACCCTGTGCTATCAGGTCTTGGCTACTGGAACAGTAAACCTGGCCAACGCGGTGATTGAACGAACTGAAGCACCTAATTTTCACGCGACTGCGCTTGACTCGTGATACCTGATCCATACACAGGCGAAAACGAATCCAGCGATACGCTGTTTCGCGATGTATTGAGTCTGGCTCTGTTGGGGTTCATTGCGATTATCGTTTTACTACTACCGCATATAAATCCCAAGGGTGTTGAAAATGCTTCCAATGCACCGATTTCCGGTAACCTGATTGTCGAAATTACCTGGCCTAACGAACAACAGGTCGATGTGGACCTTTGGGTGCAGGCTCCAAATGACGTTATTGTCGGATTTTCGAATAAAGGCGGAGCAATTTTTAATTTGTTGCGTGATGATCTGGGTCGCATGATGGACCTTTCATCGATCAATCACGAAATTGCCTACACCAGGGGTGTGGTGGCAGGTGAATACACCGTAAATGCACATTTGTATCGTTCGAATTGGCGCACGCCACCACCAGTTAAGGTGGAAACCACCATTAGCATAAAAAAGGCCAAGCCCGATGGCACGCCCTTTGTGGCACCGATTCTGTTTACCACGGCCAAACTCGAACACGAGGGTCAGGAAATTACCCTGGTTAGATTTAAGCTAACTGAAGAAGGTAGACTGGTTAAAAATTCAGTACATAGTCTTTATCGGGAACTTCGTACCAGGAAAGCAAAATGATTGAAATTTCTTTGTTATATGCGGTGTTATTACTGACGGCCAGTCTGCTTGGAGTGATCGCTGTCTGGTCAAGACGTCGTTTGTTGGTACGGTTAGCCGCCACCGGTGTTTTCATCGCCATTGCAGCAGTTGGAATGTATGCATTGCTGGACTTGCTCAGTCGACCCAAGCCCAGCGCTCTGGAGATGTCGTCCAAAGATGTGGAAGAAGCCCTGGTGTTGGCCGTTAACGTGGATGAAGGTAAGGCGATTTATGTCTGGTTGCGTCTGCCAGCGCAAAGAGAGCCACGCGCCTATGCTTTTCCCTGGAGTCTTGAAATGGCATCGGAACTAAAGAAAGCCATTAAGCAAGCCGCTGACGACCGCACTTCCTTACACATGCGTCAACCCTTTGACCCATCAAATGAAATTCGCCAGGCACCGCGTTTCTATTCGTTACCGCCAGAGCGTCTGCCGCTAAAACCACAACCTGAGACCTACGAGTATAAACACCCCAGCATATCAGTCTAGGGTTTTAAACAAGAAGTTCTAGCGTGCTACTCGGTTTACCATCATGCGCTCATTACGTCTTCTGAGTAATTCAACCACCGTTAGTAAGATTGTAGAAAAAGTAATAAGAATGGTCGCTACCGCCAATATGGAAAGATTAATCTCCTGGCGCAGACCAGCCAGCATAAGCATGGGTAATGTTACTTGCTCGGGGCCAGCCAGAAAGCCGGAAACGACCACTTCGTCCAGCGATGTTACGAAGGCAAACAATGCACCGGTTGCAACGCCTGGGTAGATCATGGGTAAAATTATCTTGAAAAAGGTTGTTAGCGGTTTCGCACCTAAACTGTAGGAGGCCCTGATGTAGTCGTTGTCGAACCCCATCAGAGTAGCGGTAACTGTCACCACTACAAAGGGAGTGCCGAGCATTGCATGGGTGAGAATCAAACCGGTATAGGTGTAGGTAAGGTGCAGTGATGAGTAAAACATGAACATACCAGCGCCAGTGATCACAATTGGTACAATTAGAGGTGATATCAAGATGCCCATTATCAGTCGCCGCGAAGGCATGTGAGAGCGACTTAAGCCAATGGCCGCCAATGTGCCTAGAGTGGTAGCGATTACAGTCGCGAAAATAGCGATAAAAATGGTGTTCTGCGCACCGACTATCCATTCAGAGGTGTCGTCTGGCCGATTCGGTGTCTGCAATAAATCTCGGTACCACTTGAGCGAAAAGGAATCAGGGTCCAGTTGTAACATGCCCGGCGTAAAGGTGAAAAACGATTCAGCATTAAATGATAGCGGAATAACTACCAGAATCGGTATCACCAGCTGCATAAAGATAAGAGTGCACAGAAGTAAAAAGGTGTAGTGCCAGATTCTTCCGGCGAGCCCCGTGTAGGGTGGTAGTTTGCTCATATAATTAAGTTTTTGGTTAGTACAGGTACAGATTCACTGCATCTTAGTTGGTATTATGGGAACAGACCAGAGTCAACTGGAATGTGTTATCTGCATTTATAACCTGAAAGTTACCAAAAGCACAGAACCGGGTAGCAGATTTGGGCAAAAACTTGTAGCGTCAGTGATTTTGAAAGCCGATTAAACCTAACCCTGAGAATGCCAATGATTAAGACTGCTGGAGAGATGATTTCCAAAGCCCAGACACAGATTAACTGTGTTGATATACCCACCGCTAAAGCATTATGTGAGAGCGCTGATAATGTTGTGATCATAGATGTGCGTGAAGCAGAAAGTGCCGCTAATTCAAAACTTAACGATTCAGTGAATATTTCTCGTGGTCTGCTTGAAATGAAAGTGCCAAACCTGTGTAGCGACCCGGATGCCCTGATTCTTACGCATTGTGCTGGCGGCGGGCGTGCATCCCTGGCGGCATTAACGCTACAGGATATGGGGTATAAAAACGTCCATGCCATAACCGCGAAATACGAGGATATTAAAGATAGCTTTGGCTAATTTGGAGTGCAACAGGTGCTTAGATTTTAACCCAGGGGTTGCAAAGAAAACTTTAGTTCGGCGAGTTCTTTGCTAGTCAGCTCCTGTAGCGGCATGCGTACCGGGCCACCGTCAAAGCTACGAATTTGACATGCCGCTTTGACCTTCTGAATATACTTGCCCTGCCAGATGTAAAGTAAGGACGGAATCATGTTTTTCCACAATGCCATCGCCGCATCGGTTTCACCGCTAGACACCAGCTCGTAAAGTTTGACGGCTTCTTTGGGCATGTAGTTCGCCCCACCCCATATACAGCCATGGGCGCCAGCCAGAAGGGCAAACACGGTTGTGGTATCACAACCGTTTAGCACGCGGTGGCCGCTAGCGATATAAGACTGGTGGGTTGTCATATCACCCGCGCTGTCTTTGATATAACAAAAATTAGGTAAGCTATTCAAACGGTTGAATAGATCAAGCGAAATAGCAATTCCCGTTGCCTGGGGTATATTGTAGCCGACAATGTCGATGTTGACGGCCTGGTCGATATGGCGATAGAACTCAAAGATTCCATCATCATCCTCAGGACCTTCAAGATAGGGAGGCAAGATCATTAGCGCATCACAACCTAAATTTTCGGCGTGCTTTGAGCGCGATATAATTTCCTCTGTAACCAATGCGGACGTTTGACAAATCAGGTTGCAGCGCCCATCGATTCGCCGCGCCCCGGTTTCGTATAGTTGTCTGCATTCAGCGTCAGTCAGGTATGGATGCTGGCCGGTTCCCGCACCCAGCACCAATCCATGCACCCCCGAGTCGACGTAAATATCAATCAACTCGTCCCAGCGTTTGAAGTCAATACTGCCATTGGTATGCAGTGGCGTTTGCATGGCCAGATTGATGCCGCGTAAATCACTCATAAGGTTTCACCAGTTTTACAGTTGTAAGCCAATTTTTCGACCATCATGAAAAGCATAAGGCGCGGACCGTGGTGCCGCGGCATCGCCGAGTATATGGAATTTAATAGCCGCTTTGTCGAGCGCCAAAGCTGTTTCATTAAAAGCCATATTAGTGGTCGCTGTGACAATGGCAGAAGCCGCAATCTTTATAATCTCGTCATCAAGCAAGCAGCGTACTTCTGCATAGTCTCCATGCCAATTCTGGATTACAGATTCCAGCATGAACTGGGCACCAAGGCGTTTAAGTGTTGATCGTGTCTGGAAGTCAGCGGTGGTGCGTGCCAACTCCTTACCTATCATGGGATCGGGGGTGACGATGGTTACTTTATGCCCTTTTTCCGCCAGAAACAAAGCCGTTCCTGTGCCACGCCAGTTTCCGCCTTCATCAATAACAATCACGCAGTCTCCCAGAGTAGTCTGTCCGGAAATGGCTTCTTCGGCAGAGTAAACATTACCATTAGCGAGACCAGGCAGCTCGCTGTGTTCCGGTAGCCAGCGTTGGCGAGCCAGGCCATCTGGCATGGACCCCGTCGCAATGAGTACCTCATCTGCACCGAACTCGATAATGTCCTGCTCATCCATGGGCGTGGAATACCTAACATCTACTGCAAGTTTTTGAAACTGACTGATATACCAATTGATTAGTTCGCTAATTTGACCGCGTCGTGGAGTTAGCCCTGCTAATCTGAATTGCCCACCGGGATCACTTTGAGCCTCTGCCAGAGTGACCTGATGACCACGTTCAGCAGCGACCCGGGCGGCTTCCATTCCTGCCGGTCCAGCGCCAACTACCAGTACTTTTTTACGCGTTTCCGCGAGATTAAATCGATCACCACCCCATTCAAATTCTCGGCCAGCAGAGGGATTAACCAAACAGGAAATCCAGTAATCTCGCGAACGTCTGCCCCAGCACATCTGGTTGCAGGAAATACAACCGCGAATATCTTCACTGCGATCTTCGCGTATTTTATTCACCAGATGAGGATCAGCTATTTGACCACGAACGATGGAAACCAGATCTGCATCACCGCTGGCGATCACGTAGTTGGCATTTTCCGCGCTACGGATATGGCTTTCTGCGGTAATCTTTGCGTGTGTAACGATCTTTTTTAATGCCCCGGCCAATGGCACGCCCAACTTTTCAGCATGCACAAAGGTTGGCATCACCTTGTCGTAATCAACATAGTTGCCCGACCCGCAGGAAACATAATCCAGATTGCCAGTCGCATCATTAAGACGAATAACATCCTGAAATTCTTCCAGGGTCATGACGTAGTCTGTCTTGTCACTAAATGCGGTGGAAAGCCCAATAATGAAGTCTTCGCCACAAGCCTTGCGAATACCATTGATAATCGATATAGATAGTCGACAACGGTTTTCCAGGTTGCCGCCCCATTCATCGTCGCGATGGTTGGACCATGAACTCCAGAATTGATCCAGCAAACTGTGGTACGCAGCAAACAGGTCTACGCCGTCAAATCCGGCTTGCTGGCAGCGTCTGGCTGCGGCTACAAAAGCCTCGATTACTTCGTTGATCTCATTATTGGACATGGCATGGCTGCCATCCGAATCGTGGTAAGAAGGCAATCCCGATGGACTCCAGTGGGGCATGAATGAGCAGTCTGAATCACCATGTTGTCCGACATGATAAAGCTGTTGCAGAATAGTGGTGCCGTGCTGGTGTACCGCCTCGGTGATGCGTCGAAAATGCGGGATGACCGCATCGTCACAATGCCGAAAATTGCCCCGCGTTAGTACTGCAGTAGCATGCACCGGCATTGGTTCTACAACGATCATGCCAGCGCCACCAATAGCCCGCTCCTCGTAGTAGGCGCGATGGCGTTCCCCGGGAAGGCCTCCCTCTGACATATTGGCGGTATGCGCACCAAATACCACCCGGCTGTGTAAGGTGCGATGACGAATTTTCAATGGATCAAAAAGCGTTTTATTACGGGTCATTCCAAGATTATCCCAGGACATGGTATTGAAAATAAATGTGGGCATTTTTTGTTAAAACGTTTGTCCGTAAAAGCTATTGTGCCCAGCCGGTGTGAATTCAACATTAGGTAAAGGTATCTTTAACGGATTGCATCGCAACATTAAGTTGAAGTGTTCGCGACATGGGGTAGGGCAGATATGGTTTCGCCGAGGATTCTCCGATAGGTCCTGATATCAGTTGACCGGACTTTCAGAAGATAATCGAAAGATCCCGCAATCATATGACACTGTTCAATCTCAGGAATTTTTCCAACCGCATCATTAAACGCCAGTAGCGCTGTTTCCCGCGTGTCTGACAATTTAACCTTTGTAAAGGCAATATGTTCCTGATTAAGTAATTTAGCATTCAGGACGGCTCTAAAACCCAGAATGATTTTGTTGTCAATGAGTCGTTTTAGTCGAGCCTGACAGGGGCTCTTTGAAATGCCGATTTGTTTGGCTAATTCAGTGACTGGGATTCTGCCGTCGACGGAGAGTATTTCCAGAATTTTCTCTTCATATCGGTCAATATGACTGGAATTATTTTCAAAATTCATAAAAGTGACCTAAATATTTATCTAATTCAGGAATTATATGCACAAATGTTCTAACAATAAGTCATAAAGTGTTAGTGGTAAGTGATATCTTTAACGCTGACTACCACTAATAGATAGCAACATGAAATCCCTGGAAATACTTCGACAATCTATTCGGAAAGCCCATTTATCCAACCAGGATGACGTTGTTTCACGGTTATTTTCTGACTCGAACATCGGCCCAGCTGATCGGCAAAAAATATCAGATAAAGCTGAGCAACTGGTAGTAAAAATTCGTGAGGACAGTCAGCCAGGGCTGATGGAAGAGTTTCTGTCGGAATACGGTCTATCATCAGACGAAGGCATTGCGCTGATGTGTTTGGCTGAGGCACTTTTACGCGTGCCGGATCCAGAGACCATAGATGAACTGATTGAAGACAAGATAGCGCCTTCAAGCTGGGGACAGCATTTGGGCAAATCTTCTTCATCACTGGTTAATGCATCTACCTGGGCATTGATGCTGACCGGCAAAGTGCTTGATGAAGACGACAGCCACGGTATATCCGGCGTTCTGCATGGTGCTCTGAAACGACTTGGTGAACCGATAATTCGCACCGCAGTAAAACGAGCGATGCAGGAAATGGGAAACCAGTTTGTGCTCGGCGAAACCATCGCTTCTGCAACTCGTCGAGGCCGGGAGATGGAAAGTAAGGGATTTACTTATTCCTACGATATGCTCGGCGAAGCAGCGCTCACGGAAGCGGATGCACAGGATTTTTTTAAGGCCTATGAGAGATCAATCAAAACGCTGTCTAAAAATGCCGGCTCCACTGATACGCGACGCAATCCCGGTATTTCAGTAAAACTCTCGGCCCTGTATCCCCGCTACGAAGTCGGTCAAAAGAGCCGCGCTATAGCCGAACTAACTGAACGCACTCTGGAACTTGCCTTGCTGGCACGTCAGGCAAATATGGGTTTTAACATTGATGCAGAAGAGTCTGAGCGACTGGATCTCTCCCTGGATATTATTCAGGCCGTGTTGTCTGATAGCCGACTACAGGGTTGGGACGGTTTTGGTGTTGTGGTTCAGGCGTACAGTAAGCGCGCCGCACTCGTCATTGACTGGTTGTACGCATTAGCCGGTTCGCTGGATCAAAAGCTAATGGTTCGTCTGGTGAAAGGTGCTTATTGGGACGCCGAGATTAAACGCTCCCAGGTAGAGGGGTTAAAAGACTATCCAGTTTTTTGCAATAAGTCTTTCACGGATATTTCCTACATTTGCTGTGCCAAAAAGCTATTGGCTATGAGTGATCGAATTTATCCCCAGTTTGCGACCCACAATGCCCATTCCGTTGCCGCCATACTTAGCTATGCACAGGATGCTGAACGGTACGAATTCCAGCGCTTGCATGGCATGGGTGAGGCCATGCATCGGCTTGTTATGCAGGAGTCGGGGACCCGCTGCAGAATCTACGCTCCGGTGGGAACTCATCGTGACCTATTGGCATATTTGGTCAGAAGACTATTGGAAAACGGCGCAAACTCTTCTTTCGTTAATCAAATTGTTGACGAGAAAATATTGCCCAGTGAAATCGCTGCGGACCCGTTCCTGGAAATTGAAAAAGAGGTTGCCGAAAAGCATTCAAAAATTCCCCTGCCAAAAGACCTCTACGCTCCAGAACGAATAAATTCCAAAGGCTGGGATTTGAATGATGAGCTGGATCTGTCCGATATAGAACAAGCTAGAAATTCTTTTAATTCCATTCAATGGCTGGCCGAGCCATTGTTGGCGACCAGCTATACCGGTACTGCCCCAAAAAAGGTTTTCAATCCAGCCGATCCGCAAGACGTGATTGGAACTGTAATTCAAGCCAACGCACAGGATGCTACAGATGCTATTTTGGCCGCCAAAAGTTGGCATGAAGAAAGTGGTGTCACTCGATCTTTAGTGTTGAATAAAGCCGCTGATCTATATGAGGAAAATTTTGCAGAATTGTTTGCTGCGTTGACTCGCGAAGCCGGTAAAACCCCATTGGATGCTATTGCTGAATTGCGAGAAGCGGTGGATTTTCTACGCTACTACGCGGCCCGGATTGATTCACTACATAACCGAGTACCGCGAGGTGTTGTCGGTTGTATATCACCCTGGAATTTCCCCCTGGCGATCTTTACCGGACAAATTGCAGCGGCGTTATCTGCAGGTAATGGTGTGGTAGCGAAGCCCGCTGATCCGACACCAATGATTGCCACCATAGCGGTCAGACTGATGCATCGGGCTGGTGTGCCGAAGGCGGTGTTGCAGCTATTGCCCGGCCGAGGCTCCGTGGTGGGTGCTAGATTGGTAGCCGACCCTAAAATAAATACCATTTGTTTTACCGGGTCGACTACTACAGCCCAGACTATTAACACATCAATGGCCGAACATATGCATCCAGGCACGCCGTTAATCGCTGAAACCGGTGGCCTTAACGTTATGATGGTGGATTCCACAGCATTGCCCCAACAGGCGGTGCGAGATATTTTAACCTCGGCATTTCAATCCGCCGGTCAACGCTGTTCTGCATTACGCTTACTGTATTTACAGGAAGATATAGCTGACGTGTTTATGGACATGTTGTTCGGTGCCATGAATGAGTTAGTCATAGGTAATCCCTGGTTATATTCAACAGATGTTGGACCAGTGATTAATCAGGCAGCGCTGCAATCGATTCAAGAATATATTGAACAACAAAAGAAACAGGGGCGGCTGTTAAAGCAGCTAATAGCTCCGACAGATGGCACTTTTGTTGCGCCGACAGTTATTAGAGTTAAGGGTGTTGAAGATCTAAAAGAAGAAATATTTGGCCCGGTACTGCACATTGCTACTTTTCGCTCCGATGAAATCGACTCTGTTGTAGAGAAGATTAATGCTAGCGGCTATGGGCTGACCTTTGGCCTTCACACCCGTATCGATGATCGGGTTGAGCAAATAGTTTCACAGCTGAACGTCGGCAACATGTATATCAATCGAAACCAGATTGGTGCCATTGTCGGCTCACAGCCCTTTGGCGGGGAGGGACTATCTGGCACTGGCCCCAAGGCTGGTGGGCCACACTATGTACAGCGTTTCAGTACCCAGATTCACAGCAGACAATCGGCAGATTACAGTGGTCAAAGGATTGAATTCAGTGTTCTGCAACGCGCACTGGATGCAGTGGTTAGACCAGATCGCAGAATTATGCAGTCCATTGAACTACCGGGTCCAACCGGCGAATCTAATCGGTTGTCGATTTTCCCCCGGGGCACGATTTTATGCTTGGGTCCAACTTTGGCAGATGCTGCTGGGCAGGCCGCGGTGGCGAAATCTAGAGGCTGCTCGACTCTAATTGTGTGCCCTTGTGCGGAAGGAGATGACGCGCTAGATGGGTTTGTACACCGTGACGATCTCGCCAGACTAGCGGGATTCGAGGCAGTGGTTTTATGGGGTTCAGAGCAAGACTTACGCCTGGTACGTCGGGCGCTGGCCAGTAGAACAGGGCCGTTAGTTCCGCTGATAAATGATGCAGACATAGGCGATTGGTGTCAGCTGGAACGGCATGTTTGCATTGATACTACTGCATCGGGCGGCAATGCATCACTCTTGGCTCAATCCGGATAATGCTATTTGCCGAGGTTAATTATAATGATTGCAGGACCTCTAACCACTTGGAGATTTCTTTTAACCACGGCCATCCGCTGGATGCCGTGTTGTCGGTTACCAGATAAGTTGTACGGGAAAACATCGGTGCGTCAGAAACCAGGTGCAGCGTGCCTGCTGTTAATAACGGTTTAACACTGGATTCAGGGAGATAGGCCGATCCTCCCCGTTTCAAAAGAAAATCCAATGCCCAGGCCGAACATCCAAAGCTGACTCTGGCAATGCCTGCATCTGAGTAGGCAGCGGTATGGTGTCGGCCAAATTCTTCACCGAAATCAACATAAATATAGCCTGGATCGAATCTAGATGGGCTATTGGGTCTGGTGGAAACCAATATCAGCGCCTCATCCAACAGCTGATGAATTGATTGATTCTCATGGTTGGTTGGTCGTTGGGTGATGGCGGCGTCAATTAGCCCCGTTCCCATCCACTGATCAAGCTCGTGGGGTTTCCCGGGCCAAACAGAAATAGCCGTGTCCGGATGATGGTAATCAATATTTTTAACAATGTTGATGCCAATCTCATGCCATAAATCAATATCGCAACCCAGATTGCACACTGCGCGAATGCCCTCAGGATGCGAGGCTTCCTGACGTGCCTGTCGCTATAAATCTGTCATAGTCTCGGCGTAGCGCCTGAACTTATGCCCAGATGATGTGAGGGTTACACCGGACTTGGTTCGATTAAACAGGATTTGGCCGAGTTCATCTTCCAATCTCTTGAGGCGAGTGGTAACTGTCGATTGACCCACATAGAGCCGCTTTGAGGCTTTGGCCAGGCTGCCGGTTTCAAGAATGGCCAGAAAGGTTTCCAGTGTGTTTTGATTCAATGTAAATTATCAATTCCAAAAAATGGAATATTATCTTCAATTACTTTTACTATTCAAATAGTTCTTTCCCATGATAATTTGCCAACTTACTAGAATGATCAAATGATGAAAAACCAGATGGTGACAAAGACATGAAATTTCAGATAGCAATTAACCTAGAGCGTATGGACGATAGTGTGGCTATGCCCGACGTCGCACGGCACACCCTGGAAATGGTGCAGATGGCAGATGAGGCGAATTTCGAAATAGCCTGGGCAGCAGAGCATCACGCCCTGGAAATGACCATCGCCCCCAATCCGTTTCAGATTCTTACCTGGTGGTCTCAGAATACTAATAACATCCGTCTCGGCTGCGGTGTTGCAAACGCCGCTTACTGGCATCCTATTAAGCTGGCAGGAGAGGCGGCTTTCCTCGATTTAATTTCCGGAGGGCGTCTCGAATTCGGTTTGGGTTCTGGGGCTTATCAACGTGAATTCGATCGTATGAAGCCAGGGCTGTTACAGCCAGACAGTTGGCGATATATGCAGGAAATGCTTCCACTCATACGCGAGTTGTGGAAGGGTGATGTTGAGCACAACGGCGAATATTGGTCGTTTCCCAAGGCCACATCCTGCCCTAAACCGGTACAAGCAGAAGTGCCAATGTGGGTGGCCGCACGCTCCCCGATCACTTTCGATTATGCCGTGAAGAATCACTGCAACATCCTAAGTTGGCCATTGACTAAAGATTTCGCAGAAGCGCAATTGTACAAATCACAACTGGATGATGCTATTGCAAAACATGATAGTAACTACAGTGGTAGGTTTGCCATGATGCGACATACCTCCGTTTACGATAACCAGCAAGATCGACAGGTTGCCATGGATGCCATCAGATGTGTTTTAAGCCAGTTCGGTAATCTAATAATGCGCTCCGGAGATGTTGTCAATGGTTTCCCTGAGCGTGTTTCTTTGGATGGCCTTGAGGGTAATGCTTTCGTCAATGCCGAGATGCTTGAGGAAAACCTAATATTTGGGTCACCCGATCAGGTTATCGCCAAATTGAAGAAGTACGAAGATTTGGGCGTGGATGCTTTCCTGTACTACGCATCTATGGGACTGGATATGGAAACCCAGAAACGTTCTCTGCAACTTTTCTGTAACGAAGTGATGCCAGCCTTTCAGGAATAGATAGTATGAAAAACTTGTCCGGTGGTCAGGCAGCTGTTGAGTCTTTAAAGGCAGAAGATGTTGAACACGTGTTTGGCTTAATTGGTTCAGCAACCATGGAGATGTTTGACGCACTGTACGATGCCAAGAGTATTAATTTCATTGGCGTGCATGATGAACGTACTGGTACCCACATGGCGGATGGCTATGCCCGCGCATCAGGTAAAGCTGGTGTCATACTTGCCGGGCAAAATGGACCGGGTGCGACCAATCTGGTCACAGGCCTGGCTCAGGCGAAGGCGGCATTTTCGCCCGTGGTTTCTATAGCCGGGGCTTTATCTTCAGGGCATGTATACCGGGATGCATTTCAGGAGGTGGATCAGCAAGCGCTGTTTACCCCTATAACCAAGAAGACCTGGACTGTTACGCAAACCAGTCGTGTAGCAGAAATGTTTCGTGAAGCTTTTCGGGTGGCAATGACACCCCGTCGTGGCCCGGTACAAATTAATCTACCCAGAGATGTCTTGTCTGAAACAGCAGGTTTTCCAGCGTTTCAATCACCAGAACAGTATCGTAGCCAGAGTCTCCCTGTCGCTTCACCGGACGCTATTAAAAAAGCTGCACAGTTACTACATAATGCAACCCGGCCGGTTATTGTTGCAGGCGGCGGGATAAAGAATACCGGAGGTTATGAACAAGTAATGGATTTAGCTAAAGCTTTGAATGCGCCCGTTGCTACTGCCCCAGGACATGGCGATGCCATACCCTTTGAACATCCGTTGAACGCGGGGCAGATGGGACCACGGGGTAATCCTGTTGCGTCACGATTAGTGAACGAAGCTGATGTTATTCTGGCTCTGGGAACACGATTGGGATTCAACTCAACATTTTATTCCTATGACAACATCAACGAGCAGGCCAGGATTATTCAAGTTGAGCTCGAGCCTACCGCCATTGGTCGTTATTTTCCCATTGAACTGGGAATATGGGCCGATGCACCAACCGCAGCTATTCAGCTAAAAGATGCGATCAGTTTGCTGGATGCACGGGCTGAAGCAGATGCCTGGACTGAGGGTTTCAAAGTAGAGCGAGCCGCCTTTCTGGCAAAACGTGATGTCGAGGCCGAAACTGATGCTTTTCCAATTTTACCCTCCGGATTATTTAAAGCGCTGAGGGATGTTTTGCCAAAGGACTTTGCAGTCACCATGGATGCAGGCACATTGTGTTTACAGGCGACCGATGCATTGAATTACTGGCAGCCTCGATCGTTATTTACGCCGCTGGATTTCGGCCTGGTGGGATTCTCGTTTGCCTGTGGGTTGGGTGTGAAACTCGCTCGCCCGGAACGTTCTGTGGTCAGTCTCATGGGGGATGGCGGTTTTGGTATGACGTTGTCTGAACTCAGTACCGCTGTTGATCACAATATAAACACCGTAACCATTGTGATGAACAACCAGTGCTGGGGTGCGGAGAAAGCTTATCAAAGAGATTACTTTGGTGAACGTTATATTGGTGCCAATATAAGCAGTCCACCCTTCGATAAAGTGGCCGAGCTTTACGGCGCTAAAGGCTTTCGGGTGGAGCGAACGGGTGAGGTGGCTGAAGCTGTCACCACCGCGCTGGAATGCGGTAAGCCAGCAGTTATAGATGTAGCAGTTGATCCTGCAGCGCTATATAGCTTTCGTCGCGACTCATTTAAACACCGTGGCGGCTAAGACAAGCCTGATTTCAGCAACGTTGTAGCACAACTACTGTGGTGTTCAGCTTGGTGCCAGGAACGTTGGTACCGTGCTGCCAGAATAATTGTCTGGCCAGGTTGGAATTGATAGCGCTATCGATAGCCGCCTGATAACTTGGGTCGGCCAGTGAGTGATCGTTTAATGAGAACGAAAAACAACCACCAGCAGGAAGTAACTCAAGCACAGAAGTCAGGGTGCTAGCCGGCGCATGGGCTGGGCTAAGTACGCCTGCGGCAATAGCATGTTGAATGCTACCGGGCGTTACTGGCAATGGTTGGTTTAAATCGC
>JBLHGU010000049.1:0-27795 GCA_047615875.1 Parasphingorhabdus sp.
AGTTCAACATCACAACCTTCACCTTGTGCCGACGGGCACGTAGAAACCAGTCCATCCCATCAGCAAACCAAAGTTTCTCATTGAGCAACCCTACCGTATTGAACAATTCCCTGCGGGCCAGCGTAGCTCCAGTAATATAGGCCGGCACCGGCTGCGCCCGCTGACTATCACGCAAACGCTCATACTCCTCACTTAACTCTGGCGCCCAGAAATTCTCAGCCATTGAGCAGCAAATATCCAGTTCAGAATCCTTAGAAAATTCTTCCATTTGCAGCTCAATCTTATGTTCATGCCAACGATCATCTGCATCCAGGAAACAAATGTATTGTCCACTAGTTTGTCGAACTCCTGTATTTCTAGATGACGCAGGCCCCAGGTCATCATGTCGAACCACGCGAACGATACCTCCAAAGGCTCTGGCAAGTTCAACGGTATGATCTTTTGAGCCGCCGTCAACCACAATTATTTCATTAACGCTGTAGGTCTGAGAAAGCACACTGTTTATTGCTTCCTCTATATACTGTGACGAATTAAATGCCGGAATAACACAGGAAACTGTATTAGTTATCGGCATAGGATGGAGTTCAAAAATCATTGTGCCGAACAAACCTTAAGTAGGAGGAAGAAATCGCCTCATAGGTTTTTACATATTGATCGATATGTTCGGCGAAACTAAACCGAGATTGGGCTAATTTCCATGCTCTATTTCCCAACCGGGTTGCAAGCCCTGGTGAGAGCAATAATTGATTTATAGCCTGGGCTAGTTCTATAGGATTTTCGGTGGATACAAGGAGTCCCGTTTCCCCATCAACAACCACTTCAGGCAAGCCACCTTGATTGCTTGCAATTACGGGTCTACCATGCATGGCTGCTTCTAGCGCCACCAACCCGAATCCTTCACGCCAGCGAGAGGGCATAATAACAGTGATAGCACCTTGGTATAGAAGATTAAGATGTCGTTGATCAACCCAGCCTAGAAAATCCACCGCATGACTTAGACCCAATGTATTTGTTAGCCGTTGCAGTTTACTGCGCTCAGGTCCATCGCTGGCGAAAGTCAGTTTGGTGTGCGGATAGTCTTTGAGGGTCAGCGCAAATGCTTTAATGGCTATATCGAAACCCTTGTCTTCAACCATTCGGCCCACACACAATAATCTCTGAGACCCACTATTGATTTCTGTTCGTTCTATTTCTGCCTCTGGAATTGCATTGTAGATCAAGGAAATCCGATTATTAGTGTGTGGAGCGAGATCCAGAGTGTCCTGAATTAGTGCCTGAGAAACGCAGTTGATAGCCTCGACATTCTTAAACAAGCGCCCCAATAAAGTCTCTGGCCCAGCCTGACAATTTTTATACTCACCATGGATTGTCAACAACGTAGGGGCCGGCCAGGAGTCATGTGTGTTTAAATGGAAGAAAACACTGGGGTCCTGAAAATTGATATGAACCACGTCAGGTTTAAACTCGTGCTTTAAGCCTGACAGTCTTTTCCGAATAGCAAATATTTGCTTAACATCACGCATCTGTAGCGCTTGTTGAAAGTCAAAGCGTTGCACTTTTACGTTTTGATATTCATCACTATCTGGCAAGCACAAACTTCCATGGGAAGTTACCACCATTACTTCATGCCCTAACGAAGATAGTTGCGCAAGCAATCTCATAGCAAACCGTTCAACACCACCAATGTAGGGCCAGTAGGACTCGCACCAGAACAGTATTTTCAAGAATCACCCTCATGATTACAAACCAACTTTTTCGATTCGAGTAGTTGATAGTAGTTTTGCTCATAGCGCCCTACATGTGCGTCCCACGAGTAACATTCTTCCACATGAATTTGCGCTGCAAGTCCCATCCGACTGGCTAGATCGGGCTGATCAAGTAGAGCAATAATGCCGTTAGCCATGCTGCCTATATCTTCTGGCGGTATCAATAACCCAGTTTTTTCATGCTGAACTATCTCTGCCAAACCTCCAGTCCTAAAGGCAACGACTGGGCGCACAGCCATCGCTGCTTCCAGCGCAACCAGGCCAAAGCCCTCTTCACGAGATGGTATTAGAACAACTTTTGACTGTTGCATTAATTGATTAATATTTTCGGGTGTAACCCAGCCCAGGAATCTAACAGCGTTATTAACCCCAAGCTCAACACTTAGTTCTTCGAGTAATGCTCGGTCCAGCCCATCCCCAGCTATGTCCAGATGTGCTTCAGGCACAAGGTTTAAAACCAGTTTGAATGCCCGAAGTGCAAGATCCACGCCTTTTTCCCAAGATAACCTGGCAACCAGAACAAGGCTTCTGGTGATCAATGTATCGGTTGGCGGCGGTACCTTGTGTGTAATAGCATTAGGCAAAGTCAATAGTTTACTGGACTGATCGGGAAAACAATCCGCTATCCAGTTTTCAACAGATTTAGACACGCAGGCAACACGGTTCGCACTTTCAATGGTTTTATTCAGTATAGAGTACTTACGCGTAGCAGTTTCTGGCCAGCGTCCATGTAATGTCATTAAAACTGGAATATCAAGACGAACTAAGGACAATAAATAGACGACAGCAGAAACCGAGCACGTATTCAAATGTATGCAATTTGCTTCAAATCTATGGACATCGTTGTGAATTTTATGAGCTAAACGGATTAAGTCCCCGGCATTCTGTTTCGCCAATACTTTCCATATTGGATAACGACGTAACAGTAATCCATTAATTTCCTCAGTATCAGCGAAGGCATCATTATTCTTGTTGGCAACCACAAGAACCTGATGACCATTTTCAACCAGTTGATGAGTCAGCTCATAGGCCCACGTTTCGAGTCCACCAACCATTGGATAGAATTCATCCGCCCAAAATAGTATCCGCAAAGCTCTATTCATGGATCATGATTAATTCCGTTTTAAAGAATCATCTGAAGCACGCTCAAGCTCATCTAAGAGTTGATGCATGCTGGCCGGGACTCCGGCCAGGTCTGTGCCGATGAAAAACCGATAACAGGGTAACTGTCGCACCAGATGCCCCATGACTTGCATGCCTTTATGACCAGGCCCTATATGCATTACCAATGAACTCGGCGCTAACTCGAGCAATGCGTTGGAGGCTGACAATCTTTCATAGCTGGACTGTTTTTCGTCGCATACCTTGGGCAACAATACAGCCTTTAGTAAGGTTCGAGTGGCGATCTGATCAGGACATGCCTGGTGTACGAATAGCAGATTCTTAAACTCTCGAGAATAGGTCGGCGGTAACATTTCTGATTGCAGTGACGCGAATCGTCTCCGTCCAGATGCATCTAAGTACACACTGTTAAAAACACTATGTGCTATGTATTTGCCATCAATAGACTGAAGGCCCAGACGATCGTCACCCAGAAATTTAAACCCCCCCAGCGTACTGGCAAGTGACGAGGTGGTCTTCCCTGAGCCACCCACACCGCCCATCAAAACGCCATGACCATTTCGACTGACAGCACCGGCGTGTAAAAGCGGTACATTCTGGTCTAGATACCAAACCGATAACAACACTTGCAATGGTTTGCCGATCTCATGAAGCAACGGACGTTTGTCGGCATAGCTGACGCAGGCTGTTAGCTGTCGCGTCTTACGGTCGTATTGCCCTAAATATTTACCTTTTCGTTCGGATACCAGTGATTCATCTTCTGCACTTATTTCACTTGTCTCAAAATCATCCGGATTCCCCGACAGCGGAAAGTTCTCTGCACTGATGCCAGTTTCAATACAATCCCAAACACGGATGTGTAAAGCATTACCGACAGGCGGTTCAGTTGTTATCCGAAGATGATTCAATGCTGGCAGAAAGAACTGTGGCAAACACGAACCAATGAGTTCCAGACAAACCGGTTTTCCTGCGAACAAAAAATAAAAACAACTATGCGACGCTTCAGAAACTTTGGCCGCCCTGGAGAATCCTGAAGCAAGGCTTTGTCGCAGGCCCGGGGCGTTTATGTATGCAGTAGCAATTAGCCGTTTTCTCCCTTCCAGGGAATATCGTTCAATCCGGGTAATGGCGGGTCCAACGCAAGCAAATCCCCCATATCACTGTAGATTACCAGCTCAGGCGCTTTGTACTCTAATGTGGTTTGCTGATCTATAGAAAATGCTGTTGAACTTTTCCGACTCTCACCGGAGATCACAAGGTTTTCGGCCAGCAATTGATCAACAAAGGTCGCGATGTGTGCGTTCACCTCATCAGTATCCCGGTTATAGGTCGTGCTAACAGACTGACACACTTCAAGCAGTGAGAATCCATTTTCAATAGCACTCCACACTAGACTACCGATGCCATCAATGGAGTAATATATACCTGTCGACAAATTTATAAGAATTGCTTCTCCGTCGACCGTTTCAAATGCAACTTCATCTGCGTTTGGCGAAAATGACTCATTCATAGACGACACTAATTATTCTCCTTAGGGAATTAAGATCTGGGACTGGAGTTACGCGAAAAGTATCAAACAAGACTACTATTTTCGACCTACTTCCAGGCTGGCTTGATCCAACCATTTATAGGTTTGTCTTTTACCCCGGACGATAGCAGAAAAATATTGCAAACGTATCGCATTAAGTATTATTTCAATGCCCGATAGTCTCTGTACAACCCATGAAACTTTGTCATTACCTCGCCAGCGAAGCAATTTTCCTGAGGGTTTGAAGAGCCAATTACGCGTTTGTTCAAACATATTTCTACCGCCTAGCAGCCAGACTAACATAGATAAATGTCGACGGCTGCACAACCATACACGCTCCAGAGCAAACTGCCAGGAGTCCTTCTCTTGCAGTGCCGAAATCTCTAGTTCGCCAATAACTGTTGTCGGAATGGAAAAGCCAATACGGCAATGTACAAAATGCAGAAATAAATAACCAGGCAGAGTAAGACCATAATTTCTGGCCAGATTAACAAATTCTTGCCAGTTGACTGCATCCTCTAAACCAACAAGGTAATAAATATCTGACACCCACCTTAGATACCTGGATTGACTCGAATAGAGCGCACTGAAGCAACTAAACAAAAGATTCATCTCCAGGCTCGGCGTTCTGAAGGTAAAGCTCTCGCATTCCACCATTCTCGATTGAGCGCGAAGTTCATTTACACCAGCTCCTGCCACACAGGGGTGAAAAAGCTGCTCCCTAATACAAACCTCCAGACCATCTACATGTTGCAATAGGATAGTTTTAGAACCGGCGGAACTATCCATTACATTTTGACTATATCGTATACTCGCCAGACTGGCGACGACATCACCCAATATATGAGGGGCGACCAATAAATCCACACCATGGCAGTGGCGTTTTCTATGATCCGGATAAACCGTTAGCAGATTGGCGATTCCACCCACTACTAATACTTCGTCGGGCCATGACTGTATAGCGGCCAGAATCGATGCGAAGTGTTTTAGGTAGCTTTTATGTCGCACGTCCTCCTTGAGACAAAACAATCTCAACACTGATCGTACTTCAGTGTCAATAGGCAGGCTATGTTCATTAACAGCAGAATTAAAAAGCAAACTTACCCCCTTTATGCTTTGGCTATTAACTCGCATAATCTGCATTTGATCGTCCATTGCCAGCAGCCATTGCTGGAAAAAAGAAGTGGCTTTGTCCTTACGAGTAAAACAACTATTTAACAGTAGCTGTTGCTGGTCGGTCGGTAGAAGCCTTCCGAGAAGGTGAAATGGGGCACGAAGCTCTGCATCAATATTGTCAGTCGAATATTTCAATTAGCGCACACTATATTCTGGACCAAATTTAAAGCACAGCGTCACCTGGCTATACGCTGAAACAACAACCGAAAAGGTTTAAGAGGATAGTAGAGAAGCCGAAGCTTGTTGGGCAGTGAAAAAAACGCGTAATCCCGCTCATTTGGAGTCACCATTGGTAATGCCACTTTCAGAATTCGATAGGATATTTCTGGTATTTTGGTGCGAAAATATCTTAGTTTTGCTATATATCCGTATGCATAGAACCAGCCTACTCTATCTTTGGTTCGGATAATTCCAGGTATCGTTTTATGCCGCACACTATGTTTTTTTATTACCAAAAACACTCTGGCTACCGAGTTATCTGCTCTGGCCTCTATTGAAATGTGGCCAGGAATCTTTGTGCCACAAAGCATCTCAGCATTGTACATCGCCAGATTAAACACCCTTCGCGGCGCAAACTGGTCGGCCAATTCACTAACTTTGCCCCAATCAATAGGTGTTGTGTTAGAAATCAGCGCATGTAAATCAATTACACGACTTAGTTGATACCAGTGCCCCTTAGCTCCCTGAAGAACCAGCATCAGAAGATTTACTTCTGTATTGAAGGTACTAATATCTGAACCTGAAATGTTTATTATTTTACGTTGATCCATCACGGCTTCAGTGGGAATTTGCATAGCTGATGACACGGTGGAGAGTCCAACATGTAAATCGACTCCAGCACGCTGATCTCTTCGTTCTAACTGAATTTGTCTAGAGGTTTGTTCTGATCCACTTTCGAAATGCTCGAAATATTCGTGGTTGAGTAATAAATCCCTGGCTCGATGAATCTCGCCAGGAGCAATCAGAACGTCCAGATCGTTATAATTTCTATAACCTGAGGCTGCATAAGCTATCTGTTCCAGACTTGGCCCCTTAAACCAGATACGGTCTATATCGTTTTCTGCAAACAACTTATCCACTCTGACTAATTCTTTTGAGAAAAACAGGCTCTTTAAGCGAGCTGCTACCCTGCCCTGACGTAACTTCGAACGTAAAGATTCTGGCACATCGAGCCTGGGAGTACGCTCGATAACATGGCTTAGTAGCAGGACAAGGTTGTGATGACCGGCGAGATACATTAGCCTTGTCCAATCAATTGCTTCGGGATCGAAATCAATATCTGTAGGATCAAGCCCCTGACCAGAAAACCCATGCCCGATGCAAGCGAAAAACAGCTGTTCGGTTATGTTTGATTGTGGGGCGGAATTCACCCGGCAATTCTACCTTAGAAATCTTACCAAGGGGTTATCATCCCCGCTAGATTTGCTTCGGCAACAAACGATAGAACACTATTGAATTCGATGACTAAATTGATGCCCAACAGAGACCCACGTTACGACATACTTTTCGAACCCGTTAAAATCGGTCCAGTAACTGCCCCCAACAGGTTTTACCAAGTCCCCCATTGCACCGGTTTAGGTTGGTTAAGACCTCGCATGGTAGCTGAGTTGCGTGGTATAAAAGCCGAGGGTGGCTGGGGTGTGGTATGTACAGAATATTGCTCTATTCATCCAACTTTTGATGACCTTCCCCACCCCTACGCCTCGCTTTGGGATAAGGGTGACATCAAGTCTCACCAATTGATGACCGACAAGGTTCATTCCCACGGTTCTCTGGCCGGTGTTGAATTGTGGGCAGGTGGCTCCCGATCAGCCAACCTGTTTACCTACGAAACCGCGATGGATGTTTCGAGTAGACCGAATGCGGCCGGGGTGCCTTATCAAACCCGGGCCATGGATCGAGCTGATATTAGAGAGCTTCGCCGCTGGCATAAGGCTGCCGCATTGCGAGCAAAAGCCGCCGGCTTTGACATCGTTTATGTTTATGCTACGCATGGTTACCTGCTTTCTCATTTCTTGTCCGGTCAGTCCAATCACCGAACTGATGAATATGGTGGTTCATTGGAAAACCGTGTTCGACTGGTTAGAGAACTCATAGAAGAAACTAAGGATGCTGTGGGTGATACCTGTGCAGTAGCCGTGCGTTTTTCTGCCAATGATCCAGCCAGTACTGACACAACTCCTGTGTTTGGCGAAAGAAAAGAAATGCTGGAAATGCTCGCAGAGTTGCCTGACCTGTGGGACATAAATATCAGCGACTACTCCCATGAAATGGGCGCATCCCGATTTGTAAAAGAAGCCACCCTGGAACCACATATTTCCTGGGTAAAAAGTGTTACCAGTAAACCCGTAGTAAGTGTCGGCAGGTTTACTTCACCCGACACGATGTTGTCGCAGGTTAATAGAGGAATTGTTGATTTTATTGGCGCGGCGCGACCATCCATAGCCGATCCATTCCTGCCATCGAAAATCGAACAGGGTCGAGTGGATGATATTCGTGAATGCATAGGTTGCAATATTTGCTATACCGGCGACAGTAAGGGCACGCCAATACGCTGCACGCAAAACCCAACTATCAGCGAGGAATGGCGACGTGGCTGGCATCCTGAAAAAATTGCTACGAAAGGATCAGAATCCGCTGTTTTGGTGGTGGGCGCAGGCCCGGCAGGACTGGAAGCCAGCAGGGCGTTGGGTTTACGAGGTTATAAGGTACTCCTGGCTGAAGCCAGTCGTGAACTGGGTGGCCGAGTAACACTCGAATCGAAACTTCCGGGACTAAGCGAATGGGCACGAGTGCGCGACTATCGGGTACAGCAAATCCAGTCCATGGCCAATGTGGATATATATCTGGAAAGTCCTTTATCCAGTGAGGACATATTGGAAATCGCAGCGGATCACGTAGCCATTGCAACTGGAGCACACTGGAGGAGAGATGGCATTGGTCAATTAATAGATGCGCCTATTCAGCCTTTTGTACCTGTCGATAAAATACTCACACCAGATGATATTTTGGCAGGACGTCTACCAAAGGGCCCAACTGTCATTTATGATGATGAGCATTATTATATGGCTAATATCATAGCCGAAAAGTTGCGCAGTGAAAACTTGCCTGTTTATCTTGTTACCCCAGAGGTTGTAGTTTCCAGTTGGGCGAGGTCAACTTCAGAACATAGTCGAATTCAAAGTCGACTAATGAACATGGGAGTCACAATTATCACCTCCCATAAACTTGACTCATTTGATGGTCATGTTGCCCGCTTAATCTGTCAGCACACAGCAACTATTCACGAAATTCATGCCAACTTTGTGGTGACTGTGACCTCACGACAACCTAATGACAATTTGTATTTTGAATTACAACGTAAAATGGATAACAACATAAAAGGCGCACCACAATCGGTAACACGAATTGGTGATTGCGAGGCACCATCCATTATTGCCGGGGCAGTTTTCTCCGGACATCGCTTCGCCCGAGAACTGGATACATCAGTCGATGTAGATAACAGAATCAAGTACGACAGAGTGTTTTTCCAGGAATAGGCAAAAGCCGCAAAAAGCAGGATTTTTGTTCCAACAAGAGGTTTTAACCACCGCATTTTGCAATGCAGGCAATATTCTGTAAGTATTCGGTTACACGAACTATTAAATTTGGGAGGATAAGCAATGCTAACATTTCGATTCAAAGTACTTTTTGCTCTGGGGATGTTGACGCTAGCCTGTAACGTTCAAGCTGCACCGGTTTCCATCTCAGTGAACCCAGGAAGCTACAGCGGTAGCTGGTCAATACTGGGCAATACTGGCAATCTGTCCGGGCCAGCTTCGGTAACGCTGCAGACTGATGCCACTTATAACTTCGTAGTTGGTAGCAGTGCCACGGGTAAATTTCAATTCAGTATCGATTCAGCAGGCAACGTAAACTCGATAAACCCCGACGCCGCCACTGGCGGTAATGGGCAACTTTCTCTAAATAACGCTTCGATTACCGTCGATCCTGATGCCTATGGCGGCTCTTACTGGATTGAAGGATATAATCCAAACTCTCCTGGTCAACAAGTTTTTAGTTTAGTCACTGGGCTGGGGTATACACTAAGAGTTGGTAATGAAGGAGTGGGTAAATTTAGCTTCGACGTTGATGCCAACGGTTCGGTTTCTTCAAATGATCCCAGTGCTGCAACCGGTGGCCCTGGCCTGCTGACCTTCAACAATGTATCTATATCCGTCAATCCAAATAATTTTACAGGCTCATATTGGATACTTGGGCTTAACCCAGGTCCCAGGTCCCAGGCCAACAGGAACCCAGGTAGTAACTCTGGTTCCAGGCGTTGGCTATTCGCTAAGAATTGGCAACAATCACAAAGGTCAGTTTCATTTCAACATCGACAGTAACGGGTTCGTCACCTCAGATAATATTGCTGCGGCTATTGGTGGCCAAAACAGTCTTTCCTTTAACAATTCCAATATAAGTGTTGATCCTGCGGCGTTTGCAGGGTCTTACTGGGTGCTGGGTTTTGAGCCCGGACCCAGGCCGACAGGTCAACAAAACATTGTTCTGGTACCTGGTGTCGGTTATTCAATTCGAATCAGTAATAACAACAAGGGACAATTTCACTTTAATATAGATGCTAGCGGTATGGTTAACTCGGAAAATGCTGATGCGGCAACGGGTGGTCAGAATATCTTGCAATTGCATAATACTCTGGTTGATATTGACCCGGACGCCTTCGGTGGCTCCTTCTGGCTATTAGGTTTCGAACCCGGCCCTCGACCAACGGGTTATCAAAGTTTTACCCTGGTACCAGGTGTCGGCTACTCGGTTAGGGTAAGTAATAATAGTAAAGGTCAGTTTCATTTTAGAGTCGACGGTAGCGGATTTGTTACTTCCTTGAATATTGCTGCGGCCAGTGGTAGTCAGGGTCTGCTTAAATTCAATAACACTCCGTTCACCATCGACCCTGACCAGTTCATTGGTTCTTACTGGTTACTCGGCTTTGAAGCGGGCATACCTCCAACAGGCTTACTAAACACTATATTGGTGCCCGGGGTTGGCTATTCCATTCGGGTAGGCAATGAAAGTATAGGACAATTTCACTTTAGACTGGATGCCACTGGTGGAGCGACTGCTGAAAATATCACGGCGGCTGTAGGATCGGCAAACTTGCTTACATTCAATAACACACCGATATCTATCGATCCAAACTCCTACTCCAGCACGTATACCGTAAGAGGACATAATTATCTCGGCGGAACCAGCACCTTTACTCTAGTGCCGGGTGTAAGCTACAACTTGAATATTGGTCATAACACACAAAACAGCTTTTCCGTAGCTGAACCCTGTGCCGTTAATCCCGCACAAGTACTGGTTGGTGGTTACGAGTTTCAACTTTCCTGTGGATCACTTGATGCAGATAACGATGGCGTTCCTGACGATACCGATAATTGTTCCCACGTGGCAAACCCTGATCAGATAGATCAGGATCTAGATGGTATTGGTAATGCCTGTGATAGTGATCTGGATGGCGATGGTTTTATTAACAACACAGACAATTGCCCGGATATATCTAATCAGAACCAGGCCGATCTGGATGGCGATGGAATTGGTGATGCTTGCGATACAGACACAGACGGTGATAGCGTTCCGGATGGTTCAGACAACTGCCCACTCATTCAGAATACAGATCAATCGGATAATGACAGTGATCTACTCGGCGATGCCTGCGATAGTGATGATGATAACGACACTGTGGAAGATAGCGTTGACAACTGTCCACTACATAGCAACATCGATCAGTCAGACTTCAACAATAACGGCGAAGGCGATGTATGTGATGGTGACGGTGTCACCAATGAACTGGACCTTTGTGCATTGTCATCACAACTGGAAGTGGTTAACAGCGATGGTTGCACTGGCACCCAGCACATTGCATATTCATGCCAGGCAGAAAATTTTGTTCAACATGGTCAGTATGTCAGCTGCGTAGCTCATGCAGCAAATTTAGCCGTGGATCAAGGCTTGATTGGGTCAAAAGAGAAATCCAGGTTCATCAAAGAGGCTGCTAAATCGAAATAGAATTCAAAGCCAATCAATCCTGGTAATCAGTCGGACTGGGAACCATCTGCTTCCTATGTCCGATTGTCTAGACGCATTAACTACTAACCGCGATAAACCTCTTGACCATTGATCATGGTCAATCGAACATTGGTTTCAAGTAAGGACTGCGGTCCTTCGGCCAACACATCACGATCAAGAACTACAAGGTCGGCCGCCATGCCGACTTTGAGCGTGCCAACAATGTGATCCAGCCAGGCGGCCCAGGCCGACTCTCTGGTGCCGGCCATGATTGAATCCTCCAATGTTAAAGCCCAATCAGGTCGGAGGGCTGGAATATGGTGTTTGGTTGGTGACTTCCGGGTCGATGCCAGATACATATTGATCAACGGAAGATAGGGCGCGGTTGGTGTGTCGGTGCCAAATGCCAGAGTAGACCCGGCAGCACGGTATAACGGCCACGCCCAGCCTTGATTGGCTCGTTCTGGTCCAATCATCTTCTGCCAGTTTTGCAGAAATTCTGGATCTACATGCAAAGGCTGCATTGATGCGGTGATGCCCAACTGGCCCATACGATCAATATCTTCCTGGCGGGCATATTCCAGATGTTCGATACGATGGCGTCTGCCGAAACTGTTATTTAATTGCTGAGCCCGGGCAATTGAATCGACAGCCAGGTGTATGGCTTCATCTCCGATAGCATGTATGGCTACTTGTAAACCCAACTCGTCGGCCGCGGCCACCACCGGATTTAAGGCCTCTGCACCCCATATAGGTCCCGAAGATTCCCCATTGGTGTAAGGTTTGCTGAGGGCTGCGGTACAGTTATCGATGGTGCCATCAGATATTATTTTTATACCGCATACGCGCAACAGGTCACCGCTGTATTCTCTAGCAAGCTCAGCCGCTCGATGAACCAATGCGAGTTCCTCATCAGCATTACCTGTTCGCCAGATAATCATGTGGGCAACTATTCGAACCTTCAGCAAACCTGCATCACGGGCTCTCGCCATCGCCTGAAGTACCGGCTCCTCCAGAGCCATTTCAACCACGCTGGTAATTCCAGCTCGTGAGAAAGCGTTCAATGCGGTGTTAAGGTGTTGATCGAGCACCTCATCATCCAGTTTGCCCAAGAGGCTCCAGACATGCTCAACACTGGCATTTTCCAGCAGATAACCGGTAGCCTTACCTGTATCTGAATCTCTAACGATACGTCCACCGATGGGATCCGGGGTTGTATTATCGATACCCATCTCCTCCAACGCGGCGGTATTTACCCAGGACGAGTGATAGTCGAAAGCCTCAAGATAGACGGGTCTATCAGACACAATGTCATCCAGCATCTGCCGAGTTGGCGCCGCGTCAGGTATGTCACTGTGTACCCAGCTGGTACCCAGTACGCGAGGCTCGTCAGGATTTACATCTGCCCAGGCTTGCACTCTTCGTAGGATCTCATGCAGACTTCCGGCTCCCTGCAATTGAGCTTTCAACATCGCCGCACCTGTCATGGCGACGTGCACATGGCCATCAACAAAACCAGGCACAACCAGACCGCCTTGCAGATCTATTTGCTCAACAGACTCGTCTGACAAGTCCGGCAGATTGGATAAATCACCTACATAATCTATCTTGCTACCACGAATAATAATCGCCTCAGCCCAGGGGTTATCAGCATCAGCGGTAAACAGACGACCGCCTGTTATAAGGGTAATCTGAGGATTATTCATATCGGCAAATCGACCAAAAAAGGGAAAAAACGTTGGCAAAGGATCAAGCTCTATCCGATTAATATTACTCGAAATAATAAAATGATTTATATCGTCCGGATGTTTCAGGCTAACGTCAAAAGCGGTAACATGCTGTATCGACGGACAAAGAGACCGCCGAAATAGTTTCCAATACAATCTCATATAATATTATTATTGTTTGTATTCAATTACTTGATATACCGCACAATCTCGTAACGTCCTACGAAGTCTACATAAATAGGGGGACTTTATGGGGGACTGATTGTTAATAGGTAATACGATGGCAATTCAAAAACTTACCGCATTAAAGATTAAATCTCTAACTGCCGGAAAACACGAACATTTCTTCTCTATCCCTCCAGTTTCTTATACTGACAGCAACCCGCACCAACGAGTTTTTAAAAGCAGAGTGGGCAGAAATCAACAGAAAAGAGAAGTGCTGGACAATCCCAGCTATCAGACTGAAGACAAGAATTGAACATAAAGTTCCGCTATCTGATGCTGTGATCCACATTCTAGATAATGTACCGAAACTTCAAGGCAATGCATTCGTCTTCCCTGGCATGAAGAAAGGGTGCCCACTTTCAAATATGGCATTGCTTGGGGTAATAGGAAAAATGGGCTTTGATAAAGGTGGAAGTCGAGAACCGTTTGTTCCCCACGGATTTAGACCAAGCTTTCGTGATTGGGCAGATGAGACCACTAATTACCCTAGAGATGTGGCAGAAATGGCATTGGCTCATGCCATACCAAACAAGGTTGAAGCTGCCTATAGGCGCGGGGACTTATTCGAGAAGCGCCGTTTGATGATACAGGACTGGTCAGAATTCGTCTGTAAGTAGCTGTAATAGCTTCCTAGATCATTACAAATTTACCCTATTCAATAATCAGTACACGTAACACTTTCTCTACTGTTTCTGGTGTTTAGGGAGGAAATTTCAGGTTCAATGGGTAGCTAAGTCCATATTAGCCCGAAAATTAAACAATCCATTAATGACAGATAGGGGGTGGGATCCCAAAAAGCCCACCCTTCCGAATTAGCCTAGATGCCAGAAAGTCAAATTCCTTATAGATTTTCAACTCCTTACAATAAGTGATATTTCTATTATATTTTTTGTAAAAAATTCTTTTTAGAAAAACCAAACAACCACCCTCTTCTGCATCAATTACCGTTTCTTTTATGTCAAGTTGGGGCAAGTGGATCAAAATAGGGGCCGTAGACAAAGCGCCTGTAGTCTATATTGTGGCGTCAAGGACGTAAGTGGTCAATTGGCAGGAGAAAATAGCCAGATTTCCAGAGCCCGAGGATAAATCGAGTCGAATGCATTAACTTCTCGGTTGCAAACAGACTGTTCATTCCCCCTCGTCTTCCATTAACATACGCTTTATACCTCCTATAGGTCGACAGGTAGCGAATCACAATGAGGCTTGGCCCCATGACGACTATCGAGCCTTACATAGCCGGATATATGTCCAATTGTTCATCGTGGCTCCTGTTCTGTTACACCATTTCCAGGTATTCAGTATCGAGAGCGAATTTATCTACAGCCACAGGATGAGATCTGTTCTGCACGTCATTACCGTTGCAACAACGTTATACCGTCACCAATTGCTCTTTCCTGGCCAAATTCAACGCCATTTGTATCGCCGGTGCCATGTCTATATAAACATAGTTAGCCAATCGGCCGCCAAATATATAACGACTGCCCAATTGCCTGGTTAGTTCTACATACCGCTTATAACATTTGCGATTAGCTTCTGTCGGCACCGGGTAAAAGGCTTCGCCTGTGTCCGCAAGTTCCGCCGGATATTCATAGGTTGTATAACTGTGTTTGATATTGCGCGTGGCGTTCAGGTTAAAGTGCTTGTGCTCAACTATTCGTGTATACGGAATCTCCGGGTCATTGTAGTTGACCACACTCCTGCCCTGTACATCGGGGCGTTCATGGCGAGACAGCTCGAAGCGTAGTGAACGCCATTCCAACACGCCTTCTGCATAGTTAAAAAACCGATCAATCTCCCCGGTATATACAACCGTATTGGCACTGTTATCCCAGTGTGTGCGGTCGGCAAAATAGTCAACATCCAAACGTATGTCGATACCATCAAGCAGCTTATTGAATAGCGCGGTATAACCTTGTTCTGGAATCCCTTGATACTTGTCAAAATAGTAGTTGTCGTCTGCAGTTTTGCGAATCGGGAGACGTTTGATAATTGATGCATCCAGTTCCGATGGGGCTTTATTCCAATGTTTTTTGGTGTAGCCTCGAATTAATTTCTCATATAAGTTGGGGCCAACCTGTGCCAGGCACCACTGCTCAAGATTGGAACCATCGGTATTGCGATAGGGTGCCCGATCATCTTCCAGTCGTTCTGACAAACCTGAAACATCATCTATTCCGTACGCCTGCTGCATTGTTTTCAGGTTTATAGGAAAACTGTACTGTATTCCCTTGTTTGATACACATCCGGTATGTTTGTAATCGTTAAAGTCGACAAAACGTCTGACATAGTCCCACACCTCATCACTGCTGGTATGAAATATGTGTGGGCCGTACACATGTATATCGATGCCATCACGATTTTCGGTAAAGCAGTTACCACCAATGTGGTTTCGTTTTTCTATAACCAGACAGGATCTGCCGATTTTGTTCATTTCGCAGGCAAATACTGAACCAAATAGCCCGGCACCCACAATTAGATAATCAACTTTACTCACCGACAGCCAGACACTTATATTGTTTTAACGTATTCGTCTGATCCATATATTCCCGCTGGGTATAATAGGAAAAATGACTGACCAGCATAGACCCATAAATGACATTAGGTTTTTTAATCATTTCTGGTTTGACACAGCTTAACCAGTGCTCATCATCGTCGTCATCTACAAGACCGCCAAAGAGATCAAACTCCGCCCCTAGCCAGGATATAACGTGGGTTGATAAACGTTCCTGATAGTTCATTTGCCAGGTTCCGAATCGAAATTGATCCAGACCGTCACACTCGTATGCGCCGAGGAAGGACTGGTGTGCCAGATTGGCGAAGGGCCCATTTGACCAACCAACCGGGTCAAAGCAGTCGTAGTGGGCGATGCCAAGCGAATAATCAACGGTCCCCATACGCTGATGCAGATGGGAACATAGCGAATTATTGATTGTATTGGCATAGACAAGAAAGTATTGTAGATTGTTTTTTCTGAACGCGATATAGGCCGAAAACCAATTAACATCCAGATACACCATGTCATCATCAATACGAATGTATACAGTGTCGGACGCACAACAATATTCAAAAAATCGTGAAACACCCATCCCGACTTTCGGTTTTTCGCTATACACGGTTTTTGTGCAGGGTCTTTTGTACGCGATAGCATGAATAAACGCAAGGTCCTGTTGGTCCTCAGTATTCATCCAGAAATGCACTTCATCAACCTGCCCTGTGGCCTAAAGTCGATCAACATATACCATCAGAACTTCCAGGTATCGTCGCCGACCTGATGGTATGACAATAACTGTTCGTGAGATTGCGGCCCGATTATAATTAGCTTGACTTAACCCTGAGGGGCCGGAAGTTTCATCCTTGGCAATTCCGCTGTTTTTACTGGGTGATATACACCGGCTGTGGACAAATCGTATGGCTTTTCCACCCAATTGATGGTTTGTCTCAACTTTGAATTGAATGGAGTAGGCTTGAATCCCAAACGGTTAGCGGTAGTCGCGACTCGTAGTTCACAAAATACCGGTTTCACGGTGGCCGACTGACTAATTCTGTCCAGCGCATTATGGGAAAGAAATAAACACGCATGGGGCGCAGAACCCATCATGTGTTGTTTGTCCACTTCTGATATTTGCGGCTTCTCATCAAACCATACCCAACTCGGATTTTCCCCCGATTTAATAATATCCTTTGCTGCCAAATCCACATCCCAGACCGAGGCATAGGCTTGCAGCAAGGGTTCGGTTCAAAGACAATCGTACTCCATTATGCAATATCGACGGGCAGTGGATTTTCGATTCCGAAACCAGGTATAGACCACAGCGTCGACGCTGCGCCAGACATTGGAAAGATCCCACTCGGAAGCCAGTGACGCGACGTCGATCGTTTCAAGCAAGCTCGGAATGGTTTGTGCCGGATCCAGAGCCAGTGGCACAACCACATCCTCCGGGTTGAGAAACGTTAACAGATCAAAGTTCTGTAACGTAATGTCGTCCACTTTGTGATAAAGGAAAAGAATACAGAGTTCGTGGACGGTGTTTTTGTCGCGGTAGTGAATGGGTAGCTGATGTCCAGGTTTGATAATCATTACACCATCGTTAAGCATTTCGCGAATGCCGAGACAAATATCAATATCGATCTGATGTGCGATATCTGAATAGTAGGACTTGAATCGATCCGCCAGTGCACGCAATGTATATTCACCATTGCAAAACAAATAAATCAAATTCGCCATTGGGTTCAACCGTATCGACGAAAAACCAGGCCTCTCCAGCCAACCAGTTTCGTCGGCGCAACGCCAGGACCAGTTCGTATCCTGACAAAAAATAGTATCTTGATGAATCATGGGGGATAGGCTGGGGCTACTCTACTTTCGTTCGAATTCAACTGACGGATTTTATCCGACAATCGGGGGCAGAGTGGTAATTATTGGCTTCTCGTTTCATCCAACCCATGGATCGTATATATCCCTGAAACAGAATGACTATTACTCTGACCGAAAACTGAAGATACTACTCGTTTTACCAGCGAGGAGTTTGAGTAGATTAAAAACGTTTGCATGGTGATTGGAACAGGCGAACGAATATGTATCAGAACAAATAGGTATCAGAGCGTTAATGTTGTAACAGAGAAAGATTGCAGCAATAGAAAAAATTAATGCTCTGACCCGAATTGCACTTACTTAAGCAATCTAGGATGGCCATATTTAATCACATTCTCACGTGCTTGAGCACGGGGTAACATGAGTAATGGGTAAGCTTTTAGTCGTCATTTTATCGCTGTGGGCTCGATCCGCCCGGCTCGTTTTCCGACCCTTTGTTGATTAATAATAATGAGCAATTGAATAAGCTATTCTTCAGAATATAAGGTGGAGTGTTGAGTGATAATCAGGCCTATTTGCAAACTGTGTTTGAAACTCAATGTTTGGGGAGAAATGTACGCTAGTAAGGCCGATTGAAGCATCAGTAAGCGATTATATGAAGCATAAGCGTATGTCAATGGAAAACGAGGGGGAAATGAACAATCTATTTACAGCCGTAAAAGTTAAAGTATTGCATCCGATTTATCCTCGGGGTCTGGAAATCAGGCTATTTCTTCAGCCAATTGACGGTTCATGTCCTTGACTCCAAAATAAAGACGAGCAAGCGCCTGCTGCGTTATTGAAACAGCCGCATTCCCTTGCAATCAATCAGTGAAAGAGGTCAGTCTGCAGTGGCGCGCGATTGTCAGGCAAATGAAATGAACTGGAAACCGCAGTTTTACTATCCAGATGGTCGAGTATTTTGTGGATGACAACAGGGTCTTCGATGCTGGCAATGACTTTCATGGTGCCACAGCAAGTACTACAAGTCTCGATATCGATGTTAAACTGTAGAAGTGTCATTACAACTGATTATTGTTAATGAGTTAATCGAGTTTTTTTCATCCATTGAAGCCCAATAAGCGTTGCGTCTCAACGGTGTCCAAGTTGAGATTTCAACTTCTTACGCGTAACAATTGATATGACGACTCATCTTCGCGGTATCTTATACTGTATCGGTTCCGGCGTGTTTTTAGCCGTCAATGATGCTATCTCGAAATGGCTAGTGCCCCACTACCCCACAGGTCAAATTCTATTTATTACCTGCCTCGGCGTCGCTTTTTTAGTTTGGATTATAACTTTATGCAAAAGTGAAATTAGAATTACAGTTAATAGTTGGCAAACTCATCTTTCTCGTGGGTTGTTATTTTCAGTTTCCTCTTTTGCTTTTATAACTGGATTAAAATTTTTGCCTTTAGCCGAAGCCATGTGCATCGCCTTCGCCTCGCCACTTTTTGTCACGCTGTTGGGGCGATTCATTCTTAAGGAGCACGTCGGAATTTATCGTCTTTCCGCGGTAATCGTTGGTTTTATTGGCATCGTTATCGTTATGCAGCCCGGCTCCCCTAGCTTTACTTGGATCGTGTTATTTCCACTTACCGTGGCAATGTCCGACGCTTGTAGAGACGTACTTACACGAAAGATGACTGCCTCTGAATCTTCAATTTCCATGGTCTTTACCACTGCACTGACCCTAGCTGGCATTTCACTACTTACTCTTCAGTCAGGGTGGGTACCTATTCAAATGAATGATCTGTGGCTGTTTATGTTTAAAACGATAATGATGTTAATCGCTTACTTTCTCATCATCCAAGCCTATCGCAATGCGCCAACCGTGGTGATCGCGCCCTTTAGATATATTCAAATAGCTTGGGGGGTTTTGCTCGGCGTCGCGTTATGGGGAGATATCCCTGATATGGCGATGTATATAGGATTGGCCCTCACCATAGGTTCAGGAATTTTTATTGCTATCCGAGAATCGAGGCTACAACCGTCCTCATCCAATTAGTGTTCATTCACCTTTTACTGAATCGAATACTTTGAACAAAATCGCGTGCCGGAGCTAAGACTCACTGACTGATTGCAAGGGATTGCGGTGCGTTTCAATCACGCAGCGGGTACGTACACCTTCACTTTGGTGGCAAGGACATGAGCAATCAATTGGCAGGAGAAAATGGCCAGATTTCCAGAGCCCGAGGATAAATCGAGTCGAATGCATTAACTTCTCGGTTGCAAACAGACTGTTCATTCCCCCTCGTCTTCCATTATCAAACGCTTTATACCTCCTATACTTCAAACATCTTCTTCTGGCTGAGGAATATAAGAGTCAGGCAACGGCAAATTACTGCGTGGTCTACCGGGTCCAAAACGGGTTCTAGCCATAGGCCTCAAAATATGCTTTAAAAACTCTGGTGGCTCATTGAGCCATTGTGCGTATGTAACACTAAGCCGTATGTGCTCTGAGCATGGAAGTTCGTCAGGTGCCCACTTCTCTTTTGCTTCATGCAATCCATCTCGCGTAACTGAGTTTGGGTCAAATCCCGCCACCAGTTCCAAACCTTCTCTCACACTCCATGTATCCATTTTGAAGTAATCAAATAACATATCAAAACAATCTGCCATACAGCACTTTGGCGATAACCACGCATTATCTAAAAACTTTGGGGCGTAATAATAGCGGACGAAGAGTCATTTAGAACATTTCATATCTGGGTACTTGCAGACCCAATAATAATTCGACGTTAGCCGTTTTATCACCCTGCAATAGTTTTCTAACAACGGATAATTTGTAGAAAATATAAGACGCAAAAAGGCCTTAAAAGAAAATTTATTCCAAAATACCGGATATTTTAGAATTTTTTTACCTTTTCTATATCATATACGATCTGATTTGGTAAAAAATTTCCCCCCTGCAGGCCTAATATTTCCCCTGCCAAAATTTAAACCATCCAACTTCTGGATTTGATCCATCACCTAGCGACACAACCATTATGAAAGAACAATACTATCTGGATAATGCTGCCACAACCTGGCCAAAACCCGAAACTGTCTACACAACAATGGACACGTTTTTTCGCAACTACGGAGTCAATCCTGGACGTGCCGGACATGAAATGGCAGTTGAAGCGGAGCGAATGATCATCGAGACACGTCGTATGCTAGCCGATTTCTTCAATCACACCGGCAGCTCGGATCGGGTTGTATTCACCCAGAATGCCACCGACTCGTTAAATATGGCTTTATATGGTCTGCTTAATTCTGGTGATCACGTTATCACATCACGGCTTGAACACAACTCAGTAACAAGGCCAACAAATCACATGGAACGTGATATGGATGTATCAGTAACACGCGTTGGACGGGATGCAGAAGGCTATGTTGACCCGGAAGACTTTCGTAAAGCAATCACCCCTAAAACACGAGTGATTGTCCTGAATCATGCCTCTAATGTACTCGGCTGTGTGCAGGACATAACCACTATCGGAAAAATTGCCAGAGAAGCCGACGTTACTTTCATTCTGGATACTTGTCAGACCGCCGGAGTGCTGGATCTGGATATGCAGGCATCCTGTGTGGATGTGCTGACATTTACTGGCCATAAAGGCTTGTTTGGGCCGATGGGTATTGGCGGCATGGTTGTTGGTGATGATATTGACATTCGACCCGCCCGAGTAGGCGGCACTGGCGTGGATTCAATCACACCGTTTCAACCGGAAGTCTATCCATATCATCTGGAGGCAGGCACCGTATCTATCCCCGGCATCTCTGGTCTGAATGCTGCTCAAAAATGGTTTGCCGAACTGGGGCGCGAAAATTCTGCATCGGGTGCGAGCCACCGAGAACTGTGTGTAGCCGCGCTAAAACATATTGAGACCCACGAAGTAGCCCATGTAAACAAATTAGCCAATGCTTTTCGTGACATGGACGGGGTTACCGTTTATGGTCCAAAGGCTGGCAGCCCACGGGTATCAACCTTGTCTATCAATGTCGACGGCTTACCGGCAGATCAGGTCGGCACTATGCTGGATGCCGATCACTACGTTTGTGTAAGAGCCGGGCTGCATTGTGCACCCTGGGTTCATCAAGACGAGGGCACTGTCGAACAAAAAGGTACCGTGCGTTTTTCACCGGGTTACTTTGCTGATGACGAAGACCTGGATCAGGCCATAAACGGTATTCGTGATATTGCCGAAGGTTAGCAGCACTCAGATTGGTTTGCCGGGTAACCCGGCAAACCAATAAACATATACAAAATATTTTCGCCAATCTACTGGAGATAAATTCTAATGAGCGAACAAAAGTCCCATTTTAAAACCCGTGAAGTTCACGCAGGTGTTACACCGGATCCCGTTACTGGCGCCATACTAACGCCCATATATCAATCAACCACCTATGTTCAGGAATCGGTTGAAAACTATATGGCCAAGGGTTACTCCTATACCCGTTCAGGTAACCCAACTGTTGTTGCACTGGAAGATCGTATTACCTCTTTGGAAAATGGTGTGGGCACCCTCTGTTTTTCAACGGGCATGGCTGCCACCAGCGCGATTATGATGGGGTTGTTAAACGCCGGGGATCACGTTGTTCTCTCTGATGTGGTTTATGGTGGAACCCATCGTTTATCAACTAAAGTGCTGAGTCGCTTCGGCTTAACTTATAGCTTTGTTGACACATCCAATGCGCAAAATGTTTTGGACGCAATTCAGGATAACACCCGTCTGATTCTGACAGAGACGCCAGCCAATCCCACCTTAAAAATGACTGACATTGCAGCAGTGTCGGAAATCGCCAAAGCAAAAGGCATCCCTCACGCGGTGGATAACACTTTCTTTACACCCTACTTCCAACGCCCACTGGACCTTGGGGCAGACATCACATTCCATAGCACCACCAAGTTCATGGATGGTCATAATGTGACAGTTGGTGGTTCAGTGACTTGTCGTGATGAGGAATTACTCGAATCCATCCGGTTCGTACGTAATTGCCTGGGGTCAAACATGTCGCCAATGGTAGCTTTCTATACATTACAAGGCTGCAAAACAATGAGCACCCGGCTTGAAGCTCAATCAGCTAACGCGCTTAAAGTAGCCAATTTTCTGCAAACTCACCCCATGGTTGAACGTGTTGCCTATCCTGGACTTGAGTCATTTGCACAGAAAGAATTGGTTGATCGACAATCCAGTGGTCACGGATCCATGCTGTGGTTTGAGGTCAAAGGTGGTGTTGAGTCTGGCAAGAAGTTGATGAACACATTGGAACTCTGGAGTCTCGCCGAAAATCTGGGATCAGTAGAATCTTTAGTCACCCACTCCGTTACCATGACCCATGCAGATATGCCACGTGAAGAACGCATGGCTGCAGGCATCACCGACGGTTTAGTCCGTCTGTCTACCGGTCTTGAATCTGCGGACGATCTTATTGCCGATCTGAAACAGGCACTAGACGGACTTTAAACTGCTCAAACCCATGGGCCGGCAGTTGGTCGGCCCATCCACTACCTTGTGATTTTAAGGGCTATGAAATATTACAACTCCATAATCGAAACTATTGGCGACACCCCGCTGGTCAAGTTAAACTCTGTCAATGACGGCATTAAAGGCACCATTTTAGCCAAGGTCGAATACTTCAATCCAGGCAATTCCATGAAGGACCGCATGGCCATCAAGATGATTGAAGATGCTGAAGCCCGTGGCGACCTAAAACCCGGCAGCACCATCATTGAGGGCACATCCGGTAATACCGGCATGGGCCTGGCACTTGGAGCTATTGCCCGAGGCTACAAATGTATATTTACCCTGGCCGATAAACAGTCCCAGGAAAAGATCGATATCTTGCGTGCAGTTGGTGCGGAAGTTTATGTCTGCCCTACTTCCGTGGCACCAGATGATCCACGCTCTTATTACTCCGTAGCAAAACGATTAAACGCTGAAATCGAGAACTCGTACTATCCCAATCAGTATGACAATCTGTCTAACGCCGCAGCCCACTATGAATCTACCGGTCCTGAGATTTGGCGCGACACCGAAGGCAAGGTCACCCACTATGCCGCAGGCGTAGGCACCGGTGGTTCCATGTGTGGTGTGTCTAAATATCTGAAAGAACAAAACCCGGACGTGGTTACAGTGGGTATTGATACCTACGGCTCAGTCTTCAAGAAATTTAAGGAGACCGGCGTATTTGACGAGAAAGAAATCTACCCCTATTTGACTGAAGGTATTGGCGAGGATATTCTGCCAGCCAATGTAGACTTTTCACTGATCGATAATTTTGTGAAAGTGACCGACAAAGATGCTGCCATCATGACCCGACGATTATCTCGTGAAGAAGGCCTGTTTGTTGGTTGGTCCTGTGGTTCAGCTGTGTATGGGGCATTGGAATGGGCACGGGAACATTTAAAAGAAGATGACGTAATGGTGATTATTCTGCCGGACCATGGCACCCGTTATCTAGGCAAGGTATATAACGATAACTGGATGCAGGACCATGGCTTTGTTGAAGAACGAGACTATGCAACTGCGGCGAGCATCATCACAATGCACAGTGGACAGGATGCTCTATCGACCATCAGTGAAACCGCCCTGGTTAGCGAAGCCGTTTCATTGTTGACCTCGTCTAATATTTCTCAGTTACCGGTGGTAAACGACAATAACGATTTTGTCGGCAGTCTGAGTGATAGTTCGCTTCTCGCCCAGCTGATTGATAACCCAGAGCTTCGCAACAATCAGGTTTCTGAGATTATGGGTAAACCGTTTCAGTTTGTTCCGGCTGACAGCACCCTTGATGTTCTATCCTCCATGATAAGTCGAGAAAACCCTGCTGTTATGGTGAGAGATAAAGATAATTTGCCTCGTATCATCACACAACACGATCTACTGGAATCCATCGCAGGCTAAGTAGTCTAGCGAATCATTATGAACATAGCTGCAGTCAACTCCCCAAATTTGTTTAAGCCTTTATCTCGAAACGAAACCTCTGCACTTAGAAGTGTACTGTTTCGTCATCTTGATGGGTTTCCTATTGCGCCAACTATTATGGCGCTGAAGCGTCATGGCGTACTGGATTTGTTTGAGAACAAACCCACGGTTCCGCTGGAACAAATTCTATCCACCTGTGGGGGAAATGAAGGCTACTTACAGGTTGCTATGCGCTTACTGTGTTCTCAGGGCTGGTTGGGGCAAGAAGTTAACTCTCGCACAGACAGTATCCGCTACACCACCACCAATAGAACTATCAGCGCATTTCAGATGGCTGATATCTATCATTGGATTGAAGGCTATCTACCCATTGCAACGGCTATGGATGATTACCTGTTTGGAGAACTGGCTGCCCAACCTGAGCAGGAGCTAAAGTTTTTACGCAATCAGCTGCGCAAAAGCTGGGGCTGTAATGCCACCGGCGACCCGGATATCGATGTCGTAAGAAAACAGATATTGTTGCATATGGAAGGCATGTTGCTGGGGCCTATTTTGGTATCCATGGGTATGCGCGATCTATTGCAACGTTATTCAGATAGCAGCCGATTTATGGCAGTAGCGCATTTCGACGGCAATGAACAACGGATCAAGACAGCCCTCGATATGTTTTGCGACATGAATCTTGCCGAAGAAACTGAGGGCGGTTGTGTGCTTAACTCAGATGGGCTATTTTTTGTAAAACGTGCCGCAGCCTACGGTGTGACCGTTTCTTATCTACCGATGTTTTCCCGAGTAGAAGAAATGCTGTTTGGTGATCCATCGGCTCTTCGCGATCTGGGTGTTGGTGAGCATGAGCGACATGTAGATCGAGCCATGAATGTGTGGGGTAGTGGTGGTGCACATACAACCTACTTCAAGAAGATTGACGAAATTATTATAGAGGTATTCAATCGTCCCATAGAAGAGCAACCACTGGGCATTGCTGATATGGGTTGTGGCGATGGTACTTTTCTCGCCCACATATTTGATGTTATCTGGGAAAAAACCTCCCGCGCCAATATGTTGAACGAGTATCCTCTTACCATTGTTGGTTCAGATTATAACCAGGCATCGATAGAAGCTTCAAAGAAGACTCTGCGCAAGGCCGATGTCTGGGCAAATGTAATATTTGGAGATATCGCTGATCCAGATCAGTTTGCCGAAAATCTACAGCAAGAGTATGGCGTGTCATTGAAAGACTTGCTCAGTGTGCGCTCCTTTCTGGATCACAATCGTCCCTACGAAAAACCGGATCATGTTGATGAACACCGTCAGAGCAGGAGCACTGGTGCCTTCTCTCACCGCGGCAAACGAATTACCAACAATCAAATTGAGCAGAACCTGGTCGACCATTTTAAGAAATGGACTCCCCATGTGAGTCGCTTTGGTCTATTGGTTCTGGAACTGCATACAGTGGCGCCTAAAATTGCCGCGCTAAATGTCGGCAATACCAATGTCACTGCCTATGATGGTACCCATGGCTTCTCTGACCAGTACATTCTGGAGCGCGAAGTTTTCCTGGATGCTGCACGTGAGGCAGGTTTACATCCTGATGAACGTTATCAAGCCCGCTATCCGGATTCTGATCTGGCTACGGTTTCGCTGAATCTGTTGATGGGGAAACCAACGACTTGAACGGATCCTTACCACGCCTCTTTTTTGTCGGGAATTAGGGGCGAATCAGATAATCTATTTAAAGCTCTTAGCAATAGCTTGCAGCTGGTTTCCCAAACACCTCTGCATCCGGCACAATTCCTAATCCCGGGCCTTCTGGCACTTTAATCTGCCCACCCTTGATCTCTATGCCATTTGTAGAATCATAATGACCTTCGATATAAGGTTGGGCAATCCAGACGCCCTCCTGCAGATGTGGATCAACTGTTGCGCCAACATGTAAACAGGCCGCGGCCAGAATATCCCCGCCCCAGGCATCATCACAGCTATGCGGCATATTTCTGGCCCGACAAATATCTCTTACTGTAACCAATCCCGTAATACCCCCAAAGCGGGTAAGCTTTAGTCCGAAGCCATCGCATAGTCCCTGCCCTGCCGCACGAACAACGGTGCCAATATCCTTACTGCTTTCATCGAGATAAATTGGATGACTGATAATTGGCCGAATAATTTCTATTTCATCTAACGTATCGCAAGGCTGTTCGAATACCACTGGCACACCAACTAACGCACTAGACGCAAAAATCGCATCACGGGTAGTCCAGCTACGGTTAGCATCTGCTGCTATCCGCATATCGCCGCCGACCGCCTCCCAGACTTTTCTGATGACTTCAATATCGATTTCAACTGGTCGCCCACCAACTTTAATCTGTAAGCGTTCAAAACCCTGGGCGCGTTTCTCCAGGGCAATCTCGACCGCTTGTTGAGGGGAAACTGAGCCGGTTGTATAGTAGGAAATAACTTCGTCATATTGCGCCCCACCGATCAGGTCACAGACTCTTGTGCCATAGTGTTTGCCTGTTATGTCCCACAAGGCAATGTCGATCGCTGCTTTGGCATAACTATGACCTTCCAGATGATTTTGCATCACCTGATGGACGGCACGATGCGCCAGTGGATTTTCACCGATTAAATGGGCACTAAACTGGGACAGAGCCGCCCGGCCACCCATGCCATGCTCTGCCGCGTAAGTTGGGCCGCATGGACAGCATTCGCCGAATCCTTGCATCCCACTATCTGTTACAATTTCTACTACAGTGGAGTCCACGCTGTGTAGCGCCCCACCGGAATAAGTATAAGGCCCGTTCCGTACTGGTAAATCAACTTGATAAACATGTATTTCGGTGATTTTCACTTGGTCATTCTCTATGCTGTTTACATGGATTTTAGCCACCTGAATCCAGTTGGCATTTCCGCCACTAAAAAA
>JBLHGU010000050.1:0-27266 GCA_047615875.1 Parasphingorhabdus sp.
TAATCTTCATAGTGGTTGCCTCTTTCAGTTAGTGGGAATTTACATTCGCCACACTTTGGCACTTTGATGCCGTTCTGGGTAGGGGCGACCATCCCATTAGCCTCTGCCCTGAACAGCCATTGAGGTCTTTTCTTGACTTGGAGATTTCGGCCCATAGCGATCGTTACTTGTCAGTCGCAGGTAGTTTGGATAAGCTTGTTTCTTGCCTAAGAGAGTACTGATTCCATGCCCGACATCCTCAAATTTATTGCTGCAATGCCAAAGGCAGAATTGCACGTCCACATTGAGGGAACGATCGAACCCGATTTACTACTGGCAATAGCCGATCGGAATAGCATCCATTTACCATACAAAACAGCACATAATGTTTTATCCGCTCAAAACAAAGGTAAGACTAACGCTAAATAAAATTTAGACAGTTTTATAGAATGTCTGGACGTGTGCCGGGGCGCATTACGTACAGGGCAGGACTACGAGGAAATCACATACGAATTCCTTAAAAAATGCCATAGTGAGAACATAATATATTCTGAAATTATGTTTGATCCACAACAAGGGCTCCGACAAGGTGTGAAACTCGAAGCATTACTCGAAGGTCTATTTTCAGGAGCTAGGGCAGCAAATCAAGAATTCGGAATCTCAACTCAATGGATTATGAATTTCCAGCGAGATCACCCTGTTAACGATGCCTGCAACATTTTGGAGCATGCTCAATCATACAAAGACGATATCGTCGGTATTGGTCTTGATAATCCAGAAATTTATGACTTTCCAAATAAATTTACTCCACTATTTCAGTATGCAAAAGAGCAAGGCTATCGGCTGACATCCCATTGTGATGTACACCAATCGAACACTATGAGGCATATTCGTGACTGTATTGAGGTATTGGGTGTTGAGCGTATTGATCATGGATTAAATGCTCTCGATGATGACGAACTGGTTGCTCAACTAGTTGAGAAAAATATAGCATTAACGGGCTGCCCTAATCGATATGCGTACCAGCCAGAGAATGCTTCTTCCGATGATTTGGGGATGATGCTCAAGTTACTTGAGAAGGGTGTCTTGGTCTCGATTAATAGTGATGACCCGGCGCAATTCGGTTCAGGTTGGTTAACTCAGACTATGATCGAGGCGCAAAAGAATGGCAACCTGTCTAGTGAAACGATGATCAAGTTTATGCGGTGCAGTTTTCAATCCGCATGGTTACCAGAAGATCAAAAAGTTATCTACTTGCATCGGTTAGAGTGTTTCAGTGACGGATATGAGTGGGATAGTTGATATTTGGAAGAGCACCAAAGATTAGAAATTGGATTTCAAAGAATTGCAACACGATGGTTGCTAGGCGTGTTGTTCGAGTCGAAATAAGCGTTTAGACCAAATACACGAATGGCGACTATGAGTGGTTACTGCCTGAGCGATTTGTAAAGCGACCGGCAGAGTTTTGCCCAAATCGGACATGCCGCGTGTGGGCATAGACGGTGGTGGTTTCCTTTACATCGGACCGTGCCGGCGGCGAAGCGAGCGTCGTATGCTGGGCCAAGATCAGATAGTCTTGGATTGAGGCTATCTGGCTTGAGCTTTGCGAGTTTTCAGCCACACAATGCCCTTTATACAAAGGACTACCAGCAGGGCCACCGACGCAATCGTGGTCGAGATTGACTTTGCCAATGACCAATTGCTAGCGGTGGAGACCATCGCCTCGGTGAGAGCGTCTGGCTCCACTCGCAGCATGACAGCCACAGCGCTATTCTCAAGGTGGTCGAAAACCCCCGCCGCGATTGCTAGTACTGCCAATGCCCAACCCCAGTATCGTGGCACCAAATGAGCCAAGGGGATTGCGACCGTAATCGCGAATAACGTGGGATAAAACAGGTCCAGAAGATGTTGAGTGTTGAGATAGAAATCGCGACCCGTCTCAGTAGTTGCCGTGAGGAACACCCGAGCATCATCAAAGGAATAGCCGCCCGGCCGCATGTCAAATGGCGTGCCTCCACCAGCCATCTCACTTACCAGTGGGAGAGACCACAGAACCATAGTCAGGTAGTTCGTTACCGTCGCGGCAACCACTACCCAATAAATTTTCCAACCTTTGCTCATGACATCGCGCCTTAGGAAATGGCTTTCGCCACATTATTGAAAGATGATCTGGTAGCCAAGGCTTTGTGTTCCGCATGGCTGTTATGGGTGGCAAGTTGCAATTTATCAAAAACGCCCGACTGGCTCTTAAGAGTATTGAAGAGACGGAGTAAAAAGTCAATATGACCTCTTTTTGCCCAAGTGGCCGATCAGTTCGTAGTTGCGCGCCCGCTGCCGGGGAGACTCTTTGCTATATGCCTTTTGAAAGCATTGGCAATATCCCAATCCACTATGTTTGTACGCTAGAATAACAGCGTCCGCGTGCTCATGAGGACGCATTCAATCAACGGCTAAGGCGAACCAACATGCTTGGAAAAAGTACTCAGAATGTTCGACAACAAACTTACTTCGGTGTAACGGTGGGCATCTTAATGGTACGAACTTACTTTACGCGATACCCCGGCGATATCGGCAATGCAACCACCTGGGATTTCCCCGTTTCGTACAAGATTGTCCACGATGCTGTGCCAGCGAAGATGACTGATCTACATAATTCAAGCTTGCTAGATCCTTTCAAGCGCGCTGCGGAGGAACTAATTGAAGAAGGTGTAGATGGCATAACAACCACCTGTGGTTTCCTTTCTATTTATCAAAATGAGCTCGCCGACTTCTGTGGAGTGCCGGTAGCCACTTCGAGCCTGCTCCAGGTGCCCATGGTGGACTCCTTAATATCCAGTGACAAACGCGTTGGTGTTATGACCTATAACGGCGATGTGCTAAATGGCCCTTATCTGGAAGCTGTAAATATTGACCTGAATACACCAGTTAAAGGAATGCCTCAAGACTCTGAATTCGTGCGCTGGATCGAGGAAGGCGATGCGTCTATCCCTTTCGAAGTGTTGCGGCAAGAAGTTCTTCAGACCGCACACGATTTTGTAAGAGAGAATCCTAACGTTGGCGCTATCGTTTCTGAATGCACGAATCTGGCGCCGTTCACCGCGGACATCTCAGAAGAACTGGGCATCCCAGTCTTTGATTGTGTGACGCTGGTCAATTGGTTCCACGCAGGACTGAAACCAAAACGGTTTAACCCCGCAAAGAGTTAGCACAGGCTTGGTGCTCAAGCCATTTCTGCAGTGTATTTCTGGGCCGTTGCGGCAAGCTTTTACTCACGCGTTAAGAGACACCAAAGTCGGGCGGACAAAGACTGCCAGGAAAGTTTAAAAGACTGCTAAGTGGAAAATATGCGAGTGGTGGCTCCGGGTCGATCTGAGGCATTCCCATCTCACCGTCGACCGGTTGAGTCCACCGTATTCTACGACCATTGTCGGATTTGGTCGAGACTGGATTATCGAGGTCGTCAGATCGAGTTCTAGTTTTTACAACTAAAGATAAGTTTAAAAGTGTCTAAAATTGGCGAAGATAAACAACCGCTTAACTAAAGCGCGGAAAGGTTTATAAAGAATTCAATGCGAATTCGATTGATCAAACAACCACTGAATTTTCGCATAGGTAGACTCTAGTTAAGAAACTGAAATAAACACCCGCATAAACATCCTGAACTCATCTAACCTGCCTAGCTGATTTAAGCCCGCCATCACACGCCGTTTGACTGATTGGGCTAAGTAGTCCATTTGTTCATCTATTCAGAAATCTGAACTAATTGCTCTCACTAAAGTCTGAAGAATAATTGGAAATTGACCGAAAGATGTACATTGAACAGACGAAATTTTATAACGGCCTCGGTAGCCACAACACTATTTACGTGTCTAAAGCCTGTGCAAGCAAGTAACCATTATGGAATTGTTGGCCAAACTGCACCAGAATTGTCACTATCGGGATGGATAGATGGAGATGGCGAGCCGACGAGCTTTGCGCTCGCAGATCATCCGGGTAAGTGGGTGTTTTTAAAGTGCTTTCAAAGTTGGTGCCCAGGTTGCCACTCACATGGCTTGCCGGCATTCAAAGAGATCGCTCACCATTTTGCCAATAATTCCGGCATTGCCTTTGCAGGCATTCAAACTGTTTTTGAAGGTTTTGGTGTTAACACGCCAGATAAAGTACGTGAAACCCAATTGCGTTATGAGTTAGATGTTCCTATGGTTCACGACGCCGGTGCTGATGGAAAGCGCTCGCAAACCATGATTGATTATCGAACGGGTGGAACACCCTGGATGATTGTAATCACCCCTGATCGAGAAGTTGTATTCAACGACTTTGGAATTGATGTTGCAAAGGCTATTGAATTTTTAGAGACTCAGATCTAGCCTGTGTCAAAGAATAAGTCGGACCTTGATTAATTCTTTTCCAGTAAGATTGGTGGGCTGCACTACCGGCTGGCCATTGTCCTAGAAACTCTTTCAGCCACGCGCCATGATCATAATGTAGTGCAATGGCATCGACGTAAACTTTCGTTGAGCCGTTTGTCAGGCTGGTTCCATAAATGGATTGGATCGGAGAGGGTGAAATTCCAATTCGGGTAACTATGCCATAGTTTGTATTCGAAAAATTAGGCATACCGGCAGCACCATTATTCACAATCAGACGGCTCTGATTGTCAGGACCCAAATACCTCATAACTGGCAGGCAAGTGTGGCTACAGGCGTAAATACCCGTCCCAGAATCATCAAGGGCCTTGTCCACCTCCAAACGATTAGAAGGGTGTGCCAGGCTTTCAGTCGAAAAATTCCAGCCAGATAGTGACCAGGCGTCACCGTGCACGATACGAATAGTATGTTCGCCAACCTTTGTGGAATATTGCATAGGTTGTTTCTTCAACCATTCAAGGTGGGCCGTTTCTTTAGCTGCAGTTTGTTTAAGCACTCGATGAATTTGGTTAGATCGATCGATCAGGTCGTTATTCACCTCTTCTGGATAAGCGCAGCCACAGCCGTCTGTATCAGACCCAGTAAGAAATTCAGCTTCCACATTGCCTAAAATGGCATGATGATTTTGAACTGACTGGGAAATTTTTCGGAAATTGTCAGGGTTGATATCAAACCAATGATAGTCACCGTTGAATACACAGGTATAAGGACCTGTCTCGCGCTTGAGCACGTCATTTTCCAATGCTTCAAGGGCGCAGGTATTGCCATACAAACCACCGACAACATATAGCGTACCCGTATCAGGTAATGTTGGTGTTGCGGTAGCAGGATGATAGCGATAGTTAACTGGGCAGGAGCGACCAGGTTTAAGCGAATTATTCAATACTTTTATCAGTTAAGAAACGAGGGGGAGAATTTGATCTCATAGATTTAGTACATTGAGGACATCAGTTTTACTAGCAAAAGGCTAAACAATCCGGACTTACTGTGCCAGTATTTGCCGACGGTAGCTCAATATGACAAAAATCTAATGTTTAACACCTTTTCTCATGAACGTTGTTAATTCTCCAGTTCATTGCTGGCTTTATTCTATCAACAAAAGTAAAAAGCCAGAGGTTTTTGAGTGAAAAAAGAACATCCGCAGATCTGCATTTCTCCAGGGCGAGATACTTCTCGAATCTTTCAGAAAATTTTTCACTGGTTGTTATTGAAATTTCGAAATGCGGTCCCAAGATAGCACCCCTACGGTATTCAATGCAGAGTACCAAGTCATAATTTTTTAGATTAACTACCAGGATAATAGATGTCTCATAATCTTCCCGATTTGCCCTATGCAATGGATGCGCTAGCACCACATATTTCTAGTGAAACGCTAGAGTTTCACTATGGCAAACACCACCAGAGTTACGTTACAAATCTTAATAAATTGGTTGAAGGCACAGACCTGGAAGAAAAATCACTAGAAGAAGTTATTGCAGCTTCTGATGGTGGCATGTTTAATAATGCTGCTCAAATTTGGAACCATACTTTTTACTGGAATAGTCTAAGCCCCAATGGTGGTGGTGAGCCTGATGGCGCATTAGCTGATGCGATTAATTCAGCATTTGGTTCATTTGACGTCTTCCGTGAAAAGTTCAGTGCATCTGCGGCAGGTAATTTTGGTTCAGGATGGACCTGGTTGGTTAAAAATGACGATGGCAGTGTCGAAATTTTGAATACATCTAATGCAGGAACTGCGCTGACTGAAGAGGGCAAAACCCCACTGATAACCTGCGATGTTTGGGAACACGCCTATTATATTGATTATCGAAACGCTCGACCAAAGTATGTTAAAGCATTCTGGTCACTGGTTAATTGGGAATTTGCTAGCAGTAATTATGCTGGCTAAGCATTGGCAGCAATGTAAGAGAAACCGGGTTTACACCCGGTTTTTTTATGTCTGTTTAAATGCGCGGTATAGCCAGCCCGCTTCTGTAACAACACCTCTTGCCGATCTATTTTATTCTGGTGGTCGTGCAACACGGGGCAATACCTCCGAGCCTGTGACCAGTGGCTTATGTCGATAACGCACAATCACCAGACCACTGATCACGATGAAAATGGCTCCGATCAGCGCGCGTAGACCAAGCACATCCCCCCAGAACCAATACCCCAGCAAAGCCGCGTAGAGAATCGACGAATATTTGAATGTAGACAACACGGTAACTTCAACGCTACGAAAAGCTACGACCATCATCAGTTGTGAAATCGAAAAGAACACACCGCAAATGGCAAGCAAGAAAAGTTGTTCACGATTTAGAGATTCCCAACCTAACGGAAACATTGCCATACCTACAACGATGACTAACACATTGGTATAGGCAACAATAGACAACGCACTTTCTCCGCTCGCAATCTTGCGGGTGACGATATCACGCAACCCAACGACTACAGCGACAATCAGGGGCAGCACAACTGCCCAGTTAAATGAATCCACACCGGGCTTAATTACGAGGCAAGCCCCGGCAAAGCCAATCAACACCGCCGCCCACTGCTGCCAGTTTACGCGCTCTGCCAACAGCAAAGGCGCCATAGCGACTACCCAGATAGGGCTGGTATAGGCCAGTATGATTGCGTCTGCCAATGGCATATACGGCAAACTCATGGGAAACAAAACGAGATTAAACACCAGCAAGCCACTGCACAGGAGAACATTACGATGTCGGTTCGCTCGCATACGCTGATAGCCGCCAACCCAGGGTGCCAGCAATAACACCCCACCGAGTGCAAATATGCCTCTCATAGCAAGCACCTGTCCCAGTGGTAACGAGCTAACCAGAGACTTCATCATGGCATCATTTGCAGTCAATAAAGCACAACCCATTAGCATTAGCAATACACCACGGGTAATACCGAATTGAATTCCTGGGCCCATAGAACTCATAAGCCAAAAGATCCTGATCCCGCAACAGGATCTGTCCAAATTAATCGCAACATGTTTTGGGAGGGCAAAATATGCCTTATGATTTGTGATTGGGCTGAGTCAAAGCCCTTGCCCCAGGTTAGGAAGGTCATTACATCCTATTCTCCTAGCTCGCAGGAGTGCAGGCAACGTCAAGTGTTACTAATGAGCGGCCTTTGAACGCCGACATACACAAAGGCATGGAAGCTGGTCATATTAGTGATCACATAACTAGTTATTCTGACATATCGCAAGAGAGACCTGTATTGCAAACGGCCATATATCAATGTCAGACAGCGATCAGTTCATTTTCTTCAACTCCCTAGTTAACGTTGATTTTTTTGATGTCGATCAAGTTATTCATCCCCGTATTCTGGTTAATTACCACTGGTTGCTAATGATTTCAATTTGCCTGATAGAGTTTATATAGGCCAATTGTTTTTCCAGGTAACTCAATACATTTTCCCTAGGTGGTATTTGGTATTTTATTGGACCAACTTAAAAATACTTGTGTTAAAGATTTAGAAATCACAAATTTCATGACTATCCACGAATTATGAAAAACTTATCACGCACAAAAATGTACAAGATTACCCTGTCTGGAATATTGCTGGTGTTGTTCACATTTAGTCTGTTGTCTGTAGCCTATGTCCTTTTTACAACCTCAGAAACCAACGCCATCAATAAATCAAATTTGGACAAGATGAATCGGTTCAATCTCTGGCGTTCAGTGCGCAATGCAGAAACAGGACACTCAACTATATCCGGCATTGATACCAATGTGTTGATCAACTCGAAAGGAATCACCTGGCGTCAAATCAGAAATAGCGTCATTGCATCCTATGGTGGATATCTGATGACTGCAGTACTATTTTTGATTTTCGCCTTTTATGCTTTTCGTGGCCCGGTACAACTTAATCATGGCGTATCCGGCGTGCTTGTCACCCGCTTTACACCGTACCAAAGAATCGTTCACTGGTTTGTCGTGATACTTTTCATGTTACTTGGCGCGACAGGTTTAATATTGCTCTATGGTCGGTCTGCTTTGATCCCCATGTTCGGGCCCACTCAATTTGCTACCCTGGCATCAGCCAGTAAAGAGGCGCACAACCTTTTCGGGCCAATCTTTCTGGTTGCGCTAATTATGCTGTTCGTAGAATACGTAATACCTAACTTTTTCAAGCGCAGCGACCTAAAATGGCTTGCAAATGGCGGTGGCATGTTTAACAGACATGCCAGTGCAGGAAGATTCAACCTGGGCGAGAAAATATGGTTTTGGGTGGTATGCTGTTTGGGTTTGATGCTTTCGGTGACCGGACTTATTCTGGTGCTTTGGAGCATGGGCTGGACCCGACCCGAACTTGAACTCGCACACCTTACCCATGCTACGGTAGGGGTAGTTTTTATCGCCGTTTCCTTTGGACATATTTATCTGGCGACAGCTGGAACGGAAGGGACCCTACGAGGTATGACAACGGGTCAGGTTGACCGGAACTGGGCCAGTTATCATCATGACCAATGGTCAGCGGAACCAGATTCCTCCGAGGCATTTGATATCGAAACTGGCCGCGTAAATGACTGACTTTATCTTGGGGCCTTTATGGACAGCGGCTGTGTGGATTTTCACGGCTGGAGTAATCTGGCGTATTACTATCATCTTCTATCAAGGCTTCCGCAAAGATAAGTCAATCGCAAGAAGCTCCGGCGTGACAAGCGGGTTTATGACCATATTCCGTCGCTTCCTGCCTCGATCAGAATTACTAAAACGCAGTCGCTTTCTCCTTATAGCCGGTTACATGTTTCATCTTGGCTTGCTAACTCTATTGTTCTTCGCGGCACCACACGTCGAGTTCATTGAGCAATATCTGCTTGGCTTTAGCTGGACACCGTTGCCACATTGGGCGTTTATCCTTAGCGCAGAACTTGCCTTTGCCGGTCTTATTTTATTATGGTTACGAAGGCTGACGCATCCGGTAACTCGGTTGCTCTCAAACCTTGATGATTATCTCGCCGCTGCTTTGACCTTTTTGGCGATGCTGACCGGTTGCCTTGCATTGCTGGAATCCTTTGAAGGTTTGAGGGTATTACACGTTTTAGGTACTGAGTTACTGATGATCTACTTTCCGTTCAGCAGTCTCACGCATGCCTTCACGATATTCATCAGCCGTGGCGCCACGGGTTCTGCTGCTGGCCGTCACGGAGTAACCGTATGAGCCCTATGACACAGTACCAGCCAGAACCCAGCCTTGAGAAGGGGATAGAAAGACTTCGTGCTCAGGTTGATGGCAAAGTGGCGGCGTATTTTTCCAGTTGCGTTAATTGTGGATTGTGCGCCGAGGCCTGCCATTTCTACGTGGAAACCCGGGATCCCCGCTATACACCGATCCATAAGGTTGCACCGTTCAGGAAGTTATGGCGACAGGAATACACTTTCTTTGGTAAGTTAGCCGGAAAACTGGGTCTTTCGTCTCCGGTTTCTGAAAGTGATTTCGCTGAATGGGAAGACCTGGTTTACGATTCCTGCACTTTGTGTGGGCGCTGCACCATGGTCTGCCCATCGGGCATCGACATCACCGCCTTGATTCGCAAGCAACGTGAGGGTTTCTCCGCAGCAGGATATGCACCGGATGGATTAAAAAGCGCGACCAAACGCACCATTGAAACGGGTAGTCCAATGGGTGTTTCATGGAAATCTCTGCGCGCCCAAATTAAGCATGTTGAAAAAGAAACCAGCTTGACAGTTCCCGTCGATCAAAAAGGCGTGGAATATCTTGCTTTGCTATCTTCACTTGAGATCATGGGCTTCCCCGAATACATCGGCGCCTTGACCCGAATACTACATCACGCCGGAATTTCCTGGACACTTAGCAGCGAGGCCTTTGAGGCCACTAACAGTGGTATCCAGATTGGTGACGCCGAAGTAGCATCAGAGTTATTGCAAAGAATTTTTACTGTTGCACATAAACTTGAAGTCAGAAATATTATCAGTCCGGAATGCGGTCATGCCTATACGGCTATTCGCTGGGAAAGCGCCAATCTGCTGGGTAAGGAAATACCGTTTCGTGTTGTACATATCGTGGAATTGATGGACGAACTGAAAAGCCAGGGTCGACTATCTACTGTGGGAAAAACCGAACGGCATCTTACTTTCCACGATCCGTGCAATCTGGTGCGAAAAGGCGGTGTAGTTGATGAGCCACGGCGATTATTGAATTCTGTTGCATCCAATTTTGTTGAACATAAGGACACTGGCGTCATGAACTGGTGCTGCGGAGGCGGTGGTGGAGTCAGTGCTATTGAACATGCGCAACCATTACGAATTGCTGCATTCCGACGAAAAAAACAGCAGCTCGAAGATTTACAGGTAAACACCCTGGTTACCGCTTGTGCGAATTGCCGCAACATTCTGGAAGAAGGCATTGAGCATTGTGGCATGGATGTAGAGGTTATTGGCCTCACCGAGTTAATTGCCGAACACCTTGAGAAACCAGCCGAGACCTCAAGAGACTGATGGAAAACAAAGCGGTCATGACTATACCGGAACCTACCCCAGTATCAAGGGTGGCTCTGCTTGGCGAGGATTTTCCAGGCGCGCGTTTCGAAATTCTGGTCCAGCCAGGATCGAACGTGGCCAAGGGTGAAGCTGTACTAAGGCATCGCAAACACCCTAAGATTGTCTTCCCATCGGCACTCGGTGGGAGAGTTACGGCTATTCAGCGTGGACCACGGCGTTCACTGGTATCGCTGCAGATTGAGGGAGAAGATGAAACCCGGCCTGCAGAAATCGAAATACCCAGGTCACCGGATGCGGAATCAATCAAGCAGTTACTGCTATCAAGCGGCATGTGGAGCTCATTGAGAACTCGGCCGTTTGGACACATACCTACTCCAGACCATGAACCTGCTGCACTACTGATAACGGCTATAGACACCTGGCCTTTGGCAGCTGATCCAGCAGTAATAATCAATGCGTTTGCTGACGACTTTACCTGTGGTATCGAAACTCTTGGAGCAATGCTGGCTTGCCCGATTTATCTGTGCCACAAGCCCAACGCGAACTTACCCACTTCGGATACAAAACAGTGCCAGTCCGTGGAATTTTCTGGTCCGCACCCAGCTGGTCTGGTAGGTACTCATATCAACAGGTTATGCCCGGTTGGTGCTGCCAATCACGAAGCCTGGCATCTCTCCTATCAGGACGTGATTTCCATAGGACACCTTATGCAAAAGGGTATTCCGTGGTTTGAACGAATAGTCTCCCTTGCAGGGTCGGCTATTAAGCAACCTCGCCTACTGCGAATACCCCTTGGCGCATCAATCAAGACGATTGTGGATAACGAAAATCTGACCGGTTCAGTAAACATAATCGCCGGTTCTCCACTGTATGGGAATATTGCCCAGTCCGCCGATTCTTTTCTTGGGCAACACCAATACCAGATTACCGTAAACACCTGCGAGCAAGAAAAGGAACTGACCTATGAGCTATATAGTGGCAATGGAACCCAAGCCCTTATACCCACCACTAATCTTGACGCCCTGGCTCCGAATGGTATTCTAGCCGTGCCAATGCTGCGTGCATTGCTGGTTGGAGACATCGATCGGGCCAGAGAATTGGGTGCACTGGAACTGGTAGAGGAAGACATGGCCCTTCTCAGTTATGCCTCAACCACGAATGCTGACTACGGTTCCTTATTACGATCTGCACTGAATCAGTATGTAAAAGAGGGCTTAATTATACTGTGATGGAAACAACCAGATCACCTTTGCTCTGCGGTGCGCATAGCGTTCAGCGTATCTCTACGTTGCGCCTGCTTGCAACCGTGCCGGTTCTGATTGCGGCAATCTTTAACACAGGATCCCAATTTCTACTCGCCCTTGATATTCAAAACGGACAGGGTGTTGGCGATTGGCGCGAGACCATCATCCACAACCTGGGAGTCAGTCCTGTCAGGCAAGGAATACTTGAAACAGGAACGGCCGGACTGGTCCACCTGTTGCCATTACTTATATTCGCAATTCTCACTGGTGCTTTGTGGGAGCGCACATTTTCGGTCAAACGCGACCGCCCGTTCGAAACCGGATTTATCTATACCGCGATACTATTTACCCTTTTGATGCATCCAGGCATCTCACTAGTTCACGTTGTGTTTGGCATGTCTTTTGCGGTGGTGTTTGGTAGTGGTATTTTCGGAGGAAACGACAAATCTATTGTCACCCCAGCATTGCTAGGTGCGGCGGTGGTGCAGATTTCGTTTCCTGGCGCATTGACCGACCACCCATTGTGGAGCGGTTTAAGCGGTTATTCCGGCACAACGATTTTTGCCGCCTACCACCAACAAGGGGACACCGCACTTGCCTGGGCCGATATTGACCGGTGGGGTGCTTTCTTCGGTAGTACTCAGGGATTGATTGGCACTACATCGGTCGCCGCTATTCTTTTGGGCGGACTGGTACTTGTATATGCCCGAATTGCGTCACTTCACATCATTTCCGGCATTATTATTGGTGTTGTACTCACATCATTAGTATTTAATCAGTTAGGTGGCGGCATTAGTGACATGTCCTGGAGCTGGCACTTTCTCCTCGGCGCACTCGCCTTTGGTACCATTTTTATCGCTACCGATCCGGTAGTTTCGTCCTCCACACCGGTTGGCCGCTGGATCCAGGGACTGCTGACCGGCGTGCTGTTTGTATTTATGCGAGTAGTTAATCCCTCGCATTCCGATGGCGTAATTCAGGTGTTATTACTCATGTCGATGCTGTCCCCCTTAATCGATCATGGTGTGATATGGATGAACATTCGACGCAGAGTCAAAAGCAGTGTCAGGTAAATCCTCCACAGAAAGTCCGCTTAAGGCATTGCTTACTGCGCTTGGCGTTGCGATGGTCTGCGCGTTACTGGTGTCCGTGGCCGCAGTCACTTTGCGTCCATGGTATGAAGCCAATCTGCAAGCGGAACGGGTCGCACGGCTTGCATCAATCCTTAATGCGCTGACCGATGTTACTGGCAACGTCTCAAATGAGTCCATTGAAGCGCGGGTGGTAAATCTTGATACCGGCGAATATGATTCTGCCATTAATGCATCAACCTACGATGCACGCAAGGCTGCTGGTGATCCCGCTCATAGCTCCGCTCTGCCCGCCAAATTGGATAGCGCCGGACTCAAGCGACGTGCTAATCATGCCGTGATATACCTTGTACAGGACAAGCAAGATAAGCTTGCTGTCATGATCCTGCCAGTCAGGGGTGTTGGGTATCAGTCTGCCTTATATGGTTACCTCGCTCTTGCCGCCGATGCCAACGAGATTCTGGCGCTAAGATTCTATGAACAAGGAGAAACCCCAGGCCTTGGCAGTCGCATTACAGATCCCGCATGGGAGTCGCTGTGGCGTGGCAAGCAGGCCTATACAGGTAATGGTGACGTCGGCATCGAAGTAGGTGGCCTTGGTCATGGAAGCAGTTCCACTCGGGTTGACGGGATCTCGGGGGCCACCAGAACTACTCAGGGTGTTAATGCCCTAATCAGATTCTGGTTGGGAGAACACGGTTTCAAACCCTTTCTTGATCGTATTCGGCACGCAGAGATATAAATTATGGCTGCACGATTCTGGAACGCCCTGACAACGCCGCTAATCAACGAAAACCCGATCACACTACAGATTCTGGGCATATGTTCAGCCCTGGCGGTTACTACCTCCCTCGACACTGCATTGGTAATGACCGTAGCCGTAACCGCTGTGCTGGCTTTATCCGGCTTCACCATTAGCCTGATTCGTCGTCAGCTGCCTCGCTCAATCCGCATCATTGTGCAGATTACAATTATCGCCTCACTGGTTATTATCGTTGACCTGTTATTGAAGGCGTTTTTCTTCGAGCTCGGCAAACGACTTTCAGTATTCGTGGGTCTCATTGTCACTAACTGCATCGTGCTTGGTCGTGCGGAAGGTTATGCCATGCGCAACGGTCCATTTACCAGCATGCTGGACGGTATTGGCAACGGTCTGGGCTACGGCTTGATCCTCATGATCGTTGGTGCGGTACGCGAGCTGTTTGGACATGGCAGCCTGTTTGGATTGCAGATTCTGTTGCCCGTCGCCAAGGGTGGCGGGTTTGAACCCCTGCACCTGATGTTACTGCCGCCAAGTGCGTTTTTTATTATTGCGCTGATCATCTGGTTTATACGGCGTAAGCATCCAGGCCAGGTCGAGGACACGGAATTTAAGGTTCAGACCAGAAACGAGGAGCAACAGTCATGAACGGATTGATGGACCTGTTTCTGCGATCTATATTTGTAGAGAATCTGGCACTGTCATTCTTTCTCGGCATGTGCACGTTTCTGGCAGTCTCAAAACGAGTGGAAACGGCTATCGGTGTGGGATTGGCAATGATTGTCGTACAGACGGTTACGGTACCCGTTAACAATCTAATTTATACCCATTTGCTTGCACCAGGTGCATTAGCCTGGGCTGGTCTTGGGGACATTGACCTGTCCTTTATGAGCCTGATTGCGTTTATTGGTGTAATTGCCGCCATGGTTCAGGTATTGGAAATGATACTTGAATTTCATATACCGAAACTACATCGGGCGCTGGGTATTTTCCTGCCATTGATCACGGTTAATTGCGCCATCCTCGGTGGCAGCCTCTTCATGGTTGAACGATCCTATACATTTACAGAAAGCGCCATTTATGGTTTGGGGTCGGGCATAGGTTGGGCATTCGCCATCGCCATGCTGGCAGCAATTCGTGAACGATTAAAATATGCCGACATACCGGATGGTCTACAGGGGCTTGGAATGACCTTTGTACTGACCGGCCTTATGTCACTGGGCTTCATGGGATTCGCAGGGCTCGGCAATGGTTGAAGTTGTGCTTGGTGTCGTATCATTTGTGGCGATTGTGCTACTACTGTCGCTGATGATATTGGGTGCACGGCGTTTGCTGGTGCCAACAGGAACGTGCAACGTTGATATCAATCAACAAATTTCTCGCCAGGTTCCAGTTGGCCAACGATTGCTTGAAACCCTGGATAACTCGGATATCCATCTTCCCACGGCCTGCGGTGGTGCAGGCACATGTGGTTTGTGCAAAGTGCGAGTTACGAAGGGTGGTGGCGAGCCCCTACCTCAGGAACTAGCTTTGTTGTCTCGTGCGGAAATTTTCAAGGGTACCCGGCTTGCCTGCCAGGTACCGGTATTACATGCCATGGAGGTGGAGGTGGAGGATGTCTACTTTGGCGTAAAAAACTGGCAGTGTCACGTCCTCAGCATACGCAATGTCACCACCTTGATCAGCGAAATTCAGTTACAGCTGCCACCAGGTGAGAAAATTGATTGTCGACCGGGAAGTTTTATCCAGGTGACTTCTCCTCCCTACCAACTCAGTTTTTCGCAGCTGGATATCGACCCTCGATTCAAGGACATCTGGAACAAGGCAGGTATAAGGTCATTAAATGCAGGTTCCACGATAGCCACCACTCGAGCTTATTCGATGGCCAACAAGCCGGGACAAAAAGACATGATAAATCTCAATGTGCGCATCGCATTACCACCTCCCGGTAGCCGAAACCTACCACCGGGAATCGTATCGAGTTGGCTTTTTTCTCTTCAAGCCGGAGACATGGTGAATGTGTCTGGACCCTATGGCCTGTTCTTCGTTCAGGATACCGATAAAGAGGCTATATTCATTGGCGGCGGTGTGGGTATGGCACCCCTGTACGCACAGATTCGTGATTTACTTGAAGTACAGAATAGCAAACGAAAGCTGAGTTTTTGGTACGGAGCGAGATCGGGACGGGAGGTCTACTATAACGACGTATTTGAAAAATTACAGAAAGATTATACCAACTTCAGTTGGCATCTCGCGTTATCAACACCTGAGCCGGAAGATCACTGGCAAGGTCTAACAGGGTTTATTCACCGACTTGTTCTTGATGAATACTTATCCGATCATTCTGCACCAGAAGATTGTGAGTACTATCTGTGCGGACCTCCGCTAATGATCAAAGCCGTGCGCAGCATGCTCGACAATCTGGGTGTGGACAGCGAGAGTATATATTTTGATGATTTCGGTAGTTAGTAAAACACTCTTATGAACAGACAGAAAAGAAATTTTCTCAAACTTGCTGGTTTTCTTAGTCTGACCACCGCACTGCCGCGGTGGAGTTGGGCCCAGACACCGGTACTAACGGGAAGCACGATGGGTACAAGCTATCGTATCCACATTCGCAATCGCCCGGAAGCCCTGTATCTGCGCAAATTGAAACGTCAGATTGAAAATTTATTCGAGACCACCGAATCACTAATGTCCCTTTATCGCCGCGACAGTGAACTGTCACGCATTAACCGTTCCGAGAACACCGACTGGCAGCCGGTATCTAACCATACACGGCGTGTGCTCAAGACGGCCTTGAGCGTTCGAATCAAAAGTGATGGCGCCTATAATCCCTTCACGGGTCTGATGGTGAAGCATTGGGGATTTGGTTCTGGCGGACTGTCAGACAAAGGAGTCAACTCCCCAGCACTGAAAAACCTGGTTAAAGCAACGAACGATGCAAAACTAGATCTAGGAATTGATGCCTTGAGAAAGAGCCAGTCAGGTACACAACTCGACCTGAATGGCATCGCCAAGGGATACACTGTTGATCGGATAACGACGTTGCTTGAATCTCAGGGTGTCGATCATTTTCTGATTGAAATAGGTGGGGAAATATTCGTTCGCGGCGACGGGCCAGACGGTGACGGTTGGCGTATTGGTATTGTGGGCCCGAATAACAATATTGTTACGGTTCTTCAGTTATCAAACCAGGCAGTAGCTACGTCCGGCGATCACATTCATTACTACATGCTTAATAACCGGCGTTACTCACATCTGATTGATCCTCGCACCGGCACACCGATCCGTCACGACCTCGCCCTGGTCAGTGTTTTGGCATCGAATGTTATGCAAGCGGATGCCTGGTCGACAGCATTGATGATTATGGGGCCGGAAAAGGGTCAACAGTACGCAATGGAGAACTCAATGGCAGCGCTGTTTCTAACCCGGCATAAAGACGGGTTAGACGTAATGACAACGCCTGCTTATCAGAATCACCTTGTTGAATACATATGATTACAATTTTCCTGTCCATGATCATTTTTGCTTTAGCCATAGTCGGACTGGCGCTGGGCGTGCTATTTGGCCGTTGCCCATTGAAAGGCAGTTGTGGTGGATCAGCTAACTGTCTTTGCAAGAGGAGACAACGATGAATGACATCCCAATCATTGACAATTATATGGCAAAGTTTTTAACCACATTTCGACCAACCGATGATATCCACATCGCGGTCAAAACATTGCTGGAAAAACACCTATCGGGTGCATCGGTAGTGGACACTCATGGAAGCCTCGTGGGCATCTTGTCAAAGAAAGACTGTCTAAAGATTGTTTACAGCGCCAGTTATCACCAGGACTGGGGCACAACCGTCGCCGACTACATGAGCAGCAAACCGGAAACTATCGAGTCGGGAACGGGTATCGTTGATGCCGCCGACCGGTTTATCAACTCCCGCTTTCGACGCTTCCCGGTAATGTCCAACGGCCGTCTGATTGGACAGATCAGTCGCACAGATATTTTACAGGCGCTGTATGAACAATGGTCTTAACATGCTGTTGAAGCCTACTCAATCGATAATATTATACTCATTTGGATTTCTAAGCCCTAATTTAGTAATAGCCCCATCCACTCGTTGTGGCGTCAACTCTCCAGATGTATCTACCGTCACCGAGAATGATTGTTCTTCGTCATCGAGGTTTTCAACACTTTCTAATTGAAGCCCCAAAACATTTAAATCCGCATCGGACGCATCATTGGCAAGCTCATTTCGGGCCAGGATTCGTTTCCGCAATACATCTTCCGAAGCCTCCAGCGAAAGAATTCTAAAAGACAGATTTAGACTTACAGCGAGGCGGTGAAATTGCTCCCGATATGTTTTCTTTAAAAATGTTGCGTCTACAATAACTGAGTACCCGGCTGTTAGAATTGATCGAGTCAGCGCCTCAAGCCGGCTGTAAACCAGTTTTGTGGTTTCACCGGAATAGATTTCCGGATTATGCGCAAGAGCATTTTCATGCATCAGTTTAATTTCAAACATTTGCTTTCGTATTACATCCGAACGTAACTGTATTACATCAACGCGTTTAATTATTTTCTTACTTACAAAAGTCTTTCCGCATCCTGAAAGTCCGTGAGTAATAACCAGAACAGGTTCATCCCTGCTAGCGATAGTCCTTTCAGCAAACGCCAGATAATCCAGACATTGACGAAATCCACCATCCTGAATACTGGTATTTTGCATACTAATGGCCGCAACCTTGGCTCTCACCATCGCTCGGTAGAGCAGATAGAATCGGAGAACCTGCATAATCTCGTAATCGCCGCTTGATTCAAGATAAGCGTTTAGAAATACCCGGGCCAGATCTTTGCGCTCGTGCTCAACTAAATCCATGATGAGAAAAGCAATCTCACTTGCAACATCAATCCAACGCAGGTTTTCACTGAATTCAAGACAATCAAAGGCAATGATTCTGCTATTAATCACCACAAGATTACGCAGATGCAAATCTCCGTGACACTCCCTCACCCTGCCCTGTTGTTTACGCAATAGAAAAAATGATTGATTAGAGGCCAGTGCCTGCTGAGTCCAGGTTTCCAGAAATTGAAGCCGTGGAATCTGGTCGTCACTATTCAAACGCTTCCTTATTTGCGAAAAATTCTCCATCACCTCGGATTCTATCTCCACCAGACTTCCAAACGTGCTGCCGCCTAATGCAACTCCCGCATCCTTATGAAATGCCGACAACCTCGATGCGAATGATCGCATCATCTTGCAATCAATTTTCTCGTTAGTAATCGAATGACTCAGTTCACAATTTCGGTCAAAGCACTTCATGACCACGGCATAATCAAGCACCGGGCCCGACCCACCGATGGAGGGGCGTTTCAAACTGCCCGTTATAGGCTTTACGCCAATATAGAGTTGCGGGGCAAACCTTTTGTTCAGGCGAAGTTCCTCCTCGCAGAAATACTTTCGTTTAGCGAGAGTACTGAAGTCCAGAAACCCCAAATTGACGGGCTTCTTGATTTTGTAAACCACAGAATCAGTAATCAGGACCCATGATATGTGGGTTTCCACAATTTCCACTGGAGATACTGAATTCAATGACCCTGATTCAATCAGGTTTTTTATGAGCATTTCTGACATTTAGGTTTATTCTAACAAAGTGGTACAGTAAACTTATTGACTGAGATCAAGCACGTTTTGAAACTTTGGAAATAAATAGTCTAATCAAGTCCGAAATCACATTCAGATATGCCTACTATTCGTTTATCATCTGTCTTTTTTAATAAACAAAATACAGCATAGGAATCAGCATTAACCCAGCGGCGCGCAATTAAGGAGCAAGGCGTTAGGTCACAAAGTCTGGCCGGGTAAAACGGTCGAAATCAGTAGGAGCGAGACAATACCCTTGCTTTGAGCAATTACCGGAGCGCTTTTTGGTGTTTCAACGATATGCCCATGTTTTTTCGGCACCAGATGGAGCGCAGATCATAATCTTTAGTCATTGCATTGATTGCCAGGCCTATGTTTATGGCAACAGCCTGGGCTGTAATTTCATCTGGAAATGACTGCAGAAATTATCCAGCGACTGATCACTTAGTTTGCCAGTTATCTGCAAGACGAATCATCTTGCGTGCAAAATACCCAACATATTCTCGACAATGTCACGATCAAGGCCAAACAGGTTAACGCCATGGCCGATGCCATATTGACGCCCTGGTTTCACTCTATTTACCAATAGCTGGCGGGGTACACTAGTGGGCCATAAGGTAAATCAGACTTCAGTTTTTGGGTCCTTCAGTGTCGTCGAGATGCTGACCGAAATTCTTATAAAAAAGTCTTAACCAAAAGGGTGTAAAAAGCGTGGTATAGGCAATTACCATCACCAGAGTGGCATAGATCTCGTTACTAAGTAGTTGCGTCGATCGACCCAGTTCGGCGAATACCAGGCCAACTTCACCGCGCGGCACCATGGCCATACCGGTGACGATACGGCAGGCCAGTTTTTCCCGGATTAACATCGCGCCACTCATCTTTGTAACGATTGCGATTACGGTGAGCGAAACGGAAAAAAACCAGAAAAAATGCGAACTCCAGTCGATCACATTCAAATCTAACGACAATCCGACCATGACAAAAAACATCGGCGTGAACAAATGAATAATAGGTTTCATCTGTTCGTGGATATGCGTCGAGAACTCAGGATCAGCTCGCAGTGACACGCCGAACGGAATAAAGAAGCGCTGCGACAACGCCAAGCCTGTGGCAAAACCACCCAGCAACTCCGGTATGCCAATATAGTGCGACAACCAGGCCAGAAATAACACCAGCGAAACGATGCAGGTTGGCACCATGCCAGGAATTTTGCTAATCGATTCAAAACGCCGAATCAAGAAACTGGTCGACTTGGCAATGGTAGGTGCGACCAGAAAAAACACTGTCATAAATAACAGAATACGACCGGCACTGGCCAAGTCAATGCGACCGTGTTGCGAGAAGTCAAATAACACCGCGAGCAACAAAACCCCTAATATGTCGTCAAGAACTGCTGCGCCTAAAACAATTCGGCCCTCTTTACTGTCTTTCCTGCCAAGATCAGACAGTGACCTCATAGTGATGCCAATACTAGTTGCCGTCATTGTGCCAGCAATTAGCATCGACACCAGTTGTGATTGCGAAAACAGGTAGTAACTGAGGCCATAGCAGGCTACAAATGGCAATATAAATCCACCTAGTGCAACGACTATCGATTTACTACCCGCCGCAAGTAAATCTCCGACATTAGTTTCTAGGCCAATCTGAAACAACAGCATAATAATGCCAATTTCCGCTAGAACTTGAATCATACCGTCGACCTGAATTAAATCAAAAGCACTCGGTCCAAGCAAAATACCTGCGACGATCTCGCCAATAACCGCAGGTGCTCCAATATAGGCAACCAACTCACCAAATAAACGTGCTGCAATCAGAATTATTGCAATATTTAAGATGACTGACGAGGTATCCATCGTCTAGGTAAGCACCCTCTATTAGAACAGAACTAATTTATAGGATAACGCCAAAGTAGACACAACAGTATGAATTATTGCGCGTAGCTTAAACTGCTACACATTGATGGGAAAATCCTGCTTGCTTATGTTAATTCAAGGTGCATAGTGGACGACTACAATTTGTAGCTTAGGAGGGTCAGCAATCAATCCCTCCCTTAAGTGCCAGGGATCTGATCCAGATCACAAAACAGGGTTTCAAATAGGCATATCGTATTAACCTATGATTTGTTCTCGGAGGTTTACATGAAATGGTTTCTCTCAGCCAGCGCCATTGTCATATCACTATCGGTCTATTTTTATTTTGGTGGCGACAAGCCGCTGGTGGTTGAATTCTTCCAGCTGGCTTCTGGTGAAATTGAGCAAACCGTAGCCAATACCCGAGCAGGCACTATTAAAGCTTGTCGTCGCTCACGATTGTCCATGCCAATCGGCGGGAGAGTTTCCGAACTCAATGTACAGGAAGGTGATCGAGTTAAAGAGGGCGAACTCTTACTTGAGTTATGGAATAAAGACAGGATAGCTTTGCTGGACAAGGCAAAGGCAAGTCATGAAACAGCACAGATTAAGCAACGACAGTTTTGCCTAACGGCAGAACATGACAGACGGGATCTAGACCGGGTTAAACAGTTATTCGCGAAACGTCTGACATCTGAAGAATATCTTGACGGCACTGCTAATAAGGCAGAATCCAGTGCCATTACCTGTGAGGCCGCGACCGCCGAGTCGCGTGTTGCCCAGGCAAATATCCGAGTTCATCAGTCTATGCTAGAACAAACTTATCTGCGTGCGCCATTTGATGGAGTGGTAGCCGAAATAAACGGCGAGATCGGTGAGTATGTAACGCCATCACCACCCGGGGTTCTAACACCCCCGGCGGTTGATCTTATTGATAACACTTGTCTTTATGTTACCGCCCCAATCGACGAAGTCGACGCCGCACTGATCGACATTGAACTTGAGGCGCGTATCACACTGGATGCGTTCCGTAGCCGTCAGTTTTCTGGAAAAGTTAGACGCATCGCCTCCTATGTAGTGGATCTTGAAAAACAGGCTCGTACTGTTGACGTGGAAGTGGATTTTCTTGAACCCCCGGAGGACCATTTGTTGGTGGGCTACAGTGCAGATATCGAAGTGGTAATTCAATCCAGATCAGATGCATTGAGAGTTCCAACGCAAGCCGTGGTGGATGGCAATAGCCTGTGGGTGGCAGAAAATGGACTGGCGATTAAACGTGAATTCGAACGCGGTTTATCCAACTGGAACTGGACTGAGGTGGCTTCCGGCCTGAAAGAGGGAGATTCAGTCATCGTATCCATAGATGTAGAAGGTTTGCGAGAGGGCATAATGGTTACCGCGGGGGAGCGCTGATTTGCAAATTGAGTTACGGGGTGTCCGGCGCACTTTCTGGCTTGGATCCCAGCCTCTGCACGCACTTGATGGTATCGATCTGGATATAGACTCGGCTGAATATTTATCGGTGATGGGGCCATCTGGTTCCGGCAAATCAACACTGTTAAATGCATTGGGCTTGCTGGATAGACCCACTGAAGGATCATACTTTTTGCAGGGGCAAGATACAGTACCCATGCTGGAAGAGCGTCGCGCAGAACTGCGGTCGTCAACTATTGGTTTTGTGTTTCAGTCCTATCATCTGATTGGTAGACTGAATGCTCGTGAGAATGTGGAATTGCCTTTGGTGTTAAGTGGTATTGGTGGCAAGGAAAGAAAACGGCGTAGTGATGATGTCATGAGGATATTAGGAATTCTGGATCATGCTCATCACTTACCCAACCAGCTTTCCGGTGGTCAACGACAGCGGGTGGCAATAGCCCGGGCTATTGTGATGCAGCCGTCCATTCTATTAGCGGATGAACCTACTGGCAATCTGGATAGTCGGTCTGGTCAGGACGTGGTATCGCTTCTTGAACAACTTAATCAAAGTGGTATCACATTACTGGTGGTAACTCATGATGCCGATCTTGGTGCTCGCGCCCGACGTCGTTTACGTATGGTAGACGGCCGCATTGTTCAGGATCAGACCAGCTGATGAGAACATTCGACCTCCTGCATTTTTCTGTTCAGGCGCTGGTCAGAACTCGATTCCGTTCAATGATGTTATTGCTCGCCATGAGCGTAGGTGTCGCTTCTGTAGTTATTCTTACCGGGCTTGGGGAGGGCGCCAGACAATTTGTGTTAGGTGAATTCGCTGCTTTGGGCAAGGATGTATTGATACTACTGCCTGGGCACAAGGAAACTACTGGCGGGTTGCCGCCGATAACCGGCGGAGCACTGCGAGATATTACTCTGGAGGATGTTGCTGCAATAAGGCAATTGCCTGGTGTGACGGATGTGGCACCCATTGTCATCGGTAGTGTACGGGCATCTCATGGCGGGGCAAGTCGGGAAGCCATAGTGATGGGTACCACGGCAGGTTACTTCAGGATCAGGAATCTTCAGGTCAGACAGGGGGTATCTTTCCCCGATCAAAATAGCGAGCGTGGAGGCATTGCTATTCTTGGGCAGGAATTACGTGGTGAGCTATTTCGCGGAAAGTCTTTTCTGGGGCAATGGCTACGCATCGGTGATAACCGCTTTCGCATTATCGGCGTGCTTCAACAGGGTGGCGGCGCCTTCGGAATGGATATATCAAACCTGGTTTTTATTCCAGTGCAAGGTGCATTATCGCTCTTTAACAGTTCGGGATTATTTCGGGTCATGGTGCAGATGTCTGTCGACGCAGATGTGATTGACCTGACCAACAGAATAGAAATTCTGATGCAGGCACGCCATCAGGGCGATCTTGATATTACAGTGATCAGCCCGGACGCTTTACTGGCCAGTTTTGATGACATCTTGGTGATTATGACCATGGCGGTCAGTGCCATCGGTGGTATCAGTCTATTAGTGGCAGGTATTCTAATCATGAATGTCATGCTGATTAGCATTACTCAGCGTACCCGGGAAATTGGACTATTGAAAGCGCTGGGTGCGTCTGCCCACAGGATACGACTGATATTTGTAACAGAGGCTTTGTTGCTAGCTCTGTGTGGCGCGCTGCTGGGCGTTGGCCTGGGACTTGGTGCCATCATAACTGCCCGCGAGTTGTATCCGGAAATTGCCTTCAGAGCTCCGTTATGGTCCGTGATGTCTGCTGTATTGACAGCAGTCATTGTCAGCATTCTGTTTTCCTGGCTACCGGCTCGAAGGGCAGCACACATGGAACCTCTGGCTGCATTAGTATCGCGATGAGAACTGCTGACTATGTCCATAGCATCGGTCGGGCAGTTGGCGCAGCCCGGGGTCGAAGCTGGTTGACTGCGCTGGGAATTGCCATTGGCATTTTCGCCGTAGCCTTGTTGACTTCTATTGGCGAGGGCGTGCGTATATATCTGCTGGATAGTTTTTCCCAATTTGGCACAAACATAGTAGCGGTGACCCCTGGCCGTGTGACAACCCAGGGTATTGCCAGCATATTGAGTACGCAGCGACCGCTATCTTTAGCCGATGCTGAATCACTGCGCCGCATTCCATCGGTGCAACAGGTAATTCCGGTAGTTTCAGGGGCTGGGCAGATAAAAGCTGGGCGACGATCCCGCAGCACTGATGTGATCGGTGTGAATCATGAAGCCGCACTTGGCTGGAAGCTTGAAGTTGCCAGCGGTCATTTCCTGCCAGATGACCCCTACGATACGGCAAGACTGTATTGTGTTCTGGGTTCAAAGCTTAAAATGGAATTGTTTGGTCATGAGAATGCCCTTGGTCAAACCCTGCGGGTTGGCGGAAGCCGTTTTCGTGTGGTGGGCGTGATGCGGAGCAAGGGACAATTTCTTGGATTTGACCTGGACGACATGCTCTATATTCCTGCAAATCGTGCACTGGAATTGTTTAATCGTAATAGTTTGATGGAAGTGGATATTGTTTATGCGCCGGGCACGAAAGCTTCGTCAGTTGCGCAAGCAATCAAACGTCATTTAAGTGATCGTCATGGCGAAGAAGACTTCACCCTGTTTACCCAGGACGATATGCTGGCCAGCCTGGATAAGATACTGACTGTGTTGAAGTTGGCAATCGCGGCACTCGGCTCTGTATCTCTGTTTGTCGGAGGGGTCGGTGTGCTTACTATCATGACCACGGCATTGTCAGAACGAAAGATGGAACTTGGCTTGTTACGTGCACTGGGGGGGACAAGATGGCAAGTGTTATGGCTTTTTCTAGGCGAGTCCATGGTGACCGCCCTGCTTGGCGGTATGCTCGGCATCCTGCTTGTGTTGCTGGTTATTATCGCATTGCAAGTAGGCTTACCAGCACTACCGGTAGTACTTCAACCTCACTATATTGGCTTTTCTTTGTTGTTATCCTGCCTGGTAGGTTTGTTAGCGGGAATGGCCCCCGCATGGAATGCCTCCAGGTTAGACCCAATTGAAGCTTTGCGCAGTGATTCTTAATCTGTCGGATCCAAACTTGTAATAAACAATTCCCTAGTGCCTCACTGACAGAATTCTAATGTGTATTCAAAATTTCTACAAAGTATCGATAACCAGTTTGACATGCCATCGTTTGTAGGAATTCCTTATCTTGTACCTTTTGATGGCCAATTAAATATAGCTCAAACAAGCACAGCATTCGGGAAAATGATGAGGCACTAAGTAAGAAAGGGTATAAGGCACGGTTAAAGAAAGCTATTTCTAAAATTGATGCGCTACAACATAAGCTGTATGCCTATGATCACCATTCAGTGTTATTGGCATTTCAGGCGATGGATGCGTCAGATATGGATAGTACAATTCGTGCTGTGACAAAAGGATAAAACCCAGCAGGTTGTCAGGTACTTTCCTTTAAAGTGCCAAGCTCCAGTGAGTTAAATCATAACTTTCTATGACGAACAACAAAGGCCCTACCAAAGCGAGAGCGGATCGGGACCTTTAACCATAGACAATATTATGGAGTTACATTTGGAGAGAAACGGTACTATGGTGATTAAGTTCTGGTTGAATGTATCAAATTACGAGCAGAAGAACCGATTGATATCACGTCTAGATGAACCAGAAAAACCTCTAAACGCTGGACTCTCTGGTATGCGATTGCGGCCGTCATTAAGCCATTTATGAGACTGCGGGTCGCTGAAATTGTTCTACATACTTTGCAGGCTATGAATCTGCATTACCCTGCTTCGCCTGCTGGGGAACAATCACGATTTATTCAATATTGAGCAATGTCAGAGAATGAAGATAGATAGTGAACCATATAGCAAATTAGACGATGATAAGATAGCAGAAATATTCTAGCTTTATAGAAACCCTGTTGATGCGGTTTTCTTTATCAAGCTTTTTATGATTTCGACAGTAAATGGCTCAAAACCAAAACCCTGATCGAGGAAGCAAATAACAATCTCGGAAAAGCTTTCTCCATCAGTCAACCAGCTGGGGGTCAAAGCGCTTTTATTATTTACCAAAACGTTTGAATGCTTCCGCCAGGGAACCCGGTCGCATAGGTTCACGTTGAACTTTTTCGACTGATTTTTTGGAGTAGGTTTTTTGTGGCCGCTGGGTGGGTTTTTCCGGGGCATCCTCCAGACGCATACTCAGGGCAATACGACGTCGTTTCTCGTCCAACTCCACTACTCGTACACTGACAATATCACCCGCCTTAACAACTTCACGGGGGTCTTTGACGAACCGATTGGCCAGTGCGGATATATGTACCAGGCCATCTTGGTGAACACCGATATCCACAAAAGCACCGAAGTTAGTCACATTGGTAACCACACCTTC
>JBLHGU010000051.1:0-27263 GCA_047615875.1 Parasphingorhabdus sp.
GAGAGTGCACCTCTTTCTTTAACAAATATGATCCAGGGTAAAAGAAGGCCTGCATGTACAATATTACGAATCCAGGTGATTTGCTCGGCGCTGTAAACGTCTACGAGACTTTTCAAAAGCGCATCGACTACCGGCAACATGGCCATTGCAAGAAACATTGCAAATATTCCCACAATAGGTTTTTGAGGTGGATTAATTGCCATTGGATAAATAGTTAGCGATATTCAGCTTCAAATTCCTCGTGGAAAACTCGACTAAAATGATCATAGGGAAGAGTTAGTTGTCTAATTTGTAAAAACTGCACCTTCAATGCATAAAAACAAAGGTTTATCTACGTATAGTCTGCAACCTTGCCGAAACCACAATACTAATTATTTGCAGCAGTGCCATTAAACTCCAATAATAATGGGAGTGTCATTGCAGATGGAACACTAATCGGACTAGCTGTACAACAAGGGATTTTTCATTTATTTTCTAAAGTCTGCGATTAACACCAAGTCAGTTTATATTGCTGGTGATGAGCAGGAGAAATAATTCGCTTGTTTAGCGTACTTAAGCTACAACAGCATAATGAAATTTTCTATTTTTCACCAACCTAAGGCAGACCACCCACTTCTGGCTATTGTTCTGCTGATGGTCGCTGTATTGGTGCTTGCGTGCCAGGATTCTCTCGTCAAGTTAATGTCTTCGCAGACATCATTCTGGCAATTCCAAACCTTACGATCTTTTCTGAATTTAGTCATTGCTGCGGGCCTGGCAATGCTTTCCGGTGGTCTGATTTTATTGCGTCCCAATAATTGGCGAGGAGTCTACTTAAGAGCAGGATTTCTGACCATTTGCATGTTTTTCTTTTTTGCTGGTGCACCATCTCTCAGCATCGCCCAGATGGCCGCAGGATTATTTACCTACCCCATTTTTGTTTCAATACTAGCTCGACCGGTTCTAGGCGAGATAGTCGGCCCGTGGAGGATAGGTGCTCTGACACTTGGCAGTGTTGGCGCTGCAATAGTGCTAGGTCCCTGGCGAGAAGACTTCTCCGCAGTACAATTGATGCCATTAGTCGCAGGTTTTTTTTATGCCTGTAATATTCTAACTCTTAGGAAAGCCTGTCGTAGGGAGAGTCCGCTTGCTATGGTCTTTGCGGTCGGATTAGTATTTATTGTAAGCGGGTTGTTGGGGATTTTCTTCATGACCTTTTTTCCACCCGCTCTAGAATTGCGTCAGAGTGCTCCATTTGTTTTTATTGGCTGGCCTGAACTCACCTGGATTGTTTTAGGTTTTGCAGGTTTAACATCAATATTAAATCTTACCGGTAATATTTGCCTAACCCGCGCTTATCAAACTGCAGATGCAAGTATGTTGGCCCCATTGGATTTTATCTACCTGTTGTTTGCTGCTATTTGGGGCAGGGTTTTATTTGGCCAATGGCCGTCTGACGAAGCGGCTTTTGGTATGGCGCTGATCGCTTGTTCCGGGATTCTTATCGCCTGGCGCGAGCAGATTTCCGCTCGAAGACGAAGGGTCGTTACCCCGTAAGCTTGGGGAGCGAGTTATTGTTGGTGTTATAGTCACTTGCTCTCTTATCCAAACGACTGCTATTAGCGATCTTGTCACTTCTGTGTTTCTGCCATTAAACCGATTAAATAGAAGTGCTTCTAGTCTGATTTTGGCGTTAGTTTTTAGCACGGCAAGTTTAGCAGCAGGTGTTAACGAATCCCTGCAAAACATACAGCGTACGTTTCTTGAGCTATGCCGTGGTGATGAGGTTCCAAAAGGTTATATGGTAGTAAAATCTGCCAGCCACAACCTGGGACAAAACACGATTCAGGATACCACCTCCTTTCGAACAGCAGATTCAGAAACAGCCGAATATACTAAGTTGCTGCGTAATGGCCATGTGGTTAGAGTTCATTTCACTATCTGGACAAACGACCAAAGCAGACAGTGGTTTTTGAGGGCAGGTAATGATTGCCAGTTAAATGCCTTGCGTGTTCTGTTGTACAAAAATAATTCGATAGATTTGCTGCGGGTACTTGACCCTGTCAAAGGAACCGTACAACAACAAATTCCCTGGAACCCTGAGTTGCCTGATGCAGCGGATTATTTAGGGATTAGAGTTGCCATGGTAGATTCTGGAGTAAATTATCAACATGCTGCAATATTCAAGCGTCTTGCGCGAGACCGCAATAGACAAATGCTTGGCTACGATTTTTGGGATGAGGATGCCTTTCCCTATGACTTAAGTATCGGACAAAGTGAGTTCTTCCCACGACACCATGGAACGCGAACGGCCAGTTTGTTGCTAGATGAAAGTCCTTTTGCCAGCCTGATACCTTATCGATACCCGAAGCCAGACATGCAACGCATGGCAGAGTTGGTTCGGCATGCCGCAGCCCATGGTGTGCAGGTAATAGGCTTGCCAATCGGCAGCGGTAGAGCATCGGATTGGGTTGCCTTAAAGCAGGCGATTGATAAATATACCGAAATACTTTTTGTGATTTCTGCTGGTAACGAAGGACTGGATATTGGTCAGACTCCTCGCTATCCCGCGGTCTTTAGTGCGCCAAACGTTCTGGTGGTTGGTAGTGTGGATGAAACGCCGAGGCCTGCCTCTCGAACCAATTGGAGTAATAAATTTGTTGATATCCTGGTGCCGGCAGAACGACTTCCCGCAATTGATTTTCAGGGCGACTATCGACTGGTTAGTGGCACCAGTTATGCGGTTTCTCGTATTGTCGCACTAGCTAGTCGGTTAATAGTCCGAAACAGCATTCAAAGTGCCAGCGTGCTAAAGCAAAGAATTCTAACCATGTCTGATGAGCAAGTAGCCAATAGCTACGCCAAGTACGGTTTGTTATTTGATCCTCTCATTGATATGGCCAGGGTGGAAATGGGAGAAACTATTCTGGCTACTGCTGAGATAGTAAAAGGAACGCTTTTGCAGATACAAATATTTCGTCTGGACGATACAGGGTGGTCTGACGCAACGGTTAAACAGGCTATGGATGAGGCGGCTGGCATACTGTCTCAGTGTCATGTAGCAGTGCAGTTTAATTCTCGGGATGTTCAGGTATCGAGTTACTTGAAAGATTTCCATTCAATTACGTCGAAAACTATTACTGATCAGCTGAAGACAGATAGACCAGCTATTTTTCTAGTGCGAGATACATTGCGGTCGATACCCTTTGAAGGTGAGGCCTTCGCCATGAGTAATACCACTCTAATGCCATGGCTTAAAGACACAGCCTGGCTGGTGGGTAACGTACAACACCCTGGCAAAGTTCTGGCTCATGAGCTTGTACATATTCTGCTTGATAATGGAACTCACTCTGCTGACCCCAAAAACTTAATGCACGAAAAAACTAGTTTACTAAGTGATAATCTTACTGTTAAACAATGTCAATCGATACAGCAGAATTTAAAAGTTCATGGCGATGGCATTTCGTCATAAACTATACCAATCACCTTAATATTAAGGCCGTGTAACTTTCTGAACCGGTATTACCAATTGAACCCTGAAGCTTCTGTAAATAAGCCTGTTACTATAAGTTTAAGACCGTCTGGATATCTGGGCGTATTATCACGCGCTGAAATAGGCCAGTTGCTGGATGGAAGCCAGGGTGGTTTGTATCAACTATTTCGTAGTTCGAGTCTTGCCGTGCTGAGTTGTGGAAGTGAAACTGATAATGCCAGTGAGTTGCTCGCGGCTTATCCAGATTTTAATATAGAGGTATCCCATAGAGGCAGGGGTATTAAGTTGCATCTTTATGGGGCGCCTGACTCAGCTTTTGTCGACGGAAGAATCATCTCAGGCATTAGCGATCTGTTATTTGCTGTACTGAGGGATATTATCTATGTGCATATGGATTTTAATAACAATTCCAATTTCGATTTACAAAGCAGTGCCGGTATTACTGATGTTGTTTTCCATATTCTACGCAATGCAGGTATTACAACGCCGATCACCCGACTAAAAACTGTAGTTTGCTGGGGCGGTCATTCCATTCCCCGGCATGAGTATGACTATACCAAGGAGGTCGGTTATCAATTAGGCTTGCGTGGCTTCAATGTGTGTACTGGTTGTGGTCCAGGTGCCATGAAAGGACCCATGAAGGGTGCTGCAGTGGCGCATAGTAAGCAGCGTATAAAGGATGGGCTTTATATTGGTATTTCCGAGCCAGGCATCATCGCCGCAGAAGCGCCTAATCCTATCGTCAATAGTCTGGTAATTTTGCCGGATATTGAAAAACGGCTTGAGGCCTTTCTGCGTGTTGGTCATGGCATCATTGTTTTCCCCGGTGGCGTCGGTACCATGGAAGAGTTGCTTTATCTTCTCGGTATATTAATGCAACCTGAAAATGGTTCGATTCCATTCCCGGTTGTTTTAACTGGTCCCGCCGATAGTGTTGATTATTTTGCGGCCATTGATGAATTTATAAAAAAATCTCTGGGCGATGAAGCCGCCAACTTTTACGAAATTGTAATTGGAGATCCAATCTTGGTAGCCCAACGAGTGAAGTCAGGTATTCGTAAGGTTCGTCAATATCGAATGGATACCAGTGATGCTTATTATTTTAACTGGCAATTGAATATCCCATTGCAGTTCCAGCTGCCGTTTATTCCTACCCACGAAAATATGTCAAGCACTGTCATTTCCAAAAAATTGCCAAAGTCTAAATTGGCGGCGAACCTGCGATGTATCTTTTCTGGAATTGTCGCTGGCAACGTAAAAGCTGACGGCGTACGGGCCATAAAAGAATATGGAAAATTCCAGATTCAGGGTGATGCTGAATTGCTAATGCTTATCGATGGTCTGCTGAAGAAATTTGTCTCAGCTGGACGAATGAAGTTGCCAGGTAAAGCCTACGAGCCATGTTATACCATTGCTAATTTCTAGCCAGTCGTACTGCTTTGTATGTATTCACTCATCGATTCTATAATTTTTGAGCGTGAACTTGTTAGAAGCATAAGATTTTCAATTGTGGGTTTGAGGAAACTTGATAAGGGAAATTTTAACTCTTAAGGTTTGTTTCATAATGAAATAAATGTTTCATATCACTACTATCCAGTTAACTTTTACAAGAAAGACATCTGATTTTCATCATGAAGGTGCTTTCGTATTGGATCACCACTCAGTAATGCCATTAGGTCTCGTTTCTCAAATAAATTAAGCTGCAATAGACGTAACATCTGCTGCATACTTTTGGTCAGTTTCGAACAGAATCTAATATAAGCAAGCAGCAGGTAAACACATAGTGCAATCCATATCTGTGTCATAACAGCATTCTTACTGGTGCCAATAAAAGATTTTATTTTAAGGTTTTGTTTGATCCACTTAAAGAATAATTCGACCTGCCACCTTGCTTTATAGATATCTGCAATGGTCTTTGCAGCCAGCTTGAAATTGTTGGTCAGAAACACGTAGTGCTTACCCGTCACCGCATCTCTTTAGCCAATACAACGAAGCTTGATCGGACACTTTTTGGCCGTTTGCACACCAGTGAACTCAATGGTTTGATCGCTGGAAACACCTTTGCTTTTCTGCATCGTGTGTCGTTCCACAACCCGGATCTTCGCATTAGTCTTTAAACGTGTGACAAAAAATATCCCTTTGTCAGTCAACTGATTAAACCAACTATAGTCATTGTAACCCTTGTCTACAGCCACAATGCTTTCCTTGGAGAATTTCAATGTGCGGCCAACAGTAATGTCATGGGTCTTGCCTTCGGTTACTGTGACAAATTCTGGTAGATAACCCTCATGGTTTAATCCAACATGTAATTTTACTGAGCCTTTCGTGGTGCGAAAATCTGCCCAGGGAAAGACTGACAAACATAAATCAATGGTCGATGCATCCAGCGAGTAAAGGGGATTAATAAAACGAAATTATACCTGGGTGCATTTCCTTGACAACGCATCAGTAGCTTGGCAAAGAGGGCTTCATACAGTGAATAGGGTTTTTCGTTATTAATCCGGGACAGGTTGGATCGTGTTAGCTGGGCACTACCCAGATGATATAAACGATGAGATTGTGCACTGATGTTTTCAACAATATCGCGTAGGCTGCTTCGATCTGATAGTTGAGCCATGGCCAGACTTACGAATTGAGACCAACATGACGCTTTACTAAAAGAACGTCCTGAATGGTGTTGTTTTGCTAGTGACTCAAACTCATGTCTCGGTATGTACTTTAGGATTTTGACTGAAAACTGTATTACAATGGGCCATGGCCTGATTTTTAATTTTATTCAATGAGTTAGTGGTAACGCTATTTTATCAAATCGTTCGAAAATTAAGCCATTTCTTTTTCCTTAACGGGACAGCAGTGAAACAGAATAAAAACTGCATTACTCTGTATGTTTCTGGGAAGGATCACGATACCATGTTCAGGTCTGAACTTAACGACCTCGAAAAGCATATCAAAAAAATAATAGTTAAAGTCAATTGGTCACATGCAAATATCTACTCGACATGGTTTAGCCTTTCTATGCATGCCTAAGTGTGCTTCATCTTCCATAGAAATAGCCATAAGAAAGTTCTGTAATATAAACATCTCTGGACCTCCCGAGTTGAAGCATATTAATGCCCAAGTATATTATGTATCGATATTATCGACACATAAGAAACTAATGCCTGCTGTAAATCTCGAGTCCATGTGCTTGATGAGAAACCCAATGGACTGGATAGAGAGCTGGTACCGATACAGATCCAGAGACGAACTTAAAGACCCAAAGCATCAATTTCACAAAAACTATACTGGAAAGATTAGCTTTCAGGAGTTTGTAAAAGAATATATCACCGACGGCAATCGAAAACCCTTTGCAAGACTCAGTAAGCAATGCAATTTTATTACTTTGAGAAATGGCCAAATCGGACTGGACCATATTATGACGTTGGATAGAATGGATCAGGTTACTAACTTTCTGTCAGAGAAATTCTCACAGAATATAGAAATACCCCGCATAAATGTTTCACCAAAGTTGGCTGGCACTTTAGACTCAAAGACTGAAGAAGATCTTCGCCAATATCTGGTAGAAGATATAGCAATATATGAGTTCATTACAGAACATGGAAAATTTAGCAAGGCACTCCACGCCGAGGAAGTTCTCGCAAAGCGCAAAGCCTGCCGATAATTTTGATAGTATTGGACCTATGTATACTGTTGATTCAATTTGGCTGGATGAGTAAGATGCGTTTCGGCAGTAAGGACTTAGGGAGTCGAACCGAGATATCCTATAGATTCTATGGAAATTATTATGATGTAGGGTTAGGGTTTGATGCTTAAACGCGTTAGTTTTAGGGATAGCAATCACTTTTAAGTGATAAAGCAATGTTTCGTGCAAATCGTTCTTATTTGGCCCGGCCACAGCTGGCACATTACCCATCGTTGCCAGAAAAAAGAGTTCCTGCTGAAATTTTCTAGCGATCGCGCGCACTGGATAATCTGGTTATTCAAAGCAAGAAAGCCTTACGGGCTTTGTGTTCTTAACTACGTTGTGACGTCGAATCACATCCACTTGTTGATGAAGGATATCGGCACGGATGTTATCCCCAAAAGCCTGTAGCTAATTGCCTGTCGACAGCCCAGGAATACAACTGACGCAAGCGGCGCAAAGGTGTGTTCTGGGAGGATCGCTATCATGCAATGGCCGTGGCGTCGGATGCTCACTTTCTAAAATGCCTGGTTTATATTGATTTGAACATGGTCAGGGCAGGCGCGGTTAAACATCCCTCAGAATGGCAGCAGGGCGGATGCCCGGAAATTTAGCAAACACCCAAACGCTATCGCATTATTGATTTACACGCTTTGATGGAGCTAGCAGGGTTTAGTGATGTCGAGAAACTTTAACACCACCATCGCCAATGGTTAATTGACGAGCTGGCACGTAGTAAACAGCGGCGAGACCCAACCTTGAGTAAATATTTGGCAGTGGGTAGCGAGAAGTATGTTGGCGACGTACACACACTTCTTGGCAATAAAGCAACTAGTTGATCTAGAGTCCTGGACGGTGAAAAATAGGTACTACGTGAGATGCCAGTTTCCTATAGGGCTGATAGTGACCCCGAAAACAATGGTTTAAGGACAAGTAATCTGCATCATTGGTGTTCATCTTGAGCAAAAACAATAACTTATTAGGGCTATATTAGGTTCGACCATGTATTATTTTATTTGCGTGCCTATGCAGCAGTTTATAATCTGCTCTATTCTAGAAGGCACCCAATTAATGACGAATATTATTGAAATTCTAGAATCAGTATGGTTTAAGAATGGAGCAGGGAGGTAGTTTGAGAATCAATGTCAAATTGCGCCGGACTAGAATTACTGGCTATCCGATACCCTTGTTTTGATTCAGTGAGTTATAAAAGTACAAATTGGTGGACCAGAAAATCAAGAAATCAGAAATAGTGCGTCGTGCTCGCGAGGCCTCAGTCGAGGGGGGATGGGCGCTGGCCGTTGAGACCTGGCAGCAGTGCATCGACCTCTTTTCCACCGGAGAGCAACCATGGTGGGATGCGAATCTGGGTCGCGCATTGTTTATGAATGAAGAGTTTGAGCGTGCTGAAGTTGTACTCAGCAAGTTACGGCACAATCATCCGGACAATCTGCATGGGCATCTGCATTTGGCTACGATGAAAAGCCGGCAGGAGAAATTTGATGAAGCGGCGGTTGTATGGAAGTACTGTATAGATCACTTTAGTGGAGATCTGGAACCTGAGTGGTATCTGAATCTGGCCCATTCATTACTATCTTGTGGTGAAAACAGCGCATTGCTATCTGTTCTTGAAGAAGCAGAGGGCGTGTTGGAAAAGAATTTATTGCATGATCCTAATTCTGAAGCTGATCTGGTCGCATTAGCCAAGGTCTATACGATGTGGGAAAAGTGGGACATGGCACAAGAAAGCTGGAGTGGGTGTATTGAGTATTTTGACGCCAGCAACAAGCCTCAGTGGTACATGAGTCTTATACACGCTGCTATCAACTGTGGCCGCATCGAACTAGCTGAAGATGCCGCGCTGGCTTCGATTAAACTATACCCGGAATTTCACCCGGTCTTCTTTAAGGCAGCAGAAGTTTTGATGTTTTGCAATAAGGGAAGAGAAGCCAAAGAGCTTTGGAGGAGATATACCGATGGCAATCGCGTGGATAAAATACCAAGATTAACTTACGCTATTTGTCTGAACTACGTCAACATTTCTAAAAGATTGGGCTTCCTGGAACTAGCAAGGCAAGCATGGCTAACCATCTTTTCTCAATTTTCTGAAAACATGGAGGATAGTTGGTGCATTAAATACGCAGATGTTTTGTTCAAATTAGAGGAATACGAAGAGGCTCGACCCCTTTTTAAACAGGTTTATGAAAAGGATCCCGAGAGTATTGATGCTGTTTCGGCGTTACTGGCAATAAGCTTGAAGCTTGAAGAGTTTTCCGATTGTTTGTGTTACGCGACGAAGTTACAGCGACTGGATCCTGAGCGACTTTTCGGACATCAAGCTGCCCGAGATGCACTTGTGAATTTAGGAAGATTTGAAGAGGCAGAAGTGGCCCAGCGGAATCTCATTCGGGCGGATGCTGAATTTCGAATTAAATCTGAAGTTGATATACCACAGTCATGGCCCGAAGCGTTCGAATTGCCAAAAATTCAAGGTGCTGGGAATGACTATGCTTTTCTCGAACCATTATTTGAAGGCACTAAAAAGGAGCATTACGCACTAAGTGTCTCAGTTATTATTCCTGTCTATAATCGTTTTGATATGCTATCGAAGACGCTAGCAGGGTTGGTGCACCAAAGTTATCCAAGAGAACTGATGGAAGTCATCATAGCCGATGATGGTAGTAACGACAATCCTGAGTTGTTGATCCCACTGTTTGAATCCTATTTTAGAATAAAAATCGTGCAACAAGACGACCAGGGGTATCGCCTATCCAAAGTCAGAAACCTTGGGATTAGCGCGTCTTCGAATGATTTTATCGTGATGCTGGACAGCGATATGGTTCCAGGGATAGGTTTGATTGAGTCAATCATGAAGCGCTTCCATGTGCGTTCGACGTTAGGAATATTTGGTTTACGTCAACATGTTTGTATAGAAGACTTAGGCTATCAACAGATACTGCTAAATCCGAAAATTATTGATCAGTTCCAGCCAATGGAACCAGATTGGAAGGCAGCTTTTGTGAAACATGAAAATGGGTCCATATTGGATCATCGAGTACCATTTTTACTCAAAACTAATCGCCTGAAGAATTCGAGCATTCCATTTCATGCCTTTGATGGATGTTGCCACGCGTTCCCTAAATCAATTGTGTCAGTAATAGGAGGGTATGATGAGTCATTCGAGTATTGGGGAAGTGAGGACATAGAATTTGGTTATCGATTGTACAATCAGGGTTTCTATTTTGTCCCGGTAGAGGAGTCACTAGGCTATCACCAATTAGTCGATCAACTTACTGACCACGGACAGGTCGATAGAGAATCTGGATTAGAAAAAACCAGGTCAATTACATTAGGAAAGTGTCCAACTGTTGGCGTTCGAGAATCTAACTCAATAGATACCTACGAAATTCCTAAAGTATCTGTATTTGTCGTGACTCATAATTCAGAAAGAACGATAACTAATGTTCTGAATAGCATATTGAATCAAACGTTCAGAGACTTTGAAATAGTGGTTTTTGACGATGGTTCAATCGACAAAACATTGGATATACTACGAACTCATTATATTAACCAGCCGCGAGTTCGCTGGATAACTCAAAATCACGAAGGGTTTGCGAAAGCAGCTAACAAAGCTGTAAGTCATTGCAAGGGAATGTATATCGCACAACTCAGGGCAACAGACTCCATTGACCCGGAGGCTATTAAGCTTATGAGTAAGACTCTTGATGATGGCAAGCTGGACATGGTTTATGGTAGTGAAATAAAGATGACTACTGCTGGAAATATCATATCGCAGAATTCTTTTGGTGACTTTTCTAGACATAAACTTTTGCTATCCATGGCATGCAGTCGATTTCGAATGTTCAGGAGGCGAGATTGGTCCCGAATTACTGGCTTTGACTATAGTATGCAAGATGCTGCTGAATATGATCTGGTGCTTAAGTTAAGCGAAGTTTGTCATATAGGTCCAGTGCCGGAATGCATCTATTATTTTCAGACTGATAATCCACTGAATTTCTCTAGCATAAAGGCATCACACCCGGAAAATAAACTAGCTGCTATTAACAAGGCTTTGGAGCGTATGGGGGTTTCTGAAACCTGGCGCGCAATATCAAACCAAGATCCTGGTATTCATGAACCTGAATTTATCGACTTACGATCGAGACCCATCCATTAGTATGAAGTTTAATTCAGTAGTAGTTGTTACCTACGGGCGAAGTGGTTCGACTTTACTTCAGGGTATGTTGAATTCAATCGATGGATGTCTGATAAGAGGAGAAAATTATCTATTTTGTGCTGGGTTATTTCAGACTTATGAATCGCTTTTAAAAGCGCGCTCAAATTATGGTGACAATCCTCGTTCGCCATGGTACGGATCCGAGCAGATAGACATCGATTGTTTCCTATCTAGCTGTCAAATTATGGTAAGGGGCTTGCTTGTAGGCGAAACAGATTCAAGTGATGTAATCTGTTATGGATTTAAAGAGATTCGTTATTTCGATGTCATCTCAAAATTTAGCGAGTTTCTTAGTTTCCTGGAAAAAATATTCCCAAACGTTGCTTTTGTATTCAATACACGAGAGCACACTGATGTGCTTAAGAGTAACCAGAAAAATGGTGCCGAAAAATTTTCCACTCTTGCGCAATTGCAGGAATTGAATGCAGCCTACCTTTGTTACTGTGCTGATCATGACAACGCATTTCTGATTGACTATCATGATCTTGTAGAAAAAACACAGAATCTTGAAAACTTGTTTTACTTTTTGGGTGCACCTTACAATGCTGATAAGGTTGATCAAGTGCTTGCTACACCTTTTAGTTATGGTCAATCTCAACCAGCTGTCTTAAAACTGAAAAGAGATTCAGTGGCTATGTGTATCACAATTAAGAACGAAGCCACGCTTTTAAGACATAACCTGAAATACCATCATAATATTGGAGTTGGCAAGGTCTATCTTTATCTGGATGGAACTACCGATGGAAGTGAAAAAACTATTTCCGATCTGGATTTTGTGGAATTCTGCAAAAGCACCTCCGTGGAAAAGGTTATTAATTCAAAAGGTTGGGGTGTCCGAGGTGTAAAGAACTTACGCTTCTATTGCGAGACCCATTTGTCCAGGCAGATGATAAATATGCTTGATGCTTATGAACGAGCAACCAAGCAAGGCTTTGAGTGGCTTGTCTGTGTTGACGCTGACGAACTCATTTATCCTAATGCAATGGAATTAAGAAGCGATTCTCTTTGCGAGTTGCTTGCTTCATATCCAATGGAATTGGATATGATCAACTTTCAACCGGTGGAGTGTTTGCAAAACAAATTGGCCTATGAAAATGTAGTTTTTACAGAACAGCATTTTTTCAAGTCAGAGTTTACCCCGCAGCGAGGACGGAATCCTCAAGTTGATGTATTTCGAAAGGAAATAATTTTGCCCATGTCACAAAAATCGAAGCTACTACCTCCCTATTTAGGACATGCCATAGGGAAAGTAGCTGTCCGTACTAGTCGTCAATTACTTCCGGCCACTGCACACAAATTTTATCACCCAAAGCGTGAGATACTTACAGGGCGTGCATCTTTTCTTGTGCATTATCCGTTGTACAGTGCGGAGGACTTTATTAAAAAGCAGCAAAACTTTGTCGATTACCCCAATATTTGGCTACGGGGCGGAAGCGTGCAGGAAGAATTACTTGAGTGGATCGAGTTTGTTAATGATGAAGGCACTACACAAGAACAAATTACTGAATACTATAAAAGTAACTTGATGTATTCCGATTGCTTAATTCATGATGTTCTACAGCTTAAAAACTCCCCATTACTAGAATTGCATAACCTTAGAGACTACGTAAGAGAATCTTTCGAACTGTAGTTACTTAGTAAGCTTCTGGTGATTCCATCTGTAAATTCAGGATAAAGTGCGTATCGTAAGTGTCCACCTATTATTAAGCGGACACTTATTTATGGCACTATTAGTTGCACCTTCGGCAATACCGAAACGACGCCAGCAATACAGCATAGATTTCAATCGACAGCTTGTATAAGCGAGCTATAAGCCCGGTCAATCCATCGCGGGTGTTGCCCTGCAGTATGAACTCAATGCTAACCTACTTCACCGGTGGCGCAAAGAGTTTGCAGCGACAGGCCCCGTAGATTTTGTCCGACTACCGGCACCGGTTGTTTCTGATTCTGTCGGTCAAGCGAATACTCAAGAGACGATTCGTATAGAACTACCCAACGGTGTTGTAGTGAACTGGCCGTTGTCTCGGATGAGTGAATCTGTTGTTTGGTTTAAAGCTTTGATGTCATGATTCGCTGTGATGAAATCTGGTTGTCACGAGAACCGCTGGATATGCGCTCAGGCCCAGATACCACACTGGCCCGGGTAGTACGGGCATTTGGCGAGGCCCGACCCCACTGCGCCTATGTATTCGCCAACAAACGAGCCAACCGGATGAAGATACTGGTGCATGACGGCTACGGGATCTGGCTAGCGGCCCGCCGGCTGCATCAGGGTAAGTTTGTATGGACAGCCTTGAGACAGGGTGATGCAGTGGCCCTGCAGTCTGCCCAATTGCAGGCACTGGTAGTCGGTTTACCGTGGAAATATGCGGGCCCAGATTACACCATTAAACACCTGTAAATCATCCATAGCCCTGGTCTTTAGTCCATATGACTAAGGGGAGATCGTCAACGTCTGTCGGTTCTGGCACAGTACGGGTTATGCATCCAGAATCTAAAGTTAACGAACTCTCAACGGCGCAGCTGCGCGAGAGGGTTAACGAATTGCACGCGCAAGTCAGTGAGCGTGATAGTGCCATCGAGCAATATCATAAAGACATTGAGCGATACGATGATAGGATCAAACAATACGATGACACCATCAAGCGGTATGATCAGACGGTAAAACACTACCGGATCCGTGAACAACAACTGATTCACGAGATCGCACTGCTTAAGCGTCATCGCTATGGTCGTCGTAGCGAAGGCCTCGACAGTGGCCAACTCAGTCTGCTTAAGGAACAGATTGATGAGGATCTGGCGGCACTGGAAACGGAGCTTGAGAAGCTCTCCGCCAGTCACAGCAAACCCGCAACCCCAATACAGAAAGCCAGGCGTCAGCCGCTGCCGCCCCCAACTACCTCGCACAGTCATCCATCACGAGCCCAACTCGACGACTTGTGCCTGTGGTTGCCAGATGCAACGATTTGGAGAAGATGTCAGCGAGAAACTCGACTATGCCCCCGGGAGCTTCAGTGTCGAACAACATATCCGGGGTAAGTGGGCCTGCCAAACCTGTGAAACGCTGGTACAGGAACCCGTGGCAGCACATATCATCGACAAAGGCATCCCAACCACTAATCTACTGGCGCAGGTCTTGATCTCCAAGTACGCCGACCACCAACCACTCTATCGTCAGCAGCAGATCTACGCCCGTGCGGGGGTGGAGTTACCGCGTTCGACACTGTCGGGTTGAGTGGGTCGTTGTGGGGTGGAACTGACCCCGCTGGTAGTGCGGCTACGGGAGGTGCTCAAACAACATAATGTGCTGCATGCCGATGAGACACCGGTATCGATGCTATCACCGGGTAAAAAGCGTACGCACCGGGCCTATGTCTGGGCTTATGCGACGACCCGTTACGCCAAGGTACAGGGTGTCGTCTATGACTTCAGGGCCTCTCGCGCGGGTAAGGAAGTTCGAACCTTCCTCCAAGACTGGCATGGCAAGCTGGTGTGTGATGATTACAGTGGCTACAAAGCCAGTTTCGCTCAAGGTATAACAGAGATCGGCTGTACGGCCCATGCACGACGTAAGTTCCACGATCTGTATGTTGCCAATCAAAGCCCGATTGCTCAACAGGCATTGCAAACCATCAGCTTGCTCTATGACATCGAACGTGAACTCTCACAAGCAGATGATCAAACCCGTCTGCGATTACGTCAGGAACAATCCAGGCCGGTTCTGGATAAGTTGCGGCACTGGCTTATAGGGCAACGGGAGCAAGTTACCGATGGCACGGGTACGGCTAAAGCGGTAGATCACAGCTTAAAACGTTGGCAGGCATTAGCCCGATATCTCGATGATGGGGCGGTACCCATCGATAACAACTGGGTGGAAAACCAGATACGCCCCTGGGCGCTGGGGCGTTCTAACTGGTTGTTTGCCGGTTCTCTGCGCAGTGGACAACGGGCCGCCAATATTATGACGCTAATACAGTCGGCTAAAATCAATGGTATCGACCCACAGGCTTATCTCAAGAACGTGTTGGAACGCTTGCCGGTTATTAAGTACTCAGAGCTCGATCTGCTTCTGCCTCATCACTGGAAACGTACTGTCAATATGGTGTAGCCGGACGGTTACGTTACTTACAGTCGTTACGATTGTTGTTTTTATTTCTCACTAAATACCATCCGTGAACCGCGTTCCCCCTTATTTAGTCGATTAAGATGAAGGTTAACCAAAGGATCATCAGGATAACGTGTCTTTAGCTCCTCGAAGGCATCACTGTTGGCTATTTCATCACGTTGAAGCTTCTCGTATAAAGTTAAATAATCTTTGTACAGTTCTCCTTGAGCTTCCTGTTCACTAACTGGCACATAAGCTTCCACTCCTTGTTCTTTACCCTTAAGCACCAGATTAGCAATGGGCTTAAAGTGCAATCCGTCACAGTATTTGACAGTGGTTTCTGAAATGCAAATGCGTGTGCCTAACTGTTTGTTGACACTTTCCATGCGTGCCGCGGTATTTACTGCATCACCAATAACCGTGTAGTCGAATCGTTCGGCACCACCAAAATTTCCAACCACAGCCTCCCCCGTATTAACGCCAATACGAGTTTCCAGCAGGGCAATTCCTTCGGCCTGTTTTTGCTTTGAAAATTCGTTGCAAAAAATATCCAGCTCAAGTGCTGTTTTAACAGCTCGTTGAGCATGATCAGGCTGGTCTACCGGTGCGTTGTAGATAGCGACAATAGCGTCACCAATCATCTTGTCAATAGTGCCCCCATTGTCCATTACAATCTGGCAGGCATGACCAAGATACTCATTTAGCGTTTTTACCAGAAGCTTTGGTTCGGTCTTCTCGGTCATATTGGTGAAGCTAGCAATATCGGTAAACAAGAATGTCATTTCCTTGTTTTCACCTTCCAGTTTTAATGCAGAAGGATCATCGGCAAGTTGATCCACTAATGCCGGAGATAAATAAGAGCTGAAAGCTTTTTTGATATGCGCGCGGTTTTTCTCCGACTGAGCGAAACCTAAAATAGTGATAGCAATAAAGATCAGAATGGCTGCGACGATGGGATAGACAGGGTCCAGCAGTAACCGGTATTCGCTGAACGCAATCCAGGAAATCCATAACGACCCGCCAATAGCAGCAAGTCCCGTAATAGCGGACCATTTAGCGCCAAGCGTTGACAGTGTGATAATTAATATCAGGGTTAATGCCAGAAGCCATAAAATTTCAACACCATCGGCCCAATCTGGTCGCTCGAGAAACTTTTGCAGAATCATCTGCTCCAAAGCCTGAGCGTGGATCATGACTCCAGGTTCGAATTTGCTAAGCGGCGTGGCCCGAATGTCCTTAAGTCCGATTGCACTGGTGCCGACTAATACCAAGTGGCCCTGGACCAGATTGGCCAGCCGTTGGATATCTGTGGATGTCATTACATCTTTCACAGAAAGTGTGCGCTCGGGCTGGTTCTCAGTGTAGTGGATCCACATTTCTCCAGTCCGGGTAAGTGGCACTTCTATAGCACCAACTTTCAAAGACTGTAGCGTTTGAACCCTGCCTAATTGAATCTCCCCGGAGGCATCACTGGCGCGTGTAATGATAGTGGAGGCACCCTGAGCCACGCGCAGTGATTCTAGAGATAGCGACGGGAAAAGATGATCGCCGATTTTCTGCATTAGCGAAATTTTTCTTACCACTGAGTCAACGTTATCTCCCACCACAATACTGCCGTAACCGCTCGCCTTCTCTTCGAGCACGGCAATATTGCCAATGCCACCTAAATATTGTTCGACAATATCTGCCGGGTTGGCACCGGCATTGGCGAAACCGGTCTTGGGCTTAGGGCTTCTGGCAACCGGTTCGTTGGTAGCGCCGACGCCGAGAACCACGGGGGCTATGGACATAATATTCGCTAGAAGCTTGTCGCCGTCTGGTAATTTTGATATCAGAGTATTTAACTCTGCTTCTGGCAGATCAAGGGCTATAGCTAATTGCTTCGGTGATAGTCTGTCTGGTTCCGTAAAGATAATATCAAAAGCAATCGATGCGGCCCCTAGTTCACGCAGTCGGTTGACCAGCTTAGCTATGGTTGTTCTGGGCCAGGGCCACTGCCCAAATTCGGACAGAGATTGCTCGTCAATATCAATAACGCGAACTGCCGCGGGTTCGTATTGTCGAGGTTGAATTTGTTGATAAGTATCATATACCGCGTATCTTGCCTGAGTAACAATTGCTGGGTCGAGATACCGAATTCCCACCACCAGAGCAAGCAGTAACCCTGCAAACAGCCAGATAGAGAAACTAAGTCGATTAGCCTTTTTTTTCTTCAATTAAACAACTTCTCTGATTAGTGAAATATTTAGTGTTTGGGAAAACTATACACTATCCGACAGTTTGTAAAGTGCTACAAATAATTGGTTTACATAATTGGTTTGCATTGCTTTATTAAGGCGTTAATAATAATATAACTTTGTCAGAGTTAGCCTTTATTTATTAACCCCCGTAACATGGGTTGCTCTTAATTTTGTGATTGGACTAAATAATAATTAGTAGATCATTTCAAAAGTGTATAGCCGTACCTATAAACCCAGAGCGAATGGCTAAATGCAACTCATAATTTGTCACATTTAAGACTGTATGGTTTATATATTTGAAGATGCTCAGAAGCCGTAACATGAGGAATCTTTGGTTAAAGGGAGCTAACCCGCAGTGGGTAGGATTTTCCTGTTTCAGGGGAATTGCCCTATGCATGGTTATGCTTGTTTCTAATACACAGATTGCTTACTCTCAATCCCAAATCAAAGCCTATGAAAAGCTTGATGACCTCTACTCACAAGTTTTAGAAGACCCCGCTAATCTGGAACTGCTTTATGCTTACGCTCAGGAAGGCATCTATGTCTCCAACTTTGAGGCAGCAATATCTGCTCTGGAAGGTATGCTGGTGGTGTCGAGACGACAGCCAAGAGTATTGTTTGAGCTAGGAACGCTGTATCAGAGACTTGGTGCTCATAAGGTGGCGCAGTCTTACTTTATTCGTGCCAAGGCATTATTCGCTGACGGGGAAGGCGTGCCGGATTATATGGAGGAATATTTCGTAAAGTCCGAAGCAGAAAACAGTCAGAATGTGTTTTCTGGAATGTTGATGCTCGGGTATCGTTATCAGGAAAACCCTAGATTATCGCCGGAATCGGCGGAAATATTTTCACGTGGAGGGTTGATTCCCCTGCCACCTGGGCAAGTTGAAGAAAGCGATCAAAATTATTACCTGGTTTCAACGCTGAATCACAAGTACAAAGTTAATTCCAGCACTTCGATAAAATCCAGGGCGCTTCTTTTTGCCACAGATTACGATGAAAATGAGCAACTGAACTACTCTGCACTGGAGCTTACCAGCGGTCCTGAGATCTTAATGGCATCATCCGGCGACAGATTGAGTCTACGACCCCATGTAATTCTGCGCGAAAGTATACTGAATGATGATGACCTGGAAAGCTCCTGGGGCGCAGGAGTTGAAGGCGCTTATGCGCTTAGTACTCAGTCGTCGTTACGATGGTCTTTGCAGTATCGCGATCGTGATTTCAATGCCAATAATGGCAAAGAGCAAATCTCACTAAGAACAGGAGAAGAGACACGCTTTCGTTTGAATTGGAACTCCGAAATCAAACGGGGACATTTTCTATCCACCGGTTTACGTTTTAGCGATATCACAACGCAGATTGAAGAGTCTAGCTATGGAATGCTGTCGCTATCGGCTAAATATAGTATTCGATTCAAAAATATTTTTGCGAAGGAAGTCGGTAAACAATCTATTAATTTCTCCATAGTACGACGTAACGTGGAATACGATGGTTCGAATTCTCGCATAAATGATCAAATCATCCGCGAGGATGATGAATGGCGCTATAGTATCTCGAGCTTTCTACCATTGAAAAAGAATCTAGGATTGTTATTGAAGCTGGAGTCCGTGGATCGAGACTCAAACCTTGCTAATTATGTTAGCAAAAATAATTTGATCAGTTTGGCATTGCGCCTCACTTTCAAGTAAAGAGGTCAAGCGTGAAAAAATCAAAACTATTAACAATTCTAAAAAGTTTAAGTGCTGTTCCGTTAGCGCTTTCCGGTAGCGTACTATTTGGGCAAGATACTAGCAATGAAAAGGCCGGTATTGCAGGCGCTATACAACCGTCTGTTGAAGGCATAAGCCCTGGAAGCGATAGCCGGGTACTATTTGTAGGTAGTGATATTTTTCGCAACGAGGTGATCAAAACAGGCGATGAGGGAGCGGCCCACCTTATGTTCGCGGATAAATCCTCACTCACTATTGGCCCCAATTCCGAAGTGACTATAGATAAGTTTGTATACAACCCGGAAACTGGGAGCGGTGCACTGGTACTGTCAGCCAGTGCCGGAGTATTACGATTTGTCGGTGGCGCATTAAGTAAGTCTGGCGATGTTACAGTGACAACACCATCTGGAACCCTCGGCATCAGGGGTGGGGTAATGATTGTGCAGATCAGCTCAGCTGAGGGTACATTCGCATTTTTTCTGTATGGCGATGATTTGACGGGTACCAGCGATATAGGCGAGGCCAGGCATCTGATCACCCAGGCCGAGCACTGGGTACGTATTTCTCCTGACGGCGTGATTCATGATGAAGGAGAAATGGATCTGGAACAATTAGAAGAAATAATGGGTAATTTTGAAGGGCCAGATGTGGAAGTGGATGTGGAGGTAGAGTCTTTTGTCGGTCTTGAAGCTGTACCGGAAAACTATGAAGCCTGGGTCGACGAGAGCGAAGAGATTGAGGAGGTCGAGCAGGAGCACGTTGCAGTTGAAACAGAGGTTGTGGAAATAGCTTCATAGAATGGGTCTCAAAAGTCTGGTATTTTCGACTAATTATGGTTACCTACCAGAAGTGATAGGGGGGTTGCAGACAACAATTCATGAGTTGTGTCTAGAATTGAAATCCCGGGGAATTGAGCCCGTTATTAATTGTGGCTATGCGAGTACCCGCAAAAGTGTTTCAAAAACTGATCGGTCAGATACCCATAATGGTTATTTGGTCGTCAGAACAACTAACCCCGAGGTTTCTTTGGCCAGTGTGGCCAGTGCTGCCTGTGCAGATGCCATTTGCGTATTAACAGGCAGGGTTACAGTTCCTATGATTATCTCTGCGCTTGAGTCGGGTGTGCCAACTAGCGTGTACCTACACAACGTAGAATATGCTCAGGTTGGGGGTGTGTTTGTACCGGATCCCGCCCTTCTGTATTTTTCTAATTCATGTTTTACCAGACGTAGACTTCGATCTATGTTTGGGGTGGATTCCACTACGCTAATTCCTTTGGTTGAACGTGAAAGATATCAATGTTCAAGCTCCAGGGAGAAAGTCCTTTTTATCAATCCAACGCACCTAAAAGGTGTGGAAATCATGTTCCAGATTGCTGAGAAGCTTCCGAACATAACTTTCCAGGTAGCAGAAAGCTGGGTTGTTGCTAATACCTGGCGGGAGTATTGTCAGAGCCGAGCAGAGGAACTCGGAAATATAGAATGGATCTCGGCCACCCGCGATATGAAGTTATTATATGGAAATGCCAGGTTGCTGCTAATGCCCAGTATTTGGGAAGAAACTTTTGGTCGCTGCGTTACCGAAGCCCAGTTAAATGGAATACCAGTGGTTGGTAGTAGTCGTGGTGGGTTACCAGAGGCGATCGGTGATGGGGGTATGATCCTCGATGCAGATGGTGAGATATCCAACTGGGTTGAGGCAGTGGATAAACTCTTCAATGACCAGACCCTATATAGTGAAAAAAGTGCAGCGGCTTTTGCACATTCCATGCGTGCAGAAGCCAGTCCAGAATACCTTGTTGATCTATTCATTGAAAAATTAGAAAATCATATAGAACAATCTCACACCTCTCAGGACGATATAGAAAATTGAATGAAAATTCTATTCGTTGTTGGTAGTGCGTTTCTACCGGAAGAATTCAATGGTCAGAACAGAACTATAACTGAGTTGTGTGTTGCCCTTACGTCTATGGGCCATGTTCCAGCGGTTTTGTCACAATGGCGTTCGCCCTATAAAAAACGTGCTATTTATCGCGACCAAACTTTAGGGTTTTGTGTCTACCGAACAACCAATTTAGTATCTGCGTTATCAGGAATAAGCCTGACATTGCGCCCTAACATCGTTGTGGTTATCGATCACGCGACCCAAGCAATATTCCAAACGTTACTAGAACTGAAATTGCCGTTGGTAAATTGGTTGTTTCAAAAGGACGTTCCAGATTATTTAAAGAATATGGCCTCGATAAGAACAATGGCTACAACAAGAGATATTGCCGAGACAGCCAGAGTGCTTTTAGGCGAGAAAATACATGTTGTTCCGCCATATATAGATTTTGATTATTATCGTAGCCAAATTTCGGGTACCAAGGTTTTGTTTGTGAACCCGATTAGATCCAAGGGCGTCGAGTGGTTTATAGATATAGCTCGAAAGCGCCCAGAGTATCGATTCATTGTGTTACAAAGTGTCGTGCTCGCCCCAGATTGGCGTCGGTATCTGTTTGAACAATTTCGAGCCTGCGGCAATATTGAATTGTTGTCACCTACCCAGGACGTAAGACCGATCCTTAAGGATGTAGCGATACTTTTGGTACCTCGGCTTCATGTTGAAGGTTTTGCCAGAATAGTTACTGAGGCTCAATCTTCAGGTATCCCTGTGATGGGCTTCGATACAAAGGGAGTGGCTAATAATATTGGTCCGGGTGGAAGCATATTTGCACTAAGTGATACAGTGCAAATCTGGTTGAATGAACTTGATCGATATCTAACCGATGCATCTTTTCTTAATAGTAAAAGTGAGCAGGCATTCAAACATTCTCAACGGGAAGAAATTGATCCACAGAAAGTTCTAAGTCAATTTCTTAAAGTACTAACAGGCCATATTAAACATCAACGAAACAATTTGTTCTATGGGGCAAGATAGGCACTGATTATGAAGTTCCAGAAATTTGCTTTCATTCATTATGGGAAAGTAGCTGGACGCTTTATCAACAATTACCTGGCATATAATGTCTTGGGTGATCCAGGTAGTTCGTTGGAATATCAAAACTATAAAACCCTTAATACTTCTAATCCTCACATCCCAATAAACCGAGATTGGACGGAGGTCGAACTATTCGATATTGCCATTGATTGTTCTGAATACCAGATACCCACTGCAAGGCAATTACAGGTTCATAATGACTTATGGGGACACGGTTATTTGGATCAACAGTGTGTCCATAATCACCATATAAACTGGACATTGAATTCTGTACGTGAGTTCAATCGAAATGAATGGTTGACCTTTGTGTTTCTAAAGGACCCGGTTGAATTATTGCTATCGCTTTATTTTTGGGCTACTGATAGGGTGAATTCTGGGGTCAATCCGGACTTGGTGCTGCAACCGACTTATTTGCTAGAGCTTTCCCTGAAAGAGTTTTTAATAGAAGTCGTCGACTGTGAGGAAAATATTACCAGACTCTTCAGGTTGCCGGATTACGTTTCAGAGGTTGGGTTTATAGCGGAATTCTCGGCAGACAATTTCGCTCGTTTCTTGAAAACATATTTTGATCATGACTACAGCAGCGAAAAAGTGAAGTCGAGTTGGCGATTTAGAAGTTCAAATAAAGGTGTTGAATATTACCTCTCTACAGGAGAGCTAAATAAACAAACCATTGAACATTTGTCTAGAGTAAAAGAAATTATTGTGTTCCGCAGGTTTTTAGCGAGCCTACTATAAGCGAATGCTAAATCGGATTACTATTACTGTGTCCGTATACTTAACATTACTATTGCGTAAAACTCATAATGAGAACTCTACCAAATTACCCCAATCGTCTGGATAAGAAGAGTAAGGAGATGCAATCATTTTATAAAGTGCTTAGCAATTCTCCTTTCTTTCCCTCAGCAGGTCGTTATAACTTGACGATATGTCATAAAAGAAAATTTATCTGGTTTCGAGTAGCCAAAGTAGCCACCCGGACTATATTAAATCACTTAAAAGAAAGTGATGTTTTCCTTGATGTGGAACACCCGTTTCAGCTTCACTATCCGGTTAATGCTTACGATAACTATTTCAAGTTCGCCTTCGTTCGAAACCCCTGGGACAGATTGGCTTCATGCTGGCGCGATAAAGTTATTAAGCAAAATCATTTTCAATTTGCCCAGTCCGAGCTTGAAAAAATGAAATCATTTAAAAACTTTGTAAATTACGTATATGATCAAGATGTTGGTAACTGTGATGTTCATATACGTTCCCAATCTGAGTTAATTGATCTGAATAAGATTGACTATCTTGGTCGAATTGAAACGTTTAACAAGGACGCTGGAGTAATTTTCCACAAGTTAGGGTTGCCTGAGAAAGAAATAAGTCGTTGGAATGTTACGTCGCAAAAAATGCCTTATCAAGAATACTATGACGAGCAACTTGCAGAAAAAGTTTCACATATATATCAAAGAGATATTCAGATATTCGGCTATCACTATTAATATAGTTACCCCTGTGTTTTTATCTACTAATGCGCAAGCTATTTTCACTCAATCCAACTAGGCAAATGACGCCCAAGGGCTATTTATAGGACGCTCGATGTAATCTTGGCTTTGTATATAAGCAGAGATTCGTGGCCGATTTGAAAAGTGCTCAATGAATGCATTTAAATTTGGCCGAGATAAATCTGAAATTGAGCCAGGCACCATTAATTGGATTTGCCATACTAGTTCGTAAATAACGAAATCGACTAGGGAAAGTTTTTGTCCCACGAAATGGCTTGTATCCGCGCGAGTTGCCAAATAGCGCTCAAACCCATTGACATGGCGTGGCACTGCGTTGTTACTAAACTCATCAAAAGCAGCAGGGTAGGCGTCGCCCAAGGTATAAGCTGTGCGTACAATTTTGTTACGAAAATCATAAGCCTCTTCCTGCAGCATATCAATCTGTATTCGATCGGCTTCGCTTTCTCCATAGAATCCATAGTTTCGTGCAAGATATCGCAAAATGGCATTACTTTGGGTGATTTGGATCATCTGTGATCCGCTTGAATCAATCAGGTAAGGAAGATTAGGAAAGGGCAGTTGCAAAGTGGCTTTGTGGGATGCCCAGTCTTGATCTTCCTCGTCCTCATTATGTGTGCGTCCATCCTGGTCAACACCGAGACGAATTTCGTGCGCTGACACACCGGCTTCGGCGAGCATAAAGCGAATTGGCTGACCGAGTCCACGAATGGCCCAGTAGCAAAAGGTTAGTGTGCTTTGATTATTGCCTATGTGTTTTGCCATGGGGAGACTGCTCTATTGTTGGGATCGGTTCGAGAAAGTATACAGAATCTCGACAGCGGTAATTGAAAACGATGTAGGATAGGTTTGGGCCTTTCATGGGAAAATGGCTGATGACCAGATGTTGATACTTTATCCCGGAATCAATTTACAATCGTTTAAATACTTATGGCGAGGATAGAATCATCCGATGAAAGTACTGAGCGCTGAAATCTATCACGAGACCAATACGTTTAGTTGTCGTAAAACCACGCTGCAGGATTTTAGGAATCGCAGTCTATTATTTGCTGATGAGGCTATCAAAGAACGTGGGGATGCGAATACCGAGTTTGCTGGATTTTTAGACACTGGCAGGAAATACCTCTGGGACATTGAGCATGTGCTTAGTGCTACTGCTGTGCCGAGTGGTGTCGTTACTTCTGCAGCTTTCGAGTATCTTTGCGAGCCGGTTATTACAGCCGCCAAAACCGGTAATTTCGATGGCTTATTACTCGGTTTACATGGCGCCATGGTTACCGAAGTCTACGAGGATGGTGATGGAGAGATATTAAAACGCCTACGCAATGTAATCGGTGTCGACTTGCCTATTGCCATCACCCTGGATTTGCACGCGAATGTCACTGAACAAATGTGTAACCTGGCAAATATAATTGTCTCATACAAAACTTACCCGCATATTGATATGCGAATTGCCGGTGCTCATGCTGGTGAAATATTGCAGCGAGCTATGAGCGGAGAAATTTCCCCGCGAACCATATGCATTAACCGACCAATGCTTGAAGAGGTCAATGGGGGTCGCACCGATATTGGCCCAATGATTGAACGCTTCGAACAAGCTAGAAACTACGAAACTCTTGACGATGTATTTGCTGTTAGTATTAATGCCGGATTTGCCAGTGCGGATATTGCTCAAATGGGTCCGACGGTTCTGGTTACTGGCCAGGGAAATTTTGCCAAACATGAGATGTTTGCCGAAGCCATTGCAAACGACATATGGGCCAGGCGATACGAGGTATTAAACGAATATCTCAGTGTCGAAGCCGCAGCGAAGATAGCGAACAATTATGCATCCCCCAAGGGTCCCTTAGTGATTGCGGATTATGCTGATAACCCAGGAGGTGGTGGTTACGGCGATTCAACAGAATTGCTACGCGCTTTGCTTGAGGTAGAAATTGGTAATGCCTGTTTTGGGCCGATGCTGGACGAGGAAGTTGTTCAGCAGTTACAAAATACACACATTGGCACAACTGTGAATATCTCTCTCGGCGGTAAGACTGACGCCCACTTTGGTGGAGGCCCCCTGAACCTGAATGTGGAACTGTTATCACTGAGTGATGGAGATTTTATTGGTGATGGTCCTATGGTAGGAGGATTAAGTGATTCATTTGGGAAGAGCGCCGTAGTGCGAATTAACAACATCGACATACTGATAGTTTCCATTGCCAACCAGATGCTTGATCTGCAGCAATTTAAAGCGTTTGGAATAAATCCTGAGAAAAAAACGGTGGTTGCGTTGAAATCAATGCAACATTTTCGTGCCGCGTTTGAGCCTATCGCCGGTGAAGTTATTGTTTGTGATAGTGGCGCACTATGTACACTCAATTATCAGCGCCTGCCTTATCAAAATATTCCTAGGCCGATGTTTCCGCTCGATGATTAATATTGTTTTACTGTTTGAGCTTTCTTCGATCAAAAACCCACTGTCGAATATGATAAATCAAGTCTAAACCTGGAACTAGATACTTATCAATTATCAGAATCTTCTGCCAGTTCCTGCCAACGATGACAGGCAACATTATGGTCAGAGCCCAGATGATCAAGTTTTGGTTCTTCCTCACGACAAATATCAATCGCATATCGGCAGCGGGTTTGAAACTTACAACCAGGAGGCGGATTAGTCGGTGAAGGTATTTCGCCTTCGAGCTTTAGTACATTGCCGCTATCATCTGGATCTAACGAAGGGATTGCCGATAACAGCGCTCTGGTATACGGATGACGAGGAGAAGAAAATAGTTCTTTGGTCGGTGCAGTCTCAACCAGACGCCCTAGATACATCACAGCCACATGATCGCAGGTATGAGCAACTACGCTTAAATCGTGGCTAATAAAAAGAAAGGTCAGCCCCATATCTAGCTGAATCGACTTTAACAAATTTAGAACGTCAGCTTGTATCGAAACATCCAGCGCTGCCACGCTTTCATCTGCAACAATGAAATTTGGATTAGAAACCAGCGCGCGCGCGATAGAAATACGCTGTCGTTGACCACCGGAAAATGCATGTGGAAAACGTCTCAAATGCTCAAGATTGATTCGACATTTTGCAGCGATTTCGCGAACCCGCGTGTCAGTCTCCTCACGAGTTTTGGTTATCTGCATTACTTCCAAAGGCTCAGCAATAATGTCCCGAACTGTCATACGAGGGCTTAATGCCGCGTAAGGGTCTTGAAATATTAACTGTGCCCGTTTTCTGTATTCCTTCAGTTCGTCGCCTTTAATTGTACCAATATCATAGGTCACCTCATCATCCTGGTAAGTCGCGACGCCATGAGTGATTGGAGCTGCACGT
>JBLHGU010000052.1:0-27252 GCA_047615875.1 Parasphingorhabdus sp.
GCTTACTGCCGATTCTGAAATCTCGCGTCGAACCCACTCCCTGGAAGAAGAGCAGCAACGGGTAATAACGTTGGAAAAGCAACTCACATTGTTAGCTGAGGGTCGGGCTAAATTGACTGAAGAGTTGGAAAGTCGTGAGATCAGAATAAAGAGCCTTACCGAAGAAAGTGATCGTGCAAAAAGCCAAATCGACGAGTTAGTATCGGAAATAAATCTTATTTCTGAACAAAAGGATCTGGAAGTCCGAACTTTGCAAGACAAGGTAACCCTGATTCGTATGAATGGAGATGTTGTGTTTGGCCCAGGTTCCACAAGACTTAAGCAGGCAGGTCAGGATGTGTTGGATAGAGTGGCAAGTTTTGCAGAACGAATGCCTGATCGAATTATTAGTCTGGAGGGACATACAGACAGTATTCCAATAAGTCAGGATAGACTGGATAAATTTCCTAGTAATTGGGAATTATCAGCAGCAAGAGCAGCGAGTGCGGTACGTTATTTGGAGAATGTTGGTATCGAATCTAATCGATTGCGTTTAGTTGGGTATGGCCAGAATCAACCAGTTGCTGATAATGTCGACGAAGATGGACGTCGCAGAAATCGACGCCTCGAAATTCGGCTGGTTCCGCAAAAAGCTTTCGAATCATCAGAATAATAGACCATCAGTATTGATTAAATGTAGAGCCAACGGTAATTGATGAGGGTGCAATAAGCATATTGCGCTCAACAATTCAACGAAGAACAGCAGGTCTGATAAATGACTAAATCCTTTGACGACATATTTTCGCCAGAAAAATATGCAAAAACACGGTTGCCGATTGAACATGCCAGCCCGCTGCCGACTGAGGTTTATAAATCGAAGGCCTGGTATGACCGGGAAGTTGATACCATATTCCTTAAAACTTGGCTGCTGCTAACCCGTGAAGAGGAAATCCCCAACCCAGGTGATTACACACGCGTTGACATAGTCGGTGAGCCATTAATTGTATTGCGTGATGAACAGGGTGTTATTCGTACCCTGTCTGCTGCTTGCAGGCATAGAGGTTCAGAGATAGTAAAAGGCAATGGAAACTGCAAAAGACTCGTGTGCCCTTATCATGCATGGACTTATTCATTGCAAGGTGACTTGCTCAGATGTTCTTCAATGGAAAATGCCGTTGGCTTTGAAAAGAAAGACCATAGTCTGACGGCGGTGCGTACTGAAACCTGGGGTGGGTTTGTTTTTGCAAATTTTGACGAACATGCGGACTCACTTATCGAGTCCCTGGGTGATCTGCCTGAGCGGCTGGAAAGCTATAATTTACAAGAAATGAAAGTTACAAAAAAATGGGAATACAGATTTAATGCAAACTGGAAAATCTGGGTAGAAAATTCACGTGAAGGTTATCATGTTCGAACCATTCACAAGGAATCATTGGATACCTACTATCCAGGCACCCGGCGTTCGAAATTTAATGCTGAGGGTCAACCTGGTATTTACACCATCAATAGTAGCGATAACGAGAATGGACTATATGTCCCTCGTAACAAGACATTGCCGTTTATTGATGGTCTATCAGATTTTGATCAGGAACGTACCCATTTTTTGATCTATTATCCCCACGTTTTGATGAATCTGCCCCCCGATCGAATCACTTTTCATCAGTATTTTCCCGAAGGTACTGAGTGGACCAGAATTGTGACCTGGTGTTGTTTTCCCCAATCAACAATTGATTTGCCACATTTCGAAAAGGATGCTGAGGAAAGATATTACCCACCGATGGAGTTGTTTATTAAGGAAGACAAAGGCGCTTGCGAGCTGGTTCATCGTGGTATTTCAGGTAGATTAGCCCAGCCTGGTCGATTTTCTCCAGATGAGGAAAAAACCGTGCACGAATTCTCTAATTACGTTCTCGATCGTGTGTTAGGTGAGACTTGAGTCAGTTGCAATTAGTCGCAAATTTAGTCAGCCAGTATCGCAAATAATTTACACATTGAGTGATCCTTCATGATAAGAAAAAATATTTCAGTTGCTAACATTGCTGAACCAGCAGACGCGCGCGTTGGCTCACAATGCATTCAGTCGGGTAATCAGTTGTTTATTTCTGGACAAATTGCTTACGATGACGGGAAACTAGTGGGACAGGGGGATCCAGTGGAGCAATGCAGGCAATGTTTTCGAAATATTGCTGCATTTGTTGAAGCTGCAGATGGGACCCTGGATGACGTGGTTTCGTTAAATATTTTCTTAAGCGATATTCGCTATAGACAAGCGGCGATCGACGCTCGTGCAGAATTCTTTTCAGCACCTGGACCTAGTGCCACTGTCGTAGGTGGCGTAGATTTCGCATTCGAGGATTTGCTTATCGAGATCAGTGCCATTGCGATCCTTAACTAACGACACTATCGGTAATTGAAAATGTTCTGCACAGGCATCAGGGTTTATTAAAATGAATCAACACGTTAAATCAGGCATGGTCCAGACGGTAACTGGCTTAATCGATGCTAGAAGTTTGGGTATAACACTGGCCCATGATCATGTTTTGATCGATGGCACTTTTATGTATGTGGAACCACAGGAGGAAAGCCAGAAAAAGAAAGCTCACGAAAAAATATCATTACAAAATAGGGGTTGGGTTGGTTATCACTGGACATCAAGTCGCGACAATGTCGAATTGCTTGACGAAGAGCTAGCAGTAACGGAACTAAAGCACTTTGTCGCTGCGGGTGGTAGAAGTATTGTTGACCCCACAAATATTGGACTGGGCCGAGACCCACAAAGCCTGCTGAGAATAGCCAGATTGACCGATACCTATATTATTATGGGGGCTGGTTACTACATTGGATCTACTCACCCTGAAAATATGTCTAGCATAAGTCAGGAGGAAATTACCGAGAGTATTATCAATGATATTGAGATCGGCGTAGACGGAACTGATATCAAGGCCGGCATGATAGGTGAAGTGGGTTGTACTTATCCATGGTGGGATAATGAGAAGAAAAGTCTTCGAGGTGCAACCGAGGCACAAAAGGAAACCGGTGCGGCGTTGATGATTCATCCTGGGCGCGATCCGCAATCTCCAGTTGAAATACTGGAGGTAATAGACAAAGCTGGTGGGGATCTGTCTCGTACAATTATTTGCCACATAGATCGAACCTGTCTAGATCATGGTTGGCTTCGTGAGATGGCACAGACAGGTTGCTATATGGAATACGATTTATTTGGCAATGAAAGTTCTTACTATCCCCCCAATCCTGATGTGGATATGCCGTCAGATGCACAACGAATGGATATTATCCTCTGGCATTTTGAGCAGGGTTTTGAAAAACAGGTACTGTTATCCCATGATGTTGCCACCAAGCATCGCCTACACAGCTACGGTGGCCTGGGCTACGATCATCTGATAACTAACGTGACCCCTAGATTGGAAAAACGCGGGTTATCAAAAGAAAATATCGCAACGTTAATTGTTGAAAATCCTGCAGCTATATACAGTTTTGCTTAATAGTACAGGAGATACCGATATGTCGGGTTTCCCGTGTCCTTCATGCAATTACCGCATTGGGGTTAAGCTGCTTGAATTTGTAGAGTAGCTGGGTTTCGGTTTCAACGTGCTCGGGGTTCACTAAAATACATTCTACCGGGCAAATATCTACGCATTGTTGGGTTTCGAAATGACCCACACACTCGGTACACAATGACCAGTCTATTTCGTATATTTCCTCACCCTGATAAATAGCATCGTTAGGACATTCTGGCTCGCAAACATCGCAATTTATGCATTGATCAGTTATGAATAGCGCCATCTTAGAATTGCCAGTGTCAGGTTCTTTCAGCAATCTTGATTTGCATTGCTTCTAAAACCTTAGGATGAACAAACGGTGAAACATCACCACCGAGCAGCGCGATTTCTCGAACCAGTGATGCCGAGATAAACGTGTGATTTTCTGAAGGGGTTAAGAACACTGTTTCCACATCGGGATCCAGCTTTCGATTCATGGTCGCCAGTTGGAACTCATACTCAAAATCAGAGACTGCACGTAGGCCCCGCAAAATAATATTAGCATCAACTTCTTTTATATAATGAACCAGTAGACCCGTGAACCCACGCACACGAATATTTGGCAGACCGGCAACAGCGACCTTGGCCAAATCGACTCTTTCCTGAAGATCGAAAAGAGGGTTTTTACCCGGACTCGCAGCGATGGAAACAATAACCTCATCGAATAATCGACTGGCGCGATTAATCAGGTCCAGATGGCCATTGGTGAGTGGGTCAAAGGTTCCGGGGTAAATAGCGATTCTTGACATCATAAAATTAAGTTTATATTGCAATGCAACAAGCGAGGATAGCGCCAAGCTTCATACCATGCAACTGGATTTTTAGATCATGTATAAAACAAACGGCGACGGTCTGTTCAGGTTAGCCAAAAACATGCCAACTAGTGGATATGGTAGAGCCGCGCAAGCACTTCCCCACATTCCTGTTGTCTGTGGCAATGCCAAGTTTCTGGTAGTGTGGGACTTTCGGCGTTCTTCCTTTGCTCTAGATAAACCAGAGCACCTGGCTCAAGAATATTTAATTGTTCACTCAGGTTGATAGTAGGTTGAAGCAAATCACTGGAGTAGGGCGGATCCATAAATACAATGTGAAACTTGTGTTGGGTGGTTTTTAGAAAAGACTCTGCCCTACAATTTTCAACAGAAGCATTTTGAAATGACAAAAGATCAAGATTGATTTTTAAGTCACTGGCAATCTTTCGGTTGGACTCCACCAAATACACCTGTCCTGCACCACGGGACAACGCCTCGAATCCGAGTGCCCCGCTACCTGCAAAGAGGTCCAGGCAGGTTGCGCCATTAAGATGGCTGCCCAGCCAGTTGAACAAGGTTTCCCGTACTCTGTCTGGAGTTGGTCTTAGATGGTCCAATGCGTGGAATTTAATGTGTCTGCTGCGTGCACTTCCACCTATAATTCGTATTTTACCAGTATCAGAATTTGCCATTGTTGCTGATTGAAAAAGTGTAGATTTCGTTTGAGGCTAAACGATTTGAGTTAGCCGGATATACAGTTAGCTGCTGTAGAATACCGGCAATAAGTTGGTATTGCCACGTTCCTATTTGAATTTCTCAGAGAATTAAGCTGTATGTTTGAAAGTTCCGGCCAGGGCCTGTTCGCTCGCCTAAGCAAAACCCGCCAATCTCTCTCTAATGGGTTGGCTGGGCTTTTTAGTAGTCAGTCCTTGTTTGATAGTGATTTCGAGGATCTTGAGGATCAATTGATTCTATCTGATATGGGAGCCAATGCGAGTTTACGACTGACTGAGTCGTTAAGAAAGGCGGCTAAAAAGTCTCGTATTAGTGACCCCGTGTCTCTAAAATTATTACTTAAAGATGAAATAACCTCCTTGCTAAGTTCCGTTGAGGTGGCAGAAATTCCTGCGCCAGATAATGGACCATTGGTTATTTTTATGGTGGGCGTAAATGGCGTAGGCAAGACCACGACCACGGCGAAGCTCGCCCATTACTATAAAGAGTCTGGCAAGCAGGTTATGTTGGCCGCCTGTGATACTTTTCGTGCCGCAGCCATAGAACAATTGCAAAGCTGGGGCGAGCGTATTGATGTGCCTGTAGTGGCTCAACAACATGGCTCCGATGCTGCAGCAGTAGCACACGATGCATTGAATTCTGCTATTTCTCGAAATATAGATGTATTAATAATTGATTCTGCCGGGCGTCAGCATGTTAACGCGGATTTAATGGAACAGCTGGCTAAGGTTGTAAGGGTTCTCAGGAAGATGGATGAAAACGTGCCACATCAGGTGTGGCTAACAGTGGACGCTGGTAATGGTCAGAATGTTCTTTCGCAAATTGAGCACTTTCAAAAAATTGTGCCATTGTCAGGACTCTGCGTCACCAAGCTGGATGGTACGGCGAAAGGTGGTGTGTTGGTTGCGGTCGCAGAGAAATACGAATTGCCTGTTGCCTTTATAGGCCTGGGCGAGGGTATGGCCGACTTGAAACGTTTTTCAGCCAGTGAGTTTGCCAGTGCATTACTGGATATTGAGTAACTTGCTCAAGTTTTTCCCATGATCCGTTTTAGTCAGGTCAGTAAGCGCTATGGCTCTGGTCCTGCTGTGTTGTCAGCGGTCACCTTTCACCTGGCTGAAGGCGAAATGGCATTTCTTACCGGTCACTCTGGAGCAGGAAAAAGCACTCTGTTGAAACTTATTTTACTCAGTGAACGACCTGATTCAGGTCAAGTGGTGGTGGGTGGGATGAATCTCGGAAAACTCGGCCGAAGAAAAATTCCCGAATTGCGACGCGCCATAGGCGCCGTATTTCAAGATAATAAACTATTAAGTGATAGAACGGTTCGAGACAATGTAGCATTACCGCTGGTGGTCTCAGGCCTGGGACACAGAGAATGCCAACGACGAGCGAGAGCGGCTCTAGATAAAGTGGGTTTATTAAATAAAGAGAACCAATTTCCGCCTACTTTGTCCGGTGGTGAACAACAACGTGTCGGAATTGCCAGAGCGGTAGTTAATCGACCGACAATTCTGCTGGCAGACGAGCCTACTGGGAATTTGGATGCGGCTATGGCCGAGGAAATAATGGACTTGTTCCGTGAATTTAATCAACATCAGGTAACCGTTTTGCTGGCAACCCATGATCTGGAACGCATTGCGAAATATCCAACAGCGAAGCGGCTTCGTCTAGAGCAAGGCAAACTGGTTTCGGTGCGGGTCTGATTGTGCTGCAGGGTGTATTCACAGGAAGACTAAGGGTTTTATTGCAATGCATTGGGCAAATGTATCGCAAACCTTTTTCTACTTTATTGGCGGCTATGGCAATAGGCATCGCGCTATCAATTCCGATGCTACTTTATGTGGTGGTCGATAATTTTTCTGAGACTGTTAGTAGTTGGCGTCAGGGACCAGGCCTATCCGTTTATTTACGCCGCGATCTGAGTGACCAGGCGGGGCTGCAACTGGCCGAGCAACTTGAGAGTGAAGAGGCCATCGAGCAAGCAATTTATATTGATAAAGCACTGGGGCTTGATCTGTTTCTTAGTAGTGCAAATCTAGGTGAAATCGCTGACCTAATTGATCAAAACCCCTTGCCAGGAGTGATTGATATTGGGTTTAGAGAAAGTATTGATAGCGAGATAGTTGATCAACTGGCTGATAAAATTGAGAATTTGGAGTCAGTTGACGTGGTGCAGATTGATCTTGATTGGGTGCTTCGATTACGTGCTGCCCTGGAGTTGCTTATTCGTGCTATTTGGGTGTTATGGATATTGCTTTTTAGTGGAGTAGCTTTGGTTATCGCTAATACCATTCGAATGGCAGTGATGTCTTCAAGAGATGAAATTGAAGTGATCAGCCTTGTGGGTGGGAATGATCGATTTATACGCCGTCCTTTTCTATATATGGGGGCTCTGCATGGAATACTTGGGGCAGTAATTGCCTGCCTTGTATTGTTGGTTGTAACAACCGTGTTAGGTGCGTCGATTCAGGCATTATTTGAGCACTATGGTGTCGAATATGGCTGGAATCTTTTACCCGGGCGTATGGTTTTGTTTGTGACACTTTTATCTGCCGCACTCGGTTGGTGTGCCGCCTGGATTAGTGTTACACGATATTTACGCACCACGGTGACCTAGAATAGCCAGCCTAATTGATTGCCGGGTTTCTGTGAATTTCTGTTAAGTCTCGGTAACTTTTGTCGATAATACTCATTTCGCCCCCAGATTAATGTAGGTAATTGTTTGGTTAGTTATTTTTAAGCCTTAAATTACAACTAGATGTGTTGAATAGACGTTAATGAATTATTTTTCCCCGAGAATATAAGGGAACTATAATATTTATTAGCACTCTAACTCGGTGAGTGCTAAAATTGGCAACAGCTAACCAGTTTCTGGAGGACTAAAAATATGTCTACCACCTTTCCCGTCGCAATTGATATTCAAAGCCAAGGTCTGTCGCATTATATGCAGCAGATAAACGAGGCTCCAATTCTCACTGCGGAAGAAGAACGTGCGCTAGCGACCCAGCTACAGGATCACGAAGATCTGGAGGCTGCTCGCAAGCTAATTTTCTCACATTTACGTTATGTTCTGGGCGTTGCCAGGGGGTTTATGGGCTATGGATTGCCGATTCAGGATTTGATCCAGGAAGGAAATATCGGTCTAATGAAAGCGGTTAAACGCTTTGACCCCGAACGAGATGTGCGCTTGGTATCTTTTGCTGTGCACTGGATTAGAGCAGAGATTTATGACTATGTTGTGCGTAATTGGCGAATTGTTAAAGTTGCCACAACCAAAGCCCAGCGTAAGCTTTTCTTTAATTTGCGCAAGTCGCGCAGCAGGCTGGGCTGGATGCGAGCTGAAGAAGTTGACAATCTGGCAGCTAAGCTAGACGTAGATGCTAAAGTTGTAATGGAAATGGAAAGTCGCTTAAGTGGCAGTGATGTAAGTTTTGATCCCGTGCAGCGAGATGATGATGAGCTATCACCATCACCATCCGGTTATCTTGCAGACAGGGATAGCGACCCAGCGTTGATTCTGGAACGTGCTGATCATATTGAGGATCGCAACAGTCGTTTGGGTGATGCCATGTCCGCGCTGGATGAGCGAAGTCGAGATATTGTCCAACGCCGTTGGCTTAATGATGATGATGCAAAACCAACGCTTTCAGATCTGGCGGATGAATACGGAGTTTCGGCGGAGCGTATTCGGCAGATTGAGAAAAAGGCTATGCAAAATATGAAATTGGGATTGGCGGCCTGATTTCTAAATATTTGCTGATTAAGCCGAGGTGGTTCGCTACCTCGGCTTTTTTTATGCCCGATTATCCAGTAACAGAAATTCCAACAGAGCCTTTTGCGCATGCAGGCGGTTCTCTGCCTGGTCCCAGACCACGGATTGCTTGCCGTCTATAACTTCAGCACTAACCTCGCAGCCTCTGTATGCGGGTAAACAGTGCATAAATACGGCATCTGAATCAGCAAGTTTCATTAAGTCACTAGTAATGGAAAAATCCTTAAAGGCTTTTAATCGTTGTTCCTTTTCATTTTCCTGACCCATGCTGGCCCAGGTGTCGGTAACAACAATGTCCGAGTTTTCAACCGCATCCTGGGGCTTCGTGAAAGTTGTTACCAAGTTATCGTGTTGAGCAATCAGAACTTCGTCGGCCTCATAGCCTGAAGGAGTAGAAATATTGAGCTTAAATCCGAAGCGCTCAGATGCGTTAATCCAGGAGTTACAGACATTATTACCATCCCCAACCCAGGCAACGGTTTTGCCCCAAATATCGCCACGATGTTCAATATAGGTTTGTAAATCTGCCAGCATTTGGCATGGGTGAAATCGATCAGACAGGCCATTTATTACTGGCACACTGGAATTTTGAACCAGTTCCTCCAGTCGTTCATGGGAATGTGTGCGCATAACAATAGCATCACACATTGATGACAATACCCGTGCTGTATCGGATACAGGTTCACCCCTACATAGCTGACTATCGGCCGGTGCAATGAACAATGCATTGCCACCAAATTGAGTCGCAGCTACCTCGAAGGATACTCGTGTGCGCGTGGATGACTTTTCAAATATCATCGCAAGAGTGCCGTTTTTGAGTGGCTCATAGACCTCTCCTTGGCGAACCATAGCTTTGAGCTGTATAGCCCGTTCCAGTAAAACAACCAGCTCTGAAGCGCTCAAATCTTTAATGCTGAGGAAATGCCGTGCCATAAAGGGCCTCACAGATAACTGAATTCTAGTCAGTTAGGAATAAAAAAAAGCCCTTGTAGCAAAAACTAAAAGGGCATGAGGCGACGTATTCTAACCAGTGTTTAAAGCGGAAGACAAGAATATTTTAGAAAACAGCTTGTGAATCGACTATTTTAAGCTAATTTGGTTGTCAACTTGAGTCTGATCCTTATAATTCACCGGTTTTTCCCATCGATGCTCAGAATCACCCCGGGCATCATTTTCAGGTGAATTTTTAATGAAGCAAGTAGATAAAGTCGTTTTGGCCTATTCAGGCGGACTGGATACCTCAATTATTCTGAAATGGTTACAAGATACCTATGGCTGTGAAGTCGTCACATTTACCGCTGATATTGGTCAGGGTGAAGAGCTGGAGCCGGCCCGTAAAAAAGCTGAAGCCATGGGCGTCAAGGAGATCTTTATCGAAGACTTGAAAGAGGAATTTGCACGGGATTTTGTCTTCCCAATGTTCCGCGCCAACACACTCTACGAAGGTGAATATTTGCTGGGTACCTCCATTGCACGGCCTTTGATTGCCAAATACCTGGTGGAGATTGCGGCCAAAACGAATGCTGATGCGGTGTCTCATGGTGCAACAGGCAAGGGTAACGACCAGGTGAGATTCGAATTGGGTGCTTATGCACTAAATCCGGATATTAAAGTTATCGCGCCATGGAGGGAATGGGATTTATTGTCTCGGGAGAAATTAGTCAATTACGCTAGAGAACATAATATTCAGATTGAAACAAAGCCAGGTGGCGGATCATCCTATTCAATGGACGCCAATATGTTGCACATTTCTTATGAAGGCGGCGAGCTGGAAGATCCGTGGTATCAACCCGGTGAAGAAATTTGGCGTTGGACCACATCGCCGAAAAATGCCCCTGATGAAGCAGAAGAGTTATTGCTAGGATATGAACTCGGAGATATAGTCAGCATAAACGGCGAAAGAAAAACTCCTGCAGAAGTAATGATATCGCTTAATGAAATGGGCTGCAGACATGGCATTGGTCGTGCCGATTTGGTAGAAAATCGTTATGTTGGAATGAAATCCCGGGGCTGTTATGAAACGCCGGCTGGGTCCATTATGTTAAAGGCCCACCGTGCGATTGAGTCTATAACCCTTGATCGTGAAGTGGCGCATTTAAAAGACGAGTTAATGCCAAAGTATGCCAGTTTGATCTATAACGGTTACTGGTTCAGCCCGGAACGACAAATGATGCAGACTATGATTGATGCGTCTCAGGTGCATGTAAATGGTGAAGTCAGGCTAGAGTTGTATAAGGGTAATATTGTTGTTTGCGGTCGTCGTTCTGAATCTGACTCTTTGTTTGACGAAAAAATTGCCACATTCGAAGACGATGATGGTGTCTACAATCAGGCTGATGCGGAAGGATTTATTCGACTTAATTCTTTGCGTTTGCGAATTGCAAAGAAACGTCGAGACTGATTCAAGGCAGGCTTAATTTGTGGCTGAACAATCAGATGTCAGGTTATCCATTGTTGTGCCAGTATTAAACGAAGTTAATCGACTGTCCGGAATCATTAAAACAATATGTGAACGGCGAGACGTTTTAGATCTAGTCGTTGTCGATGCAAGCCGCGATAAGCTCAGTTTTGATTATTTTTCATCCGACGGCTTATCTTTGCTGACCGACTATGCGGAAAAATTGCAGATTGTTACCGCGCTGGATACGGGTCGGGCTAGTCAGATGAATCTGGGGGCGAATTGTTGTAACGGTAATGTATTACTTTTCCTGCATGCAGATACTCAGCTGTCCGATGTTAATCTGTCGGTAGTTCTAAAGCCGGTTGTGCAGGACTCCAGTTGGGGCAGATTTGATGTGAAAATGCATCCCACATCCCGGTTACTACGACTGATCGCTAGAATGATGAACGTTCGTTCGAGATTGACTGGTATTGCAACCGGTGATCAAGCAATTTTTGTGAGTCGATCTGCATGGCAAAAAGTTGGTGGTTTTGTAAACCTGTCACTAATGGAAGATATTGATATTTGTCGACGACTCAAACGTCTGACGAGACCTCTTTGTTTACGGCAAAAGGTGACGACATCGTCAAGGCGTTGGCTTCACGTAGGAATCATGAAGACAATACTTACTATGTGGACACTTAGATTATTGTTCTGGTCAGGTGTGTCGACCGAGACATTGTCACAGTGGTATAGAAATGTCCGTTAGTTCAGATTTGCCGGCAGGTACAGCGGCCAAGTGCCGGTTAAATCTATTTTCGAAAACACCAATCCCAGGTCGGGTAAAAACACGTCTGGCGAAACATATTGGTGATGAAACAGCTAGTTTTCTCGGTGAAAAGTTGATTGAATGGACAGTAGATAGTGCGCTTGCTTATTGGCCTGGAGAGGTGGTGTTACATGTCTGGCCAAGTACTAATCACCCACTGTTTAACAAACTCTCCAGTACAACTGGTGTAGAGATCTGTTGTCAGGTAGCGGGCAACCTGGGCCAGAAAATGTCGTCGGTATTGGTTAACTCGACTGATAATCACACTGTAAATGCGGTCATGGGATGCGATGTGCCGCACATAGGCGCAACGCAACTACAAATGGCGGCAAAAGCCATGGTTGAAAAGAAAACAGTAGTTGGACCGGCCTCAGATGGTGGTTTCTATCTACTGGCAATGAATGATTTCTGTGTAAAATACTTTGCTGGAGTACAGTGGGGTACTTCAAATGTCTACCAACAGCTCACAGCTAATATTGAAAGCGCAGGTGGCTCTCTGGAAACTAAATTGGATACATTGACAGATCTTGATCGGTTGGAAGACCTGTTTCATGTGGCAAGCTTCTATCCACCTCTGGCGCAGTTTCTTGTGCAGAAAAATATCTGTGAATCGGGATTGTAGATGTCATCTCCTCGTTTTAAAGCTGAATTCATTCGACCACGAAATGCACTAACGCTATTTGTTTTTTTGCTAGTACGGCTTGCCAGTTGGTTGCCAAGAAAATTGACTCTGGCAATCGGTAAGCTGCTCGGTAGTATTTTTTATTGGGTTAATAAAAAGCGGCGCAATATAGCCGCAGTGAACCTCTCGTTATGTTTTCCGGAAAAGTCTGCAGCTGAACGTGAACAAATGGCCAGAGTGCATTTCCAGAACTATGGAATGACTACATTAGATCTGGGATTGATCTGGTGGGGTTCGAAGAAAAAGCTGGATCGCTGGGTTCGTTTCGAAGGACTGGATCAGGTAAATAAGATACTGGCCAAGGATCAAAGAATCATCTTTATGGGGCCGCATGCGGTCAGTATGGATTTGGGAGGTATCGCGCTGAGTTCTAAAGTTTATCTGGCCAGTATGATGAAACGGGCTAGTGATGGATTGATAAATTGGCTGTTGTTATATGGGCGTAATCGCTTTGGGGGTGAAATGGTGATGCGAGATGATGGCATCCGTGCTTTGATTCGAAAGATGCGTAAGGGGCGCAGTGTTTACTTAATTCCAGATGAAGATTTTGGTCATCAGGCAAGTTTTTTTGTACCATTCTTTGGTGTTCAACGATCGACTTTATCAGTTGTAGGTCGGCTGGCGGGTATAACAAAGGCCGCGGTAGTGCCTATATTTACATCTCTCGATACCCGTACCGGAATCTACACCGTACACCTCGGCGAAGCGTTGAAAGATTTTCCCAGTGGAGATGAGCAACAAGATACTCTCACAGTAAGCCAGGCTCTAGAGCAATGTATTCGTATCGCCCCGGATCAGTACATGTGGACATTCCGCTGGTTCAAGACGCGACCCAATGGGGAGCCATCCCCTTATCTGGATAAACGCTAAGCTATGAAAGTAGCTCGTATCCTTGTTATCAAGCAAACCTCGCTTGGTGATGTGTTGCATTCAACCGGTCATATGCGCTGCATACGTCAACAGTTTCCTGATGCACATATAACTTTGTTAACAGCGAACACTTCTGTTGACATATATCGAGACAATCCAAATGTGGATCGTATCGTTGAATTCCAGCGCTATGAAATCAAGAAACGTTGGCTTCGAAACCCATTGTGGTCCATTGGGCATTTTGCCGAGACGTTTCGACAAGTCGGGTCTGCCCCGTATGATCTGGCTATTGATTTGCAGGGTAGATGGAAGTCGGCATTGTTTCTATATCGCGCAAACTCAAAAAGAAAGTTTATAAAAGGTAATTGGCCCTTTTTGACCGGATTTCGAGATCGATCACTCCATGCACTAAAGGAAATGGATGGTGTGCTTGAACTGGCCGGAATTAATTCACAGGACAATCATATGGATTTTTATTGTTCTGCCCAAGCCTCAGACTCAATGCAGGCGGGACTTGCCAATGCGGGTCTTGGGATGGGTAAGTACATTGTTCTGAGTCCATTTACTCGCTGGCCAAGTAAAAACTGGTCTTTGGATCACTATGCCGAATTAATTTCCAGACTGCCGAAGGACTTGCCTGTGGTAGTAAGCGGAGCAGGTGAGGATCATACGACTACTAAACAATTTCTCGCAGAACATAGTTTTCAGGATGTGATAAATTTTTGCGGCCAATTGTCTTTGCAGGAGTTTGCAGAATTGGTTCGTAATGCTCGTGTTGTGGTTAGTGGTGACAGCTTTGCTATGCATGTGGCAGCAGCCTGTAATACCTCAGTCGTGGCACTGTTTGGTCCGACAGATGAAGTTAAAGTGGGTCCAACTGGTAGTAATGTTGTATTGCTACGCGGCAACAAAGAGTGCGCGAAGTGTTATCAACATCTATGTGCGAAACGTTGTATAGATTCGATTGCGACGCAATCTGTGTGTGATGCAGTCCTACAAATAAGGGCTAGTTCTTCCAGTAGCTTCGGGAAAATAAAACCAGCAACGTAAATAGCTCAAGACGCCCTAACAGCATGGTGGCTGACAGCACCCATTTTCCTGGCGAGCTAATTCCCGCATAGTTCTCTGAAACATTGCCTAGTCCGGGGCCGAGGTTATTCAAACAAGCAGTTACTGCAGAAAAAGCCGTTACAATGTCTTCGCCCGTTGCAGTCATTGCCAGAGAAATCACGACATAGGACAAAATATATAGCGATAGAAATCCCCATACAGAATTGATGACTTCATTGGGTACTGGCTTATTACCAATTTTTACAGGAATTACCGCCCGGGGATGTATGAGTTGATGAATTTCTCGCTTGCCCTGTTTATATAACAATATCAGTCGAATAACTTTCATACCACCCGCAGTAGAGCCTGCACAGCCACCCACCGCACTGAGCATTACCAGCATAACCGGTAGAAAACTTGGCCACCAATGGAATCCCGAACTGGTAAATCCAGTTGTAGTTCCGAGTGAAATCACTTGAAAAAAACCATGCACCAAAGCATCCTGATTACTGGTGAAAGTGCCGGCAAGGAGTAGAACTGCTATGGTGATAATCGAAACCCCAAGCAGAACAGATAAATATACTTTGGCTTCAGCATCCCTTAAATAGGTTGCCAGAGAACGGCTGCGCCATGAAATAAAATGCAGACCAAAGTTAATTCCCGACAAGACCATGAAGAGGCCGGATATGAGGAGTATGGTTTGGCTGTTAAAATAGCCCATACTCGCGTCATGAGTTGAAAAGCCACCAATGGCTACAGTGGAAAAGCTATGGCAAATAGCATCAAACAAACTCATGCCAGCAAGCCAGTAGGCCAACATGCAGATTAGCGTTAAGCCAGCATAAATAAACCATAACGCTTTCGCGGTCTCCTTAATCCTGGGGGTTAGTTTGGTATTTTTGACCGGCCCAGGTGTTTCCGCCCGATACAATTGCATACCACCAACGCCTAGCATCGGCATAACGGCAACTGCCAGAACAATTATTCCCATGCCGCCAAGCCATTGCAATTGCTGGCGGTAGAACAAAATGGATCTCGGCATCTCATCAAGTCCGGTTAGCACCGTTGCCCCGGTTGTTGTTAGGCCAGACATGGATTCAAAAAACGCGTTAGTGATGTCAATGTCGACTTCTGATGAGATGACAAAGGGTAGTGCACCAAATAACGCTAGCACGGTCCAGAACAACACGACCACCAAAAATCCGTCTCTAAAGCGCAATTCACGATGGAAGTTTCGAGCCGGTAGCCAACAAACCACACCGGTAATCAGAGTCAGACCACCTGAGATGAGAAACGCCAGCAAGCTTTGCTCAACATACCACCAGGCCACCAGAGCGGGTGGCAGCAACGTGGTACTAAAAAGGGTGAGTAAAACCCCGAGAATTTTTAGAACGACCTTATGCCGCATAATTTGTATTTTGTCAGACTAAATAAAAATGGCTGAAACCTGGAACAGCCGTTCTATTTGTGGGATGTGGGATTTGTCCATGACGAACAATATGACATGATCCTCGGGCTCTATTACGGTTGCGTCGTGAGCGATTAACACTTCATCACCGCGTAAGATTGCACCCAGTGAGGCTCCTTTTGGTAGCTCAATGTCTTCCACCTTACGCCCAACAACACGAGAGGTATTGGAGTCACCATGGGCAATTGCTTCAATAGCTTCTGCAGCACCACGTCGTAAGGAATGGACCGCGACGACATCACCACGGCGAATGTGGGTGAGTAGTGCCCCTATGGTAACAGTTCTCGGGGAGAGTGCGATATCCAGCACACTGCTCTCGATAAGGTCTACATAGGCGGAACGATTAACCAGGGAAATAACCCGATGTGCGCCGAGACGTTTGGCTAACATCGCTGAAAGTATATTAGCCTCATCGTCATTTGTTAGAGAACAAAATACTTCGGTGCTTTCAATATTCTCCTGCAGCAATAATTCTTCATCGGCTGCGCTGCCATGAAGTACAACGGAGTTTTCTAGATGCTCACTAACAAAGCGCGCCCGGCGATGATCTCGCTCAATAAGTTTGGTGTGATAGTTGTACTTTTCCAGTGTCTGAGCCAGACGGAAACCGATATTTCCAGCACCTGCCAGTATGATGCGCCGACCAGGTTTATCAATGCGCTGAAGTTCACTCATTACCTGAGTAATATGGTCCCGGGCGGCAACGAAAAATACTTCGTCATCGGGATGAATAACGGTGTCACCCTGAGGAATTATCGGACTATTACCACGATAGATAGCAGCTACCCTTGTATCGACCCCTGGTAAATGCTCTCGCAGTTCTCTGATCGGATGCCCAACCAATGGACTGTCGGAATCGGCTTTTATACCGACAAGTCGAATTTTACCATCGGCAAAATCAACTACCTGTAGGGCGCCCGGATACTCGATCAGACGCACTATTTGCTCAGTGACCAGGGCTTCAGGGCTAATAATGACATCAATTGGAACCGCCTCGCGGCAAAAAATTTCCGGATGTGCCAGATATTCCGAGGCCCGAATTCGAGCGATTTTCTTTGGTGTTTTAAATAGCGACCAGGCGATTTGGCAGGCAGCCATATTAACCTCGTCGTGATTGGTCACCGCTAGGATTAAATCGGCGTCTTCGCCCCCGGCCTGGGCGATAATATTTGGATAAGACGCCGACCCTGTTACAGTTCGAATATCCAGTCGATCCTGTATTCCTTCCAGTATTGACTCATCATTGTCCACCAGTGTGACATCGTTCTTTTCACGGGAGAGGATTTCTGCCATAGATAAACCAACCTGACCAGAACCAAGAATAATAATTTTCATCTATCCAAATACCCTGCTGGGAGGCCGGTGATACAGCTGTTCATCGGCGACTTTTCATTGATTTAGGATCAATGCCGAGACCCTTGAGTTTACGATAAAGATGGGTTCTTTCTAACCCGGTGCGAATGGCTAATTCTGACATATTGCCACTAACATTTTCGAGATGGTAGGTCAGATAAGAGCGCTCAAATGCTTCTCTGGCTTCTCTTAATGTAAACTGAAAATTATCTATTGGAACCGGGTCTTCAACATTTGATGGTTCACGATTAAGTGTTTTAAGTATATCTTCTCTGCTGATTTCTTCTGTGTCTGCGGTAATTAGCATGCGATGTACAAAGTTGCTTAATTCGCGAATATTACCGGGCCAACTGTGTTGACGAAGTATATTGAGAGCACCAATTGAAAAACGACGGTAAGGAAAACCCTCCTCATCAATGGCGTAACGCACGAAACTATCTACTAGCTCAGGAATGTCTTCTGGATGTTCCCGTAACGGTGGAACATAGATAGGCAGCTGATTTAAACGATCAAATAAATCTCGTCGAAAAAGCCCGTCGGCGATTTTTTGCTGTAGGTTCTGATTTGTTGTCGCGATGACTCGGACATCAATTTCCACAGGCGCATGACCACCGACTCGATAAAAACGGCGTTCGTTTAGGGCACTTAGCAGCTTACCCTGTAATTCGGTACTCAGATCTCCTACTTCGTCGAGCACCAAACTGCCGCCATTGGCCTGCTCCAGACTGCCAATTACGTGCCCTTCGTCACTTTCATGGCCAAATAACTGTACCGCGAGATTCTCAGTCGGTAATGCTGCAAGGTTGAGTTCTACCATTGCACCGTTGCGTCGTTCGCTCGAAAGATGCAAATTGCGTGCCGCCACGCCTTTTCCAGAACCCGCCTCTCCGTGAATTAATACCCAGCTATTGGTGCTGGCAAAACGCCCTATCTGTTGTCGTAGTGCCAGCATGGCATCACTATTTCCAATCAGCTCGTTGTGCGGGACCAGGCGTTTTTTTAGTCGAATGTTTTCCCGTTGTAAGCGACGATTCTCCAATGCGCGCCGAACTGTTACTAATAATTTGGCGGTTGAAAGAGGTTTTTCCAGAAAGTCATAGGCACCTATCCTGATGGCCTCTACCGCGGTTTCAACTGTGCCGTGACCAGAAATCATAATGATATCGGCGCTGTGGCCTTGTTCGCACCACTCTTTCAGTAGGGTAATTCCATCAGTATCAGGCATCCAGATATCCAGCAAAACCAGGTCCGGCTGATGGCTTGAGAACAGTCGACGAGCTGCTTCTGCATTTTCGGCAACAAGTGTGTGGAAACCTTCATCACTCAAAATGTCGCTGATAATGCTGCGAATATCTGGTTCATCATCAACTATCAGGATAGTGGCGCTGCTCATTCGGCTGCTTGCTCCGGCATATTGTTGATTTTTGTCACGCTGGCCACAACTTCAGAAATAGGTAATCTGATTCGAATGACAGCACCTTGATCATTTTCTGCGTGTATTTTACCGCCATGTTCCTCAATAATCCTGTGTACTATGGCAAGCCCAAGCCCGGTACCTTTAATTTTGGTAGTAACATAGGGATCAAAAATACGATCAATTAAATCGATTGGAAATCCTGGACCATTATCAGATACGCTTAACTGAATCCAATTCCGACCTGCTTCCGTCAGGGTCCTGGTGCTCAGAGTAATTTTCGGATTATCACTATCACTCAGCACAGCATCTCGGGTATTGAGTATTAAATTATTCAGCACCTGACGTATTTGTACAGGATCTGCGGCAATGATGGGCAGGTTGTCTTCCAGTTCCGTCAGGATAGCCCAGCGGGCTCCAGGGCGATGTAGTTCAACGACATCCAGTATCAGTTTGTTAAGGTCCAGGTCGAGCAGATTTATCTGCACCGGTTGCGCGTACTCAGAAAAGGCATTAACCATCAACTTCATGGATTCTACCTGCTGAACTATGGTTCTGGTTGCTCGGTCTAGTGTTTCCTGTTCTCCGGGCTCGAGTTTTTCCAGATATTTATGTCGAATTCGTTCGGCGGATAATTGGATTGGCGTGAGAGGGTTTTTTATTTCATGAGCTAATCGACGTGCCACTTCGCCCCAGGCTGCATTGCGTTGCGCCTGTAATAGCTCTGAAATATCATCGAAAACTATGACATAGCCGCCTGGTAAATTACCTTCATCGCGAATTCTGGTGCCGCGACAATTAAGCGTTTGCCGTCCCCTGCCGCTACTGAACCGCACTTCCTCTCGCCAGTTGGATGAGCCTGATTCCAGGTGGCTGGCGATAACTGCAAACACCGGTTCCGCCGATGGAAATAAATCTCCCAGAGCGGTCACTTGCTGATTAATAGCACGACTGAAATCGATCCCAAGTATCGTTTCAGCGGTTTCGTTGGTAGTGATTAAGCGGCCGCTTTCGTCAAAAGATAAAACCCCAGAGGAAAGATGTGCCAGGATAGATTCCAGATAGGTGCGTTGCTGCTCGACTTGTTGTCGGCTTAAGGCAGTTTGGTGTTGGGCTTGTTGAATTTGACGGGTCATGTCATTGAAAGACCGAACTAACACGCCTAGCTCGTCACTGGTAGTTTCTTCCAGACGGGTCTTGTAGTTTCCCTGGGCCACCGATCGAGTTCCTTCTGCCAACTGACGTAACGGTTGAGTCATGCGTCGGGACGAGTAGATGGCGATCCAGAATGCAATCAAGGTTGTCATAATAGCCATCAACGATAGCGTGAGTATGAAATTTAGTTTCATCGGCGCGCGCATAAGCTGCATTTTTCCATACTCCTCAGAGGCCGTCTGTATACTTGAACCAAGCTTTGAGAGTCTCAATGGAAGAGGGTAAAGTACTTGTAAATACCGGTAGTTTGTAACGACGGTTCTGAGGCCCACTGGCACGATAATGCGCAATTGTAGTTCACCGTCGCCAGTGGGTTCAAAATGTTGATATTCCAGACCCTGAGCTATTCGTGACCTGGCCTTTTTCCCTGGTGCATCCGGAATCAGAAATCCAGATTCAGCAAGGCTGGAAGCTATTATCCTGCCACTGCTGCTATACAAACTCATCTCGGAATATTCACCGGATTCCCGAAAATCATCGAGTAAACTGAAGATCTCAACATTAGATTCTGCGCCGGATAGAAGATTCGCCTGCCGCCTGACCTGTTGAATAACGTCTTCAGTCGTAGCGGCTAACGTATTTTGCGCAACGAGTTTAGCATCGCCCAGCGCCCGCTCAATGCGCACATCGAACCAACTATCAATGCCTCTGCTGAGAAACTGAACGGCAAAATAAAAGACGATAGTTAAAGGTAGTAAACTTAATAGAATAAAGGTGGCAATAAGACGCAAAGTTAAGCGCGAACCAAGGATTTTCGCCCTGAACTGACGAAGTAGTCGCCAGATATTTGCTGCGACTAATCCTGTGAGAAGAACAATTCCACCAATATTGATGGCAAGTAGGGTTGTGTAATATTTTCCAAACAGGCCTTCCTGTTGTGACGCGGAAGTAAACATTAGAGACGCTGTCAATAATATTATTGACAGCGTAATCGCAGGCGCTGGAGTTCCCAGCTGATGAATTAATCTGTTGCGGGCCATGATGTCCAGGCACTCGCGAGGTTCCATTGCGGTGAAATTTTCGCGACCAGTTTTAGCGGGGAAGGTAATAAATCTATATCGAGAAGTATTTTAAAAGCCGTTCGATAACCATATCGGTGTAGTTTTTTATCTTTATCTGACAATGGCACGGACGTCTTGAACTCTGCAAGTTCGTCCAGTGTTTCTCGTATGCTATCAAAGGTTTCCAGGCGTCCGTTGCTATCGTTGTGCAGGACATATCGACCGGATAGTCCATGGTATTTTATGCGAAAACTGGAGCTCCATTGGCTATCGAGGCTGTCCCAGATGATGGGCCGGACACGATAGAGTTTGATTTTTATCAATAATCGAATTTCGATACTTTTATTAATGGCGGTGATGACATCATCGCCGAATGTAAGATCCAGTTCGGCCTGATGTTGGATCGATTCCGAGCTAATTCGGGTACTACCAGAAATTACCTCAAAACCGGCCTGACTAACGTTGCTATAGGTAAGTAAGTAGAGCAGGCAGGTTATCCATAAACAGGATTTGCCAGGTCTTTTTCTGGCCACACCCAACCACTGAATTATTGATGGAAACAAAATAATAGTCGAGACTCCACTAGCTCTGAAATATAGATCATTAATTATAGGCGATCAGAGAATTTAAAGACGTTATTGCTTTCTCAGTAAACAGTAATAAAAGCCGTCGCCATTGTCTTCGCCGGGCAACCTTTGTCGACCATAAGAGCACGAATGACCGAATGATTCGGGTAACAAGATCTCTTCTGCATCCGGTGAAATTTGCAGAAACTGATCAATAACCTGCTCATTTTCTGTGCGCAAAACCGAACAAGTGGTGTAAAGCACATGACCTGATCGTTCGATTAGCTGCCAGATATGTTCTAGTAGTCCCAGCTGCCGCTGCGAAAAATGGGCTTGATCAAAATCCTTTCTAAGGAGTTTAATATCTGGATGCCTGCGGATAACGCCGCTACCGGAGCAAGGTGCGTCTAGCAGTGCTAGAGTAAACAACTTGCCAAAATTATCGAGTTTAAAAGAGCCTAGTTCGCCTCGATGAAGTGTGGCAGTAAAGCCCAGGCGCTGTAAATTATTTTCGATCAAGGTCACTCTTGCTGGAACATCCACTGCATGAAACTCACTGGTATCGCTAGATCGTTCCAGAAGATGAGACAGTTTCCCCCCGGGTGCGGAGCAGCCATCGAGAATTCTATCTGAAGTAGATAATGGTGCAGCGTGTCCAGCGAGCTGGGCCGAAATGTCCTGAATGCTGCAATAACCATCACTAAAGCCTGGAATATTATCGACATTCTGCGGTTCGATGAGTCTGATTGCTCCAGCCAATATTGACCGTTCAAAGCTAAGATTTGCCTTTTCCAATAACCCGGTAAAGTCGTCCGGCGATATTTTGGCTTCATTGACCCGGATCCACATTGGTGGCTTTTTGTTGCCGGCATCGAGAATTTGCTCATACATTGTTGGCCAATCGGACGCCACAATAGATGATAGCCAGGTCGGGTAATTGTCTGGAGAATGACTGAGAAATATTTCCTTGAGTTTATTTTGCTCACGTAAACTTCGTCTGAGCACGGCATTAATCAACGAGGTGGCCCACTTTTTTCCAACAGTGCGGCACAAACCGGCGGTTTCATTGACAATTGCATAAGGTGCCTGCCCGGTATAGAAGATCTGATAAAGACCGCTAAGCAGAATAGAATTTAGATCGGCTTCTTTTTTCTTTAAGGGCTGTTTTAAAAGCTGATTAGCAAGTTTTTGCAGCGCAAAGTAATGCCTGATGGTTCCATAGCTGATTTCCTTTATTAATGCCCGGTCGCGATCGGTCAGGTTCTCTGCTCGTTGTTGATATGCGTTATCCAGAGACTGGCCAAATTTGCATACATCGAGGACAACTTGTGCTGCCACAGCTCTTGGTGATGACATAGTGTTTGACAGGGTGGGTGGGGTTTTAGTGGGCAGAGGGTGATTTGAAATGTGAACCCACCTCAAGATCGCTTCCACGAAGAAATTCAACGGCACTCATGCGACGGCTTCCCGGGCGTTGTAATTCGGAGATTCTGAGGGAGTTTTGACCACAGGCAACACAAATTCCTGAGTCGTCTATATGGATTACCTGCCCGGGTTTGGCACTATGAACAAGTGGTTCTACACGAACTTGCCAAATCTTTAGTTCAATCTCGTTCATAGGGCACCAGGCTCCTGGCCAGGGGGTGAAGGCGCGAACCGATCTCTCGATTACCTGAGCATCATCATTCCATTCAATTTTGGCATCTTGCCGGGAAATTTTTGCTGCATGAGTCACGCCTGCTGGATCCTGTGGAACAGCCACAAGTTTACCTGCGAGGAGATCTTCAAGTCGTTCAACTAGCATTTCTGCCGCTAGCCCGGCTAGTCGATCGTGCAGACTGGCAGTGGTATCTGTTACGAGAATTGGGGTTCTGACCGAGGCTAACATATCGCCAGTGTCGCAACCTTTCGACATTTGCATTAAGGTCACGCCCGTTTCAGTATCGCCGGCTTGAATGGCTCGGTGAATTGGAGCGGCACCCCGCCACCTTGGCAACAACGAAGCATGTAGATTGATACAGCCGAGTGTTGGAATCTGCAACATTTCAGGAGATAGAATTTGACCATATGCCGCCACAACCATCACATCAGGTTGAAAAGATCTCAGTTTTTCATGCTCTGATTTATCACACAGGGATTCTGGCTGGCAAATATTCAGTCCTAACGGAATTGCTGCATTTTTAACCGCGCTGGAGCGAATTTTCTTGCCGCGACCAGCTGGTCTATCCGGCTGTGTATAAACTGCCAGCAAATCCACATCGCAACTAGCTAATGCATTTAGGCATGGAATAGCAAATTCCGGAGTGCCGGCGAATACTAGGCGAGTTTTTGACAAAATTTAATTAATTTAGCGTCAAACTAACTGTATAGGAGTAGCCATAGTATTCGCAGCAATGTCGATGTTAAACGGCTATTTTTTCAATTGCAGAGCGGTCGCGAACGGGTTGCCCGGTAAATTCCTTAATGAGTCTCTTGCGGATACGGTCCTGTTTAAGACGAGAAAGATAATCGACAAAAACCTTACCATCTAGATGATCAATTTCATGTTGGATGCATACTGCGAGAATTTCATCAGCAACGACTTCAAACAGATTTCCAGAAACATCCTGAGCACGGACTAATACTGTTTCTGCACGACTAACCGATGCAAAAACACCCGGTACTGACAAGCATCCCTCTTCTGTTTCTACAGAGCCATTAAGCTCGGACAATTGAGGATTAATAAATACCTGAAGCTGATCGCGGGCATCGGATACATCGATAGTTACAACCCTACGAAGGTCGTTCACCTGTATTGCAGCAAGTCCAATGCCTGGCGCATCATACATGGTTTCAGCCATGTCATTTACCAATGATTTTAAACTTCTGTCGAATGCAGAAACTGGACGAGCTATTTGTCGTAATCGTGAGTCTGGATAAACCAGTATATCTAGAATTGCCATGTTAACAATTTGTCAGATGAAGTCAGAGGAAACGTTTTACCAATATGGATTGTGAATTATAACTGATCTATGAGAGTTGACCGCAAGCAATCCGCTAAATGACAGACGGAATTTTTTGCCGGATCAAATTATATTACGTTGTATTGCGCTGTCGAACAATATTAATACTATTAAGGCGCAAGGAGATTTAGTAACTAAATTACTTTTGGTCTCGATATCTGCGATTGTTTTACCGTTCTGGATCGGTTGATGACTACACATAAGTGATCATTAAACTGCTAGAATCAACTGTTTAGGCACATTAGTCTGATAAATACTCTACGGTCACGGGACGCTAGTACGCATGAACTTTTTTGTCTTTTTTCGGCGGTTTTGTATCGCCCTGCTGATAACAGTAGCCGCGCAAGCAGATGAGATTCAGCTAAAGGAGGGGCATCCCACTCGCTACGTGGTGCAAGATGGCGACACCCTCTGGGGCCTTTCTAGTCATTTTCTAGAAAATCCCTGGCGGTGGCCCGAAATATGGCATGCCAATACCTACATTGATAATCCGCATCTAATTTATCCTGGTGATGTTTTGATAATTACCAGTATTAATGGCAAACCGGCGCTGAAATTACTACGACGAGATGATCTGTCAGTAGATAAAGCTTCTCCGCAAATAAGGGAAAGTACGTTGGACCGAGCTATAACAACGATTCCTCCTGGTGCGATTGAGCCATTTCTAACTTCCCCCTTAGTGGTTGGAAGAGATGAACTGGATAGTTCTGGCTATGTCATTATCGGTGTTGACGATAATATTATTATGGGTGAAAAATACCAATTCTACGCCCGCGGACTGGCGAAACCCACTCAGGAGTTATATCAGGTATATATGCCTGGAGATAATTTGTTTCATCCCGTATCCGGCGAATATCTGGGAACTGAGGCGGTGTATCTTGCCGACGCCCGACTGCTGCGAGATGCTGAAGTATCCAAACTTGAAATTATTAAATCGGTGAATGAAGTAGTCCCAAAGGCTAGATTATTGCCTGCTCCGGATGACTTTGTTAGACCTTACTATCATCCTCATGCCCCGGAAGGGGATGTTTTGGGCTTTATTATCAAAGCACATAAAGGCGTTAGAGAAATCGGCGTTTATTCCATAGTCGCTTTATCCATTGGTGAGGAAAGTGGTATCGAAGTTGGGCATGTTCTGCGCATTCAGCAGCGTAAGGGCATGCTAAAGGATCCAGTTACTGGGGAAACGCTACAATTACCTAACGAAGACGCTGGGTTGTTAATGGTGTTTCGGGTTTTTCCAAAACTAAGTTATGGTTTAATATTGAAGGCCACGCGAGCGATGCATATCGGAGATTCGGTGGTTAGCCCTCTGAGGTAACTCCTCAAATTCAGTTATTTTCGTCAAGGAGGACGATATGTCATCTCAAAATATAGAGTTTTGGCTGCGGCTTATACGAGCCGAGATTCCCTATCGTGCCAAGTTAGTAGTTTGTGCACAGAAATTTCCTGCCAACTGTATTGATGGTGGCGACCAGACAGTGTCGTCAGCGAAACTGAATCAGCTACAAAGGTCTCTACACAGCTCAGAGGTCAGCTCAAAAATCGATCAGGACCTGGCATGGCTTAACGAATCTGATCAAAGGACGCTTATAGATTGGACTCATCATAGCTATCCCGAGCAACTTCGCCAGATCGGTTCTCCACCTTTGGCGCTCTTTGTTGAGGGCAATAGCGGACTGTTATCTAGCCCACAGATAGCCATCGTTGGTAGTCGTCGTGCAACTCCTTCAGGCCGGGAAATAGCCCAAAACATTGCGGAAGAATTGAGTTATGCGGGTCTGACGATAACCAGTGGTTTAGCTACAGGAATTGATGCAGCAGCTCATCATGGGGCATTACGGGCCAGTGGAGGAACAATAGCCGTAATAGCAACAGGATGTGATCAAGTATACCCAAAACGTCATAAAGAGCTATCCCAGGCAGTCATTCAGAAAGGCTGTGTGGTTAGTGAATTTCCGATTGGGGTTCAACCTTTAGCGAAAAACTTCCCCAGACGCAATAGGATAATTAGCGGCTTGTCTCAGGGTGCGTTAGTGGTAGAGGCAGCCGTTCGAAGTGGTAGTTTGATTACCGCCAGACTTGCCGCTGAACAAGGTCGAGAAGTTTTCGCTGTCCCCGGTTCTATTCGAAGCCCTCTGTCTCGTGGTTGTCACAAACTGATTCGTGATGGTGCTGTGCTGGTTGAGTCTGCACAGGATATTTTGCAGGAGTTTGGGCTACAATTTGCACTGGACAGGCAACTAAGCTTAAATGATGAAGTTTCACAACCAGTGCAAATGCCTATCCCGTCAGCACTAGGGCCTCAAGCTATTGAGGTTTTAGCGCATATAGATTTTGCACCAGCAGCTTATGATCAACTGTTAAAACGTAGCGGTATTCCAGGCGAATGTTTGTCGATAGCGTTGCTTGAGCTTGAATTGAATGGGTTAGTGTGCAAAAGTGCTGGCTTTTTTAGCCGGTCTAAATAGTGACCAGAATTCCTTAAGACTCAAATACAATGCAAAATTAGGTATGTGATTTAATAGTCTGGCGAATTAGAATAGGCTGCACTAAATTTCTTCAATATGGTTGATGATGAAAGAAAGCATACTCGACGTTCTCATGTATCTTTTTGAGAA
>JBLHGU010000053.1:0-27240 GCA_047615875.1 Parasphingorhabdus sp.
TGACGGTGGTTTTCTAATTACCGAGCGACCCGGTAGTTTGATTCATATTAAAGCCGATGGCTCTATTATTGATATCAAAAATCTTCCGCAAATAGACACTGTCGGACAGGGTGGTCTGCATGATGTGTTACTGGACTCTGATTTTGCTATCAATGGTCGAATATATCTTTGCTATGCCGCTGGTGGCTTCAGCGGCTTTGGTACTGAGCTGGCGAGTGCTGTGCTAGGTGGAGATCGTCTAAGTCAGGTTAAGGTGCTGTTTGAAGCAGAGCCAAAATCTCAGGGAGGCAGGCATTTTGGTTGTCGAATTGTGATGGGTAAAGATGACCACCTTTATCTTAGTCTTGGCGACAGGGGCAATCGAAAAAACCCGCAGAATACCAACACGCACCCTGGATCCATCATTCGCATAACTAAGCAAGGAGAGGTGCCTTTGGATAATCCTTTCCTGCAGCGGCCAGATCACCGTCCGGAGCTATACAGTATTGGCAATCGCAATCCTCAAGGCATGGCACTGCATCCAGAAAGTGGTGAAGTGTGGGCCCATGAACATGGTCCACAGGGCGGCGATGAATTAAATATTATTCGCGCCGGCAACAACTACGGCTGGCCGGTAATTACTTATGGCGCAAACTATGGCAGTGGCAGCAAAATTGGCGATGGCACCCATAAAAAAGGCATGCAACAACCGATCTATTATTGGGTTCCTTCTATTGCGCCATCGGGGATGAGTTTTTACCGTGGCAAAGCATTTCCGCGGTGGAAAAATAGTCTTTTCGTGGGTTCGCTTAAATTCAGATTGCTGGTGCGTCTGGAGATACAGGGCAATAAGGTAGTTAGTGAGGAACGCATGTTGCAAGATCAGTTGGGCCGAATACGCGATGTACGTACTGGGCCGGATGGTTTGGTCTATTTGCTGACGGATAGTGGTAACGGGCAGCTGGTGCGTTTACGTCCGGTCGATTAGATTACCCCTGCTAATTCTGGGTTTCTTTAATCTCAAGGTTTACTAACTGCCCTACTGTTAGTGGTCGCACAGGTGGCCGGATATTGTAGTGACCAATGTCTGATACCGATCGACCCGTTTGCTGGGACATTAGCTGGCTTACGGTATTACCACATAAACGTCCCAGGCAGGGCCCCATGCCGCAGCGAGTAAATGCCTTGGCCTGATTGGGTCCCATACATCCCTGGGCTACGACTTTACGTAGTTCCCCAGCAGTGACTTCTTCGCAACGGCATACAGTAGTCTGATCATCTGGTGGCGTTTTGAACCAGGCTAGCGGCTGGTAATGAGCATCAATAAATTGCCGTACCCTGGTGATCTTGTTTTGATCTCTGCCGAAGTTAGAGAGTAACGACTTGAGTTTGTTTTCTTCCAGTAAGCCTAGCTGATTGGCAACTTGATGCCCAATGTGACGCCCTTTCAATTCCGCACCTTCTGCTCCGTATATGGCGTCGGCATCGCCTGCGATAGAAATGCCAGCCACAGTGCTTGCACCACCTGAGGTCAGCTTTGGTGCCCAGTAGCATTGCTTTTCGGACCACACATGTTTGCAGCCTGCGGCCAGGGCCAAATGGGAATTAGGCACGACACCATCATGTGCCAGCAATACATCTACCTCTGAACTTGAGGATAAATTACTAGAGGTAAAAGAGACCCGCTCGACACGGTCATTGCCGGTGGCAGATATTTTTTGTAAACCAAAGTGGTGTTTGATGCCGGCTCGCCCGATTTGTCTTAACCACGCTACGCCTTTCATCAATGCGCTTGAATCTGCTACTAAGGCGCTAAGCAAATTCAACCAATGATTAAAATGAACTCGTTTAGCGGCACTATCCAGAATCATATATGGCTTGACTCCTGCAGCAAGCATTTGGGTTGCGTATAGGTAAAGCAAAGGCCCGGTGCCTGCCAGAATAACTTTTCCCTCAGGAATAAGAGCGGATTCTTTTAGCATGGTTTGTGCCGCTCCCACTGACATAACCCCAGGTAGAGTCCAACCGGGAAAGGGCGTGGGCCGTTCCATCGCGCCAGTGGCCAGAATGATGTGTCGTGGGTTTAGCAGTTCTGCACCGCTGGTGCTGGATAGTCCGATTCTTGGTGATTCGCCTTGCCCGGAGATATCCCACACTGAGGTCGAATAGCTGCAATTAATACCGCTTTGAGAAAATCGTGTGCATAGTTTCAATCCTTCAGCATAGGCATTACCAAACAGCGGTAAGGAGTCAGGTCGGTTCGCCGACACTCGTTCTACAGCCCGATAAACTTGCCCTCCAGGTGCCGACTGTTCATCAACGACTCGGACAACTGCACCATGCTCCTGCAACGCGAGAGCTGCTGACATGCCTGCCGGGCCGGCACCGACAATGACTACATCAGGATTCATCTACAACTCCTGAGTTAGGTAGTCCGTTCTGTCTACGTATCTGCATGCCGTCGCGAGCAGGTTGACGGCAGGCCTGCTGATTGGGCATACCATTAATTTCTACCAGACACTCAAAGCAATTACCAATCATGCAATAGGGCGCCCGAGGTAAGTTAGACAGCACAGTATCTCGAAAAGACAAAAAACCTGCCGCTAATAGTGCCGCCGCTAATGAATCCCCGGCTTCAGCAATAATCTGCTGATCTTCGAAAGAAAACTGTACCGGATTAGCAATGGGGACTAAGCGTTTAAACATGGAATCGATCCGGATGAAAAACCTGAAACTGTTCTGGAATTACGCCATTTTTTACCCACTGACTAACAATCAACGCGTGATTTGCCGCCAGGGTAACGCCACTATGACAAGCGAAGGAAAAGGCGCCGGGGTGGCTTTCTGATTGCTGATAAACGGGGAACCCGTCCGGCGTCATAATTCTCAATGCGGCCCAGGTTCGTTGTATGCGTAAATTGTTTAACAGTGGGAAAGCCTGTGCACTACAAGCGGCAACTTCTTGTAATGTTTTTGTGTCGGTTTTTAGATCATAGCCAACATCGCGAGAAGATGCACCGAGCATAAGGTTTCCCTCATCTGTCTGGCGCATAACGTTGGTTGGATAAGGCAGAAAAGGGGCAACTTTCTCGGTAATGAGAATTTGACCCTGGTCAGGGAATATCGGCACATCCAAACCCAGTTGTTCGCCCAATATTTTCGATCCATGGCCAGCGGCCACGATTACTTTCTCTGATCGTGCGACTGTTGCTCCATCCGTACTTTGTATTTCAAAGCCTCCATCGCAGTTGCTTACTCTTGATATTGGCGTTAGCGGTTTATACGAACCGCCCTTGTCCTGAAAGCCCTGCTGTAGCGCACGTAATAACTTTAAGGGGTCACAATGGCCATCATGAGCGCAATAGCTCGCACCGTCGACTTTACCTACCTGGGGGATATGAGATTTTAGCGCAGCATAATCCAGCAGTTCATAGTCATAGCCTTTATCACCAGCGTCTGCGCGCATTGTCTCAAGCATGGTCTGATTTTTCTCAGACTCTGTTTCGTCCAGACAAATAACGAAGCCACCCGGTTTATGGTAGTGGGTATCGATACCAGTTTCCTTCTGCAACTGTTCGGCGAAACCCGTCCAGAGCCTGGAAGACTCCAGCGACCATTGGGCATATTCCGGCATTGCCGATCCCTTGCCCTGAACCCAAACCAGGCCAAAGTTACCACGGGCGGTTCGAATGGCGTTGTCGCCTTCATCAAATATCACCGTGCGTAATCCAAGACAGGCTAATCCCCAGCCAAACGCCGCACCAAGTAAACCGCCACCAACAATGGCTAGATCGAAATCTTTCATATTCTGACTAATTTTTGCATTAGAAAGTCCAAATTGCTGTTAGTCCCAGACCCTTGCTAAGCAAGGAAATATTCGGCACCCAGCGTGGAACGTCAAGGCCGATTAGTCGCCAGGTATCCAGGGCCGCGGGAATAGCAAGCGCGGCGGCTATTTTACCGCGGGACCAGCCAGTTGCCTCGTGTATTCCAGTTACATCGCCGTCATCATGGTCATACAAGATCGTTAAATAAGCAGCGCTAACCAGAATTTGAGATAGTACGAGACCAGCTCTGAATGAGGAAAGGGATGTTTTCTGCTCTTCTGACTTTCTTAACAGACTCTCCGATATCAGCCATTGAACCTGAACCCCTGCACTGGCCAATCGCGCACGATCCTGGTCGGATAAATTTTCATCGGGATAAAAAATAGTCACCCCATCATAGTCCACTTCCCGATCGAGTATTTCCGCCAGCCCAATATGCCCGAGTTCGTGTAAGGCAATGCCAGCAAGGGCTCCACCAGTCACAGATTTCCATTGGCTTTCAGTGCCGATATCCCAGTTTTGTGCGAAGCTGGCAGGATGTAGAAATACTCCCAGAACAACCAATATATAAGACCAGTATTGATGATGTCTCATAATTTAATACCTTGCGCAAGCGCCTTAAAACCAGGGTAGGTATCCTTCGTCAACGCGTACTTGGTTACAGTTCCCGACCAGTCAATGTCATCGTTGCAGCGCTGTTCCAATAAAGCATAGTCATTAACTACCGAACCACCAATAACTGATATGCCTTTCTCAAATAGAGGGTCAGGAAAACAGCCGGTTGAGGGGCCGAGTAAAGCAACCTGTTCTGCCGCTTTACAATGGTTGAGTATTTCGTCGACGGTATCGTTGATTAGAGTTGATGCTGTGCAAAGTATTTTATTGCACTGTGCTAACTGCGATACATCCAGAGTTACTGTGAATTCCTCATCTTGCTGAACCAGTTGTTTATCCAACTCAATTACAGTTAAGGGAATTTGTTGTTTACGCAGTTTCTTAACCAGGGCAGGGAAGAATCCCACCATGCCGACATGATCGCTTTTCTTGAAGTCAAAGTTACCCAGAGGATTAAGCGCATCGGGTGGATTGAATTTGCACTGCTTGAAGAAGAATTGAGAAATGGCGTTTATGGCGCCGAGGCCGATGGCCCGGTCATTGAGGTCCTGACTTAAGAACAGTCTAGCCATCTCAATTGGCCTCTTGGGCAGCGCGTCTAAGGTTACAGATTGCCGTGCATCCGGCAACAAAGTGAAAAAGAACCCGGTGCTGTTGTCCTGAAGAACTACCAGGCCGAATTTTCTGCTTTTTCGGTTGTGCCGATTCTCTGGCGGAAAATACACATGGCTTATCTCCGGCAAGTCGAAGTGTCGGTTTACCTCTTCACAAAGAGTGAACAATTGTCTGGCGAGAGACGATCCCACGAATACTCCGGTTATTGCAAAATAGGGCTACGACACGTGGTCGATTAGCAAATGGTCAATGTCAGTTTTTTCGGTCAAGTGCCAGATGAATTTTATGGCACAATAGCCGGCATGTTAAGTAATCAAAACACCGTAAACTTCCGTGTCAATCTGTCGGGCTTCGACAAATTGATGCCGGATGTCGATGCCAACAGGGTGTATGTATCCCGATTAGTGCATCAGCTCGATGGCGGTAAAGTTGTCTATTGTACACGTAGCCGACAGTTGTATTTTTGGGAACCTGAAAATGGCCCACTAAGGTCTGTGATTGAAAGCGCACTTAAGTCGAAACAACTGCCCTGTCTCGATCAGCCTGTTCAACTAGATAATATGGGCGTGTTTATGAAACCACGAAAAGTGACACTTGAAGACGATGCTTTACAGGTAGTTATAACCGCGCTACGGCTGAGTGGTGTTAAGGTTCAGTTTAATCAATCAGCCCATCATCAATTACAACAACAGCCCCTGGACGACGAGTCATGAGTATTTTAGTTACCGGACTGATTATATTTTTTCTGATCCACGCAGTGCCGATGTTTCCCGCGATGAAAGGGGGTGTCAAATCCAGGCTTGGCGAAAATGGCTACAAGGGATTGTTCTCTGTCATTTCATTACTCAGTCTGGGTCTGATTATTTGGGGGAAATCTGTTGCCCCTTTTGAGCCTGTATGGCAGGAGCCTCTGCTGCCCCGAACAGTGAGCTATCTGTTGGTATTGATGGCATTCATCCTGCTTCCCGCAGCTAACATGCCAACTAATATCAAACGGTTTACTCGCCACCCTATGTTATGGGGCATAGTTTGCTGGGCTTTGGCGCATTTAAATGTGAATGGTGATAAAGCATCGATTCTTCTATTTGGAGGCTTTCTTGTTTATTCAATTGTGGCAATGATTTCATCTAATGCCCGTGGCGCAACCTATTCGCAACAAGTGCAGCCGGTTAAGAAAGATATTGTTGTGGTGGTCGCTGGAATTACGGTCTATGCGGTAGTGTTTTATTTTCACGGTAGCCTGTTTGGCTACCCTTTGGGATAAGCTACATGGTTGAATATCACGATGCTTTTGTTAACGGTTTGGAATGGATGTGGGGCGAAGGCTTTATGTCACCGGGCGGTGCAGAAGAGACGGCCGTATTGCTCGGCAACACACCGGTTGCCGGTAAGCAGGTTCTGGATATCGGTTGCGGGATAGCTGGAGTGGATATCGCTCTGGTACAGAATCACCAGGCCGCGAAGGTTATTGGTATTGATATTGATGCGTACTTACTGCGTCGTGGTCGGGAACTGGTGACTAGCAAAGGGTTGCAAGATCGTATTGTCCTTAAGCAAGTTGAGCCAGGCGCTTTAGAATTCGAGTCCTCAAGCCTTGATATTGTCTTTAGCAAGGACTCGCTGGTTCATGTACGAAATAAATCTGCTATTTATGCAGAGATATTCAGAATTTTGAAACCCGGCGGATATATGGCCGTTGGAGACTGGCTCGGTAATGGCCTTGAGCCTACTACTGAAATGTTAGCCTGGTTGGATGTTTTCGGTACAAATGTTAGCCTGGATACTCTGCATTATTGTGTGGACCTGACTCGTCAGGCAGGTTTTGTCGATATTGATTTTGCAGATCGTAATACCTGGTATGCAGCTGATATGCGTAAAGAAATTGCCTCTATTAGCGGCGATAATTTTCCCAGCTTGGTGGAAGCTATCGGTGAAGATGCAGCAACCCAACGGCTGATAAGTTCAACCGCCAAGTTAAAGGTGGTCGAAGGTGGTGAATTGCGGCCAGGACACATTCGGGCCAGAAAACCAATGTAACCGTCGATGCTTCAGACGTTTTGTTTCAGCACTTTATAGCGGCTTGAGAAAACATCGCGATCCATATAACAGTGGCGCATATGGCGCTCTCCGGTGCTGGTATCGAAGGCGGTTCTGCCGTGCAGAATTCTATAATTGTCCCATATCAGTCCTTCTCCGGGATTGAGTTTTAATTGATAGTTCATTGCATCGGAAAAGATTATTTCCGCAAAGCGTTGGCGGGCAGCGTAATATTGATCAAGTTCGTTGCTGCTTAACGGCGGGACCTGCTCCGTACGATTGGAGAAGCGAATTCTCTTCAGGTTATTTTCCAGATCCAGTTCTATCAGAGCGCCGCTGTCTTCCAGAATTGCGCTAGCTTCGGCATGACGAAAATTGGGTTTAATTCGGCATAACGCATTAAATGCCGATGGATCTGACTTGTGCAGTGATTGTGCAGCATGGAAACCATCTACCATGGTCGATTCCCCACCAACCGCACTATTCTTTAAGCAATGCATGATGATGTAACCGGGGCCCGGGTGACGATAAGGATTGTCTGCATGGGGTGATAGTGCCTGGGCGGTCATGGTCAGGTCGTAGGGATTTGGGATGTTCATGACATCTGTGGTGCGACCCCAGTTAGTTTCACGAGCGGGTCCTATTCGATTGGAGAATCGCTCCACTTCGTCCACATCTACTGGTATTCCCCTGACCAGTGCAAATCCGTATTCCACGACATGTTCCATCAAGCTAAGTAATTTAAGTTCTGAGTTCATTACCTCCTGAACGTCAAATATGATCGGTGATTCTAGTGTCGCACCCCAATAGGTTCTTTGCTTATCAGGATCCAGAGGCCTTGGTTGGTCCATAGAAAGGCGAAGGTTCTCCGAGCTAAACTCGCATTCGTGTCCATCGGAAAAGCTTAGAACCAGATTCTGTTTTTGCTGTAGAGCGGCTTTGGTAATGGATAGGTCGAGGGGTAAAAATGCGGCTTCCGTTTTACGTAGTCCAGTGCCAGCATCCCGATTATCTGGATGATTGCTAAATTCTCGTAACCAAACGGGGTGAAATGTATGTGTTTTGCCGTCCTTCCATTCAATGAGTAGACCGGTTGGGGCTATCTCAACGGCTAAGATTTCAAAGTGCTTTGTGCTGCTCATAAGCGTTCCATAAAACTAACGCCAGTAATTGAGAGAAGTTTATTTTAGAACGTTGCCAAGTCGGGCCAGTTTATCTTCGGGCCAGATATCTGCAAACTTATAGAATCCTGCTGTCGCCGGCACATTTTCAGGCAGTGTGACCCAGGATTGTTTTGCGTTGGTGTAGATATGGATATCCGGTTGGACCTGATTCGGTTGATCCAGGCTGCCGACGCGAATAAATGACACTTTATCACCCAGCCCACCATAGTGGCCTGAAACGGCTATCTGGCATTTCTGGCAGCGCAGAATACTTTGTCCTTTACCGCTGGTCGTAGCGACCTCTATCCGTTGAGGTTGGCCCAGCAAAAATTCTACATTGCTGGTTTCTACCAGTGCATTTACCGCGAATGCTGCGCCACTTTCTCGTTGACACCAGGTGCAATGGCAACAATGTACGAACAGCGGCGATGCATTGACCTTATATTTGATATCGCCGCATGTGCAGCTACCAGTGAGTGATTCTGCCGTACTCATTAGGATGAACTCGAAATTGGTGGACTAGTTGATGGGCTAGAAGTGTAAAGCTGCGCCAGCGTAAAAACCATCAGCCTGATGGGACCCGCCAAGGAAATCCGTCTCGAATCGGCGATAGCCCAGGCGTAAGTTTAGAAGCGGAAAAGGTGTGAGGGAAATGCCAATATCGGTTTCTGTACCTTCGATATTTCGCAAAATTCCGCTGTCGCCAAGGTCTGGCATCCAGGCAAGCTGGCCATAGGCGAATAGTATGCCGACACCGGCACGAGCTTCAACAAGTAGCCTGGGACCTTCAGCAGTACCGCCACCAACGAGTTGATTGTCTTCCCAACCGGCGCCCAGGGCGATGTAGTTGTTTTCGGTCGGGGAGAGTACTCGCCGTTTGATATCCAAAGAGAAGGAGGAAGTATCTGCAAGACCGGCAAAATCCGGTTCCGACTCAAAATAGTTGGCGCTCAAGCCCCAGCTATTGGCCCACCAGATATCGGCGTAGCTACCACTGCCATCAGCTTCAATGGTATCCAGATCAGAGGAATCGACTTCGTGAAACCACCATACGACCCCGACCTCAGCATCCAGGGGGCCAGCGGCGAGGGTTGATTTCGAAATCCCAAATAGGAAAACGGCTACTAAAAACAGCGAAAAGTATCTGAAATTCATCTTTATTATCCGCAACTACAGGATAGGGGTCAGGTAAAATGAATTCTAGCATGGCATCCCCTGCTTAAATATTACAACTGCATCAGATGGGGTTAATTCTGCTGTTTCCAGGCTTTAAACAGCTCATCCGGCCATAAAGAGGTGAGCCAGTAAATTATTTGTAGGGCTTCGGTTTCGCTGAGTTTGTCCTTAAACGGTGGCATATTGCCACCAATTTGGGCAGTACCATCCATAATAGTGCGAAATAACGCGCTGGTAGGATGATGCCAGGCATGGGCCGTGCCATTGAGAGGCGGTGGAGGGAGTTTGCCGTCGGATCCGGGTGTTTGCCAATCTGAAACATTGCCGGCGGCGTTTTCGCCATGACACCCAGCACAGTGTTGCGCAAAAATCGCTTTTCCGGCAATCAGATGGCTATCTTTGTAATCGCGTTCTGCTCCATTGAGGGCTAATTAACGCTATCCACAATGCTGCGGAAACTAAAACGATATGCGGCTTAATTTTCAATGAGACAGACAAGCTCATCGTACAGGCTAAACAAGTTCAAGATAGCGTCTCAGGGTTTCCTCATAACCGTGGTCAAAAGATTCCACTACAATAGCGTGACCAATAGATACCTCTAGAATATCAGGAATGCGTAAGAATTCCTTCAGGTTGGCTAAATTAAGATCATGGCCTGCATTAAGCCCAAGGCCATTTTGTACTGCGCACTCTGCTGCGAGGGCGAATTGCTCCCATACTTCAGTTTGAGAGTCTGTACCGAAAGCATCCGCATAGGGCTCTGTATATAGTTCAATACGTTGTGCACCCGTGTCGGCTGCCCGTCGAATTTGTTCCGGCTCGGGATCCATAAACAGACTGACACGAATGCCGTGATCCTGAAATTTTGCAATCAGTGGTTTAAGTCGTTCACCATGGGTGGCGATGTCCCAGCCGTGGTCTGAAGTCAGTTGATTGGGGTCGTCAGGTACGAGAGTGCATTGATCTGGCCTGTTTTGTAATACCAAATCAATGAAGTCGCCCTCTGGGTTGCCCTCAATATTGTATTCAATGGATTTAAATTCTTTACAGACACCAGCCAGCACCGGCACATCAGCATACTTGATATGCCTTTCATCAGGGCGCGGGTGCACGGTAATACCATGACCGCCTGCGGCAATGGTTCGCCGGGCCATGCCCTCAACGTTGGGGAAATCGGTGCCTCGAGCATTTCTGATCAGGGCGAATTTATTCAGGTTTACGCTAAGTTTAGTCATGACGAACAACAGGTTTTGGGCAGAGGCTTATCCTAACACTTGAGGCAAATTCAGTACTACAAAAACGCGTCGTTTAGCCGATTCGCATTGATTCAGTATTTCTGACTCAATGCGAAGAAAAATTATAATTTACAAAATATGCAAAGAGCGTAGGCTATAGGTTTTGCGGCCCGGACGCTATATACCACCCTCGGAGCAACACAGTGATCAGAAACGGCGAAGAATATAAAGAATCCATACGCGATGGCCGCGAGGTTTATATCAATGGCGAGCAGGTTAAAGATGTAACCATTCATCCTCAATTTAAACCGTTGGTTGATATCCGTGCGCGCATCTACGATATGCAGCACGATGCTTCAACTGCAGATGTAATGACCTATGAAGAGGATGGAGAGAAATTTGCCTTAGGGCTGAAGTTGCCGAAAACACAGCAAGACTGGTGGGAGAAGCGCCGCTCCACCGACGCAGTGTTTGAAGACGTTAAAGGTGTAATTACGCGGGTAGGCGACGAAACCATCGGTGAAATGTGGTCTCTGTATGACGGCCAGGATGTTCTAAATGAGGTTGATCCACAGTTTTCCGAGAATATCCGGCGTCATATAAGTAAGGCAATTCTTACCGATCCATTTCATGTCTCTGCCAATACTGATCCTAAAGGCGACCGCTCCAAGCCGCCACAGGAACAGGATCCGGATATGCTGTTGCATGTGGTTAAAGAAACCGATGCAGGTATTGTGGTGCGTGGTGCAAAGTATGAAACCGCCGCGGCCTATTCCAATCAGGCATTCACCAAGCCCACCATTGCCAATTGGGGTAATGATCAGCTTTCTGACTATGCCGTCGGATTTGTTTGTGACCTTGGTTCGCCTGGCCTTAAGTATATTTGCCGTAGCGGCTTTGCCGGACGTGGCAAGATTGAAGATTACCCGCTGTCCAATCGCTTCGATGAAATAGATACGCTGGTTATATTCGACAATGTGTTGATCCCCTGGGAAAACGTATTGTTCTATCGCCATACCAAGGCGGCTACTTTTATACGTGCCACATTACATCGTTATTCTGCATTTGCGTTCGTGCAAAGGACTTTGAAGGTGGCCGATATGATGATCGGTGCAGCGCTGTTTAATGTGCGTCAGACAGGTCTTGAAAAACAGCCTGCCGTGCAGGAGAAATTATCCCAGCTGGCTACCTATCGCGAGGGCATAAACGCTCACCTGACCGCTGCCATCACATTAGCGGAAAAAAGCCCTGGTGGACTGCTGATGCCGAATCAGTCACTGCTATACACAGGTCGGGTCCACGCCTGTACCAACCTGCCTGCTATGATGCACCTGGCCCGCGAGCTTTGTGGTGGTCAAATTTGTATTACCCCGGATATCGCTAATTTTCAGCATCCAGAGGCCGGCAAGTGGCTGGAAAAATACTACTCTATTAACGAGAACTGGGTGGCAGAGGACCGCCGCAAACTATTGGCTTATGCTCGTGACTTATTGAATTCTGACTATGCCGGTCACAGGCTAACATTTCAGTTGTTTGCACAGTCGCCACCGTTTGCTCATCTTGCCGCGGTTTATCGAAACTTCGGTTGGGATGGTCCCTTGGATTTTGTGCAGAGTTCTGCCGGTTTATCGGAACAGGTGATGGGCGGCGCGCAGACACGTTCTGGAGACAGTGCGGTTCGGCAATGGTTTGATAAGTGAAATTCAGCATCCACACAGACCCGTAGCGGGCAGGAGAAGATAGTGGCCATAGAACCTGATCCGATCATGCGACAGTCCTTTCTGGATGCCATGTCGCATACTGCCAGTAGCGTAAATGTAGTAACCACAGACGGTCCTGCTGGTCGTGCGGGTGTTACGGTATCCGCCATGACGTCAGTTTCCGCTGATACACCGAAGCCGACGCTATTGGTTTGTGTGCATCACTTAAGCGCATCCGCCACGGCAATTGTCGAGAACGGTGTTTTTTGTGTCAATGTATTACGCGATGACCAGAGTTATATATCTGACACTTTTGCCAGTCGTATCGAAACGGAAGACGGCGACAAATTTAGCTGCACTGACTGGGTAAATTTCAGCAATGGTTCGCCTCGTGTAGCTGATCCGCTGGTGGCTTTTAGTTGTCGTATGATCAGTGGTGAACGTATTGGCACTCATCATGTGTTTTTGGGTGAGGTAGAAGATGTCCATCTATCGGAACGTGGCTCGCCGTTAATATTTTCCAACCGCTCCTATGGTATTGCCAAGCCCATTACACCAGGTGGTATTTCCTCGGTTAATTCGGCAGAGCTTTCTATTGGCTGTTACTCAACTTTTGGGCCCTACATAATCCCTGAGATTCTGGAACGGTTTGTGCGTTCCCGGGGTGGGCTGGATTTGAATCTGGTCGAAGGTCACGAAGAGCGCTTGACTGAAGCGCTGCTTAATCAGGAAGTCGAGCTGGCTTTTGTTTATGATTATGATCTGGACGACAGTTTCGCCAAGGAAGTACTTACTACTTTGCCACCCCATGTATTACTGGCGGAAGGTCATCCCCTGGCAGAGCAACAACAAATTGAGCCGGAACAGTTGGTGGACTACCCGCTGATTTTGCTCGATGTACCATCCAGTCGAGATTACTTTCTATCTATTTTTAAGGCCGAAGGTCTGGATCCGCTGATTGGGTTTGAATCTTCAAACTTTGAGATGGTCAGGGGATTGGTTGGCCATGGACTGGGTTATGGCTTGCTCCATACCAAGCCAGCTAGTGGTATGAGCTACGATGGTCGATCATTGGTAACCAGACCCGTAGTCACTACAGTTGAACCAAATCCGGTTTTGATGATTCATAACCAGGACCATGAACTCTCTGAAACAGCCAAAGCTTTTGCGGATTTGGTTCGGTCTTACTTTCACTCATCTACTGACACATAGAACATCATTATGGCCCACCAACGTATTCGAAAATTTAATACCAAAGAAACCTATCCGGAGCAGAATCTCGATAACGATTTGTGTCAGGCTGTAGTCGCCACTGGCAAAATGGTTTTCCTGCGTGGCCAATGTCCTCAGGATTTAGATACTGCCACAAATATCACCTCAAGTGATCCGGTGGAACAAACCCATAAAGTTATGCAAAACATCCGGCAACTAGTGCAGGAATGCGGCGGCGCAATGGAGCACGTTACCAAGTTGGTAGTTTATATAACTGATGTTCGTCATAGAGAGTCAGTTTATAAAACCATGGGTGAATACATTAAGGGCGTGTATCCAGTTTGTACCGGCCTTGTTGTCGTGGCTTTAGCCAGACCGGAATGGTTAGTAGAAATTGATGCCACCGCCGTTATACCTGGAGACTAACTAGCATGACTTTTTCAATAGCAGCACGTTGCGCCACGACCGGTATGTTTGGTCTGGCTATTTCCAGTTCTTCCCCGGCCGTGGCTGCTCGTTGTGCGTTTGCGCGCGCTGGCGTGGGTGTGGTTGCCAGCCAGAACATTACCGACCCGAGTCTTGGTGAACAGTGTCTGGATCTAATGGAGTTAGGCGCCAGCGCCGAGGCGGCGATCGAGGTTATTCGTGGCAGTACAGAGCATATTGAATATCGCCAGATTACTGCGGTAGATGCCGATGGCAATAGTGCATTTTATTCAGGCAGCCATGCACTGGGTGTATTCGGTGCTGCCCGTGCTGACAATGTAGTATGCGCCGGTAACTTGTTATCTGGCGATCACGTACCTGATGCGATGGTGGCGGCTTTTCTTGCCAGCGAAGGGTACTTAGGCGATCGGCTGCTAACGGTAATGCGTGCCGCATTAGCCGCCGGTGGCGAGGCCGGTCCAGTGCATTCGGCGGGACTTATTCTGGTTGATCAAGTCTCCTGGCCGGTAGCCCACCTGCGTGTTGATTGGCACGAGGCCGGTGATCCGATTGGCGAACTGTCCAAGGTGTGGACGGTATATCAGCCGCAACTTGAAGATTATGTTAATCGTGCGTTAGATCCGTCTGATGCACCGAGTTATAGTGTGCCGGGCGACGAGGCTTAGTCATTGCTATTACACCAGCAATTCTGCTTAAAGTGTCATGCGATATACGCTTAAGCAGTTGCAATACTTTGTCGCCGCTGCGGAAACCGGTAGTGTGAAACAGGCATCAAAAGCTATTCCAATCTCCCAGCCTTCTGTGTCGGCGGCGATCAGTCAATTGGAGCGGGAATTTGATGTGCAGTTATTTTTGCGCCACCATGCTCGAGGTTTATCGCTGACTGCGGCGGGGCGCAGAATGTTGCGTGAATCACGAAACCTGCTTGCCCAGGCGAACAATCTTTATTCTGTAGCACGAGAAATATCTGACGAAGTACATGGTGCAATGTCTGTGGGCTGTTTTGTAACCCTCGCACCGATGATCATGCCGGAACTGCTACATACGTTTTCAAAAGAACATAGCAACAGTCAACTTTCACTGGTTGAGGGAGATCACGAATCTATTCTGTCGGGCTTGCGTCGGGCAGAGATTGATATCGCTATTTGTTACGACTTGCAGTTGCCAGAAGATATTGTTTTTGAACCACTGGTCTCCCTGAAACCACAAGTGCTGGTGGCAGCGAACCATGCATTAAGTAGTGCAGATTCGCTCAGTATTCGGCAACTCGCGGACGAATCGATGATTCTGCTGGATCTGCCTTATAGTCGTGAATATTTCCTGTCGCTGTTTTACCAGGCCGGTGTTACACCCAAAATTCACTCCAGATCTGCCAATCAGGAAGTGGTTAGAACCATGGTTGCCAACGGTTATGGTTTTACATTAGCTAATGTCCGTCCTAAAAGCCGATTGGCTCTGGATGGCAAGGAACTGGTTTCCATACCCTTAAAAGGGCGTCACCGACCCATGGTGATAGGGTTGGTCAGTATGTTGCAGGAGCGAAAATCACGGCTGCTGGAAACCTTTGAGAAGCATTGCCATAAACATATAAATCGTCAACACATCCCCGGTATGGAGGCGGCCAGATCGTAAATGTTGAAGCTGAGAACGGTTGTTTGTTTTGCATCCCTGTCAGGTGATGGTAAATTACTTGGTCTCGCCGGTTCGGGAGATCCTTGTTTCATAAATATGAGATGCCAGCACATGGTGTCCGAAAGGTTAAGAGGAACGTGTGGAAAATTCCGATCATAAAATAGCCGTACGTGGAGTAGACGTTGCCAAGCACTTCGGTCAGGGTGCCCAGACTGTGAGGGCTCTGGATGGCGTTTCGGTCGAAATTCGAGATAACGAATTCTTTACCCTGTTGGGACCTTCAGGCTGTGGTAAGACAACACTGCTTCGACTCATAGCAGGCTTTGAACTTGCTACAGAAGGCGAGATCTTTCTGTTTGAAGAAGAAATTGAAGACCTGCCGCCCCATAAGCGCTCTATTAATACCGTGTTTCAGCACTACGCTTTATTCCCACATATGACTGTGGGTGAAAACGTTGGTTTTGGCTTGCGCATGTTAAAGCGTGATGAAGCCGACATTGAACGCCGGGTAAAAGATACATTGGCGTTGGTAAAGATGGAGCATTTTATCAATCGCAAACCAGCGCAAATGTCTGGCGGTCAGCAACAGCGTGTAGCATTGGCCCGCGCTCTGGCCCCCCAACCCAAGGTGTTGTTGTTGGATGAACCTTTATCGGCACTGGATTTAAAACTCCGTCAGCAGATGCGTATGGAGTTAAAAAACCTGCAACGTGAAACTGGCATTACCTTTATTTTTGTTACTCATGATCAGGAAGAAGCACTGACCATGAGTGATCGTATAGCGGTTATGTCTGCAGGCAAGATTCAGCAAATCGGCTCGCCCCATGATATTTATGAACGACCGGTCAATCGATTTGTTGCGGATTTTATAGGTGACTCTAATTTTCTCGAGGCCGAGATTGAATCACTCGATAACGAGATGGCGACTTGCCGTGTGAGTAGTGAACTTAAGCTTAAAGTGCAGTCGCTGGGTGAAAGAAAATCTGGCGACAAGGTAACCCTGGCTATTCGTCCTGAAAAAATTCATCTGGGTGACCAGGGCAATGCATCCGGTGAGATCACCACCTCGATCTACCTGGGCACGGATACAAGTTACAGTATCCGCATTAGCGATGTCGCCGAGCTTTCGGTCAGAGACCAGAACGCGCTGTCTGGTGTTGCCCGTTTTAGTCAGGGGCAAACGGTAAAAGTAGATATACCGGAAAGCGCTGTGCGCATGTTACAGGATTAGTCAGTGGACTTACCCAGAAATCCCCTGGTAAGGCGCTGGCTGGCACTCTCGCCAGCTATGGTAGTCGTCGCGTTGTTAATGATTGTACCGATGTGCATCTTGCTGGTGTTCTCCTTTATGGAGGCCGATCCGTATGGCGGTGTAGATCCAGGTTTCACAACTGCGGCCTATGTGCAGATTTTGTTCGAAAGAGATTTTGACGAAATTCTGTTATTTAATCCGGTTTACTTAAATATTATTAGCAGATCATTACTGCTCGCCGGGCTTGCTACCCTGGGTTGTCTGATCCTGGGTTTGCCAGTTGCCTACTATATATCTCGTCAAACTCCCCGTATGCAGAGTTTGTTATTGTACTTAATCACTATACCTTTCTGGACCAACTTGTTGGTTCGTACCTATGCCTGGATCTTAATACTGGCTACAGATGGTGTGATTGAGCAACCTTTGACCTTTCTTGGCATCATCGATGAAAGCCTGGACATGATGTATACCAACGGCGCGGTTGCGGTCGGATTGATTTACTCTTATTTGCCACTGATGGTTTTACCCATTTATGCCAGTCTTGAAAAACTCGATTTCCGTTTGATTGAAGCTGCACACGACCTATATGCAGATCGATTTATGGTCGCTAGAAAGATTATTCTGCCGTTAGCAGCACCGGGCATTATTGCCGGTTGTATTCTGGTGTTGGTACCCAGTCTGGGTGCGTTTATTGCGCCAGACTTATTGGGTGGTGGCAGAAAACTAATGCTGGGCTCGTTAATTCAGGTGCAATTTGCATCCGCCCGTAATTGGCCCTTCGGGTCGGCAGTTGCTATTTGTTTGTTGGTATTGGTAATGGCCATGTTGATGTATCAGGCCAAAGTGGCAGCCAGGCGGCGTGCAGAAGCGGGTGAAGAATAATGGCTAAGCGTAAAGTTCTTGAGGTTGGTGATTATCCAGGTCTTAGCCTGTGGTCGCTGTTATTCTTTGTTTATCTCTATGCACCTATGGTCGTGTTAGTGGTGTATTCATTTAATGTCAGCAGGCGGGCGCAGATTTGGAAAGGATTTAGCTTTGATTGGTATGTGAAAGCATTTTCTAACGACGGTATTCAATCGGCCGCTCTTAACAGTTTAATCGTGGCGGTTATAGCGACAATATTTGCCACCGCCATTGCTACGCTTGCTGCATTGGCTTTATCCCGTGGACGTTCTTTCAAAGGTCAGGCTGTAGCCACGGGTATTATTACTTTGCCATTGGTTGTGCCAGAGATTGCTACCGCTGTAGCCACCTTAAGTTTTTTCGCGGTAATTGGTTTTCAATTAGGCTTAACCAGTATTATTCTTGCTCATACAGTGTTTTGTATTCCCTTTGCATTCCTGCCTATTCGGGCTCGCTTGCAAGGTATGGATGACACTTTTGAGCAAGCTGCAAGCGATCTGTATGCAAATGACTGGCAAACCTTCCGCTATGTTACGTTGCCTTTATTGATGCCTGGTGTTGTTGCAGGCGCCATGTTGTCATTTATTATATCCATCGATGATTTCATAATTACATTGATGGTGGCGGGTGCCGGTTCAACGACACTACCGCTATATATTTACGGAATGATTCGCCAGGGTATAACGCCGGAGGTCAATGTAATCTCCACGGTAATGCTGTCGCTATCTGTTCTGTTTATAACCGTTTACTGGTTCTTTAGTAAAAAGGCTGAAGAATCGGTGTAACGATCACTACATACTACAAACCGAGAGGAGAAACTTATGCAAAAGAAACTTATTTGCACTGTGGCAGGCGCGGCACTGCTGGCTGGCAGCATGTCAGCACAGGCAGCTGGTGACCTGTATTTTTATAATTGGACAGACTATACGCCAGATGATTTGCTTGAAAAGTTTGAGGCAGATACGGGTATTAAAGTTACGATGGATACCTATGATTCCAACGAAACCTTATTGGCTAAGTTGAAGTCCGGCGCCACAGGCTATGACCTGGCCGTACCTAGCTCCAACTTTGTATCCATCATGATTTCTGAAGATCTGTTGGAGAAGGTAGACGTTAAGTCGATGCCAAATTACAAAAATGTTGACCCCAAATGGCAAGGTCCTGCCTGGGATCCTGATCAGATGTACTCCAGCCCCTATCAGTTCGGTACGACGTCCTTTGCTATTCGTACCGATGCAGAAGGCACAAGTTGTGAGTCGCTCAAATATTTCTTCGAGCCGGAAGGTGATGCTTGCGGTAACCTGAGTGTATTTAAAACTCCGGAGGAAGTTGCTTCAATGGCTCAGCTTTATCTTGGACAGGAATACTGTCAGGATGATTCCGATAGTCTTAAAGCGATTCAGGCTTTGCTCATCAAGCAAAACAAATGCGCTAAGGTTTACAGTTCTGAAGGCATGATAGATCGTATGGCCACCAAGACTGTAACCACTACCAATGCGTGGAATGGTGATGCGATGCGGGCCCGTGAAGAAGGTACCCCGATTCAGTATTGCTATCCAAAAGAAGGTGTGGTTGGTTGGTTTGACAGCCTGGTAATTCCCAAGGGAGCCAGAAATAAAGAAAATGCTGAGATTTTCATGAACTGGCTAATGGATGGAGAGAATATGGCTAAGGTGTCTAACTTTGCCCGTTATGCCAATGCGATTCCGTCTTCAAGCGAGTTTCTTGATGCGGCACTTGCAGGTGCGCCTGAGAATAACCCACCGGCTGATGTTGAAGTTCGCGTAAGCGAAACCTGTGGTCCGAAGTTTGTTAAGGCCCTCGATAAAATCTGGACCAAGTTACTTCAGTAATTTGTAAATGAAATTAAGGGTAGGCTTAAAGCCTGCCCTTTCTCTTTGCACTACTTAACTCCGCAAAAAATATAAAAACAACGAACAAATAGAAAATTTCATAGCCTGACGAGATTAACGACATGAAAGTGATTCGAACTGAAACCCATCGACAACATTTCCCTAAGGGCGAACTATATGGTGGTGAGTTGGTTCGGCCTTTCGAGTGCCCCGAGCGTTGGGATTACGTTATGGAGCAGCTCAAACAACGTGGCTACAGCGAATATTTCGAACCCGCTGAAGCAGATATGGCTTTGATACAACGCGTGCATAGCCCTGATTTTGTAGAATTTCTCGAAACCGCCTGGGCCGAATGGGCCGCGGAAGGATTTGCCGGTGACGCATTACCCACAGTTGTCCCCGCACGACGTATGCAACAACGTTTACCAAGGCATATTGATGCCAAACTCGGTTATTACTGTATGGCCATAGAGACCGCCATAATGTCTGGCACGTGGGCTGCGGTGAAAGATAGCGCCGCCTGCGCCATCAGTGCGCAGAAACTGGTTGCAGAACATGGCAATGCCTTCGCACTGTGTCGCCCGCCAGGTCACCATGCAGGCAAAGATTTATATGGTGGCTATTGTTTTCTGAACAACGCCGCTATCGCGGTTCAATCCTTTATAGATGATGGTGCGAAACGAGTGGCCTTGCTGGATGTGGACTTCCACCATGGCAATGGCAGCCAGGATATTTTCTACGACCGTGAAGATGTACTGTTCGTGTCATTACATGGTAGACCTGAAGATGCCTTTCCCAACTTTCTTGGTTACGCTGATGAAAACGGCACAGGTAAGGGCGAAGGTTTTAACGTGAACTATCCTATGGCCCCCGGCACACCCTATAGTGTGTGGGGTGCCGCTCTCGATGATGCCTGTGAAAAAATCGACGCTTATGCACCCGATGCATTGGTCGTTTCTTTGGGTGTGGATACATTCGAAGACGACCCCATTAGCTTCTTTAAACTAAAGAGCGATGACTTCCTGACTTATGGGGATCGTATTGGCAAGCTAAAACTGCCTACGCTATTTGTGATGGAAGGTGGCTATGCCGTTTCGGAAATCGGTGTAAACACCGTTAATGTACTGGACGCCTATCAGGGCGCCTGACATCACTAAACTCCTGAAAACCTTTTCGGATAACAGCAATGAGCCGTAACCCACGCCATGACGTATTGTTTGAACCATTGGCTATTGGCCCTGTAACGGCTCCCAATCGTTTTTATCAGGTGCCCCACTGTAATGGTGGTGGTTATCGAGATCCCACGGCTGTTGCCGAGATGCGCCGTATAAAGTCCGAAGGTGGCTGGGGAGTCATATTTACAGAGCAGGTCGAACTACATCATAGTGGTGAAATAACCCCCTACATAGAATTGCGACTGTGGGAAGACCAGGATATACCTGCCCTCGCGCGTATGGCCGAGGCCATTAAGAGTGGGCCTGCACTGGCCGGTATCGAATTAGCCTACTCAGGCATTAATGGTCCCAACTTCTATAGTCGAGAAGTGCCCATGGCGGCAACCGCGTTACCTATCCGTACCTTTACCAATGATCCGGTTCAGGCCCGCGCCATGACCCGCAAAGATATAAAGGATTTGCGTCGCTGGCATCGCAACGCATTTAAGCGTGCCAAAACTGCAGGCTATGATTTGATCTGCTTGTATGGTGCCCATGGGTTTGGCGTGATCCAGCATTTTTTGTCTACTGCTACCAATCACCGGACAGATGAATACGGCGGCAGTCTGGAAAATAGATCGCGTTTATTTCGTGAGTTAATTGAAGAAGGCAAGGATGCGGTTGGCGACAGCATGGCGATAACGGTTCGAATTGCCCTTGATGAATTGATTGGCGAACATGGTTTTGCTAACAGCGAAGTGCGGGACTTTATTGAGATGCATTCAGAAGTTCCCGATTTATGGGACTTAGCCCATGGTGCCTGGGAAGACTGCTCCGGTACATCACGATTTAAAGAAGAGGCGGCTCAACAAGATTTGGTTGCCGGCATTAAGGCATTGACCACAAAGCCAATTGTAGGCGTCGGTCGATTTACCTCACCCGACGTAATGGCTAAGCAGATTAAGGATGGCGTACTGGATTTTATTGGCTGTGCGCGACCATCCATTGCCGACCCCTTTCTACCCAATAAGATTAAGGAAGGCCGTGTAGAAGACATAAGAGAATGCATTGGCTGCAATATCTGTGTTTCTGGCGATATGACCATGTCGCTCTCTCGCTGCACGCAGAACCCTACGTTCATGGAAGAGTGGCGCAAAGGCTGGCACCCGGAGAATATGCAGGCCAAGGGTACTAGCGAGTCAGTGTTAATTGTTGGTGCTGGTCCGGCTGGTCTTGAGGCAGCCAGAGCATTGGGCAAGCGTGGCTATCAAGTCGCACTAGCGGAAGCCAGCAAGGAACTCGGTGGCCGGGTTGCTAAAGAATGTTTGCTACCTGGCTTATCAGCCTGGGGCAGGGTGCGTGACTACCGTGCCTATCAAATTAGTCAGATGGCCAATGTAGATATCTATTTCGATAGCAAACTTGGTGCGGCTGATATTCTGGAGTTTGGCTTCGAGCATGTTGCATTGGCAACAGGTTCTCATTGGCGAACAGATGGTGTATCGCGACAACATGTAGTTCCCATGCCATTGGATGATTCAGTTAAAGTTTATACACCTGACGACTTGATGGCGGGTAGTAAGCCAACTGGTCGGGTATTAGTGTTTGACGATGACCATTATTATATGGGTGGTGTAATAGCTGAGTTGTCTATGCAAAGCGCAGACTGCGTGACGTTGGTAACAACTTCTGCCTATGTTTCTGATTGGTCACGTAATACGCTTGACCAAGGTTTTATACACGCCCGACTCGTTAATCAGGGCATAGATATTGTATTGAACAAGGGCCTGGCTGCCATAGCCAACGGTGCTGCTACCCTGGACTGTGTTTATACTGGCAACACAAGCTCTCTAAGTATTGATGCAGTAGTGCTAGTTACCTCACGAATGCAGAATGATCAGATCTGGCAAGAGCTTAGCCAGCGTGAAGATGAATGGTCGGCTGCCGGAATAAAAAGTATCAAGGTTTTTGGTGACGCAGAAGCTCCAGCGCCGATTGCCTGGGCCACTTATGCTGGTCATCGATATGCAAGAGAGTTGGATGAGCCGGATATTGGTGATGCCTTACCATTTAAGCGTGAAATAACCGAACTGGCCGAAATATAATTGAAATAAATGCAACTAATTCAGTCCTTCTCCTGATTATTGATCTGGAATAACCACCTCTGTGCCAAAGTCTTTCATCAACGCCTGTAACTTGCCTTGTAGCACCAGCTTAGCCTTATCATCACCATGCACAATACGAACCTGTGATGGTTTTCGCTTAATACGTGTAACAAACCGAATCAAGTCAGCCTGATCAGCATGGGCGGAGTAACCACCCAGTGTTGTGACCTGTGAGTTAATGGTGTACTTCTTGCCATGTAAATTCACATGGCCATTGCGAGAGCCGTAACGTTGAATGTCCCGACCTGGTGAGCCTTTCGCCTGATAACCGACAAATACAATATCGTTACGCGGTTCTTCAATTAAAGCTTCCAGATAGTTCACAATACGCCCACCACTACACATGCCACTAGCTGCGATAACCACGCAGGGCTCGTTGGTTTTAGATAATCGATGAACCAGGCTTAGGTGGTCGGCATGACTGTTGATGGTAATCAGTTGTTTAAAGGATAGTGGATGCCGACCGGCGCGTATAAGGCTACGTGCTTCATCGTTCCAGAATGGTTTAAGTTTTCTGTAAACAGAAGTGAAGCGAGAAGCCAGTGGTGAATCTACAATAATGGGTAGATTTTTCCACTTTAGTTTTCTGGCGACAGTTTGATTCTTTAGCTTATGAATAATCCCTTCAAGCTCGTAGAGTAATTCCTGTGTTCTGCCAATACTAAAGGCCGGGATCATTACAACGCCATTGTCCTGAAAGGCGTGCTCTAATGCGGCTTGAAGTTTATCTCGCCGTTCCTTACGTGATTCATGTAGCCGGTCACCATAGGTGCTTTCAATTACGACGGTATCTGCGCCATGAGGAGACTTGGGCGCTGGAAGTAGCGGCGCATGTGGTGCACCGAGGTCGCCAGAAAATACTGTTATGTGTGATTGCCCAGCATTTCTCACACGAGCTTCGACATAAGCCGACCCCAATATATGCCCCGCTTTCTGGTAACGCACATCAAGGGTAGAACTTCCAGTGGTATCTACAGAGACCCATTTGTTATAGGGTACGGCAACAATCTGACGCCTTAGGCGACTCAGAAATTTCTTCACCAATCGTGGCTCACGAGTTACCCCAATCTGAAAGGCATCTTCCAGTACCAGCGGCAATAACATAGCCGATGGCTCTGAACAGTAGATAGGCCCCTTAAAACCAGCATCTAGTAAGTAGGGAATACGCCCAACGTGATCAATATGAACATGAGTAGCGAGCAGAGCTCTAACCTGTGTGATCGGGAAATCAATTTCCAGCCTGTTTTCGCCGGCACCACCTGCTGAGGTTTCCGCACCCTGAAACATGCCGCAGTCAACCAGCGCACTATTGTTGGAATCTATACAAAGTTCGTGGCAGGAACCGGTAACGCCATTTACGGCTCCGTGGTGAAGGATGCGTGGATACTGACTCATTGTTAAACTCTTGAAGATTGTTGCGCCAAATCAGGTTGGTAGGGGCGCTTGAGATCCCAGTATATCTGACAATGGACTTCTAACGGCCAGACCACCTCTTTCAATGATGTGGGTGTACAACTGCGTGGTACGCAAATCTTTATGGCCGAGTTGTTCCTGTACCGTGCGGATATCCATGCCCCGTTCCAAAAGATGTGTGGCGAACGAATGTCTGAAGGTGTGACAGCTCGCAGGCTTAATAATGTTCGCCTTTCTTATGGCAAGTTTTACCGCCTTTTGCAATGAAGATTCATCAAGGTGATGTCTGCAGTGAATATCTGTTCTCGGGTCTTTGCTGATTCGGCTAGATGGAAAAACGCATTGCCAGCCCCATTCTTTTGGGGCGCCTGGGTACTTTCTGTCCAGAGCATTGGGCAAGTAGACCGCACCGTAGCCTTCGTTCAGATCTTTTTGATGAAGCGTTTTAACCCAGCCAAGATGGGTTTTAAGGATAGTAATCAGTTCATCAGGCAATGTAACAACTCGGTCTTTATTGCCTTTTCCGCTTCTGACTATCACTGCGCGATGGTGGAAATCTAGATCCTTAACTCTCAGTCTTATATCCTCCATTAAACGTAAGCCGGAACCATACAGCAAGCAGGCAGCCAACCAATTCTGACCACTAAGATTAGCAAGAACAGATCGAACCTCCTCTTGGGTAAAAACTGTTGGCAGTCTAGTAGGTTTTTTAGCTCGAACAGCACTAATCTGGTCATCTAATGGGCGTTTTAGAATATATCGGTACAAGAAAACCAATGCATTTAAAACCTGATTCTGTGTAGAGGCGGCTACATTCTTTCGTAGTGCTAAATCAGAAAGAAACTGTTCTACATGCAGCGAATTCATTTCCATAGGGTGACGGTACTTGTGAAAACGTATATACCTGACGGTCCAGCCAACATAGGCCTGCTCTGTGCGTATGCTATAGTTCTTAAGGCGAATAGAGCTTTTTAGTTGATCGATAAGTCGAGTATTTTCTTACTTCATATTCTGTCTTCCATGAAAAGGAGCGAGATTACCTTTACTTGCAGGTTGAATTCTGTGAAATATTCACTTTTTCCATGTTTTTACACGGATTAGAATAAATCCACGAACTAGTAGAGTATGTAATGTATTGGATTATTTAGTTAATTACGGACTTAGGGAGTAGATATGAGTAATCAAAGAAGAACAGGCTTGTGGAATACATGGAAAATATCCGTGTTTCGACACGGACTTATTCCGTCTACTAACTGTTAGGCTTTAAAAATGACTGATTCAGATCCATATCACCTACTCGGTAAGTTTGTTGTTACGTTTCAATATTTGGAGGATTGCGTTAAAGAAATAATCTCCTTGCTGGGCTAGTTCAGGCAAAAGACGACGAGATGGTTTCAATACTTATGAATGAGCTGGATAACTCAGCTAGACTCAAAACGGCCGATGTTCTTTTTCAAATATTTACATCAGTGAGAGTTGGAAATTTCAAAGAGGAGAATACTAGCTTTCACAAATTAGTAACAGACCTCCTAAAGCTAGGAGTTAGAAGAAATGAAATTGTTCATTCACTTTACTACAATTGGATAACTGAGCATGGTGAGTCTGGGTTAATTCGTCAAACTCAAAATTACGTGCTAGTAAAGGTGAACGCGAAGAATCTGAGGAGGAGTTGCTTCCTAAAAATCTCCTGAGTGATATAGAAGATCTAGATAATACCCTTGATCGATTAGAATTGTATCGTTTAAAAATCATAGATTGGGTTTATCCTGAATAACCAGCCTAACGAATAAGGTTAGATTGTGATTCCAGCGAAGCGCAGGAATCCACAATCTGAACCGTTTGTTGGACGAGCCCGAGCCATTAGGAGATGGTAGTTTTAGCCATTGAAAATAGCTTTTGATCGATCAGCCTGAATACAGTGTTCAGGCGCTTATTATTCTAATTACATGCCTTTGGCAGTATCCAATAATGAAGCGAGTCTTATTTCTGACGACATTTGTCAGGATATTGCCTTATTCCAAACCAGACTGAGCCTCAGCCATAAAAACTACTTTTAAATTTAGCCGAGGTGCATTAAAGATTACATAATCAAAACGCCAAAACAGCCTGTATCGGTATTGGGTCGATGGGTTTCACAATCGTCTTAATCCGAGTCGCGATAATCGTCATCAGACCACCACAACACTCATAGCGTACCTGAGCCCTTGGTTTTTGTTTCGGTAACCACTGTTTAGGATCGAACTTCAAAAGCAATTGGATCAACTTGATCAACGTTTTACTGTTCGGGTGCAAGAACCCATAGTTCCTCGCTCGACGAAATCCTCGCGGTAAAACATGCCGTAACACCAGCCACAAAAACTTAACCGCAGAGACTTCTCTTTTTCTGGTTTTACCGCTATCACTATCGATATAACGAAAAACCACTTTTCCATTCTCGCAAGACAAAATATCTTTTTCTTGAATAACGCCGCGATATAAATACCGGCCTAAATAGATAATCGCCTTATCACCTGAACCGACCGCTTTGCAATGAGCGACCCATTCCCGCGGATATTTCTGAGGCAACTCTAGACCGAGTTTCACTAGACCTGCCAGCATTTTAGCGCGAAAGACCTTCGCGAGTGCATCCTGGTTAAATAGGTATTTAGCCCCTTTTTTTCGCCACAGCCCATTCGCTTTATCGATAGCGGCATCTGGCATGATCATGTGGCTATGCGGGTGGTAGTCAAGCGCTCTTGTGTGGGTATGCAAGACTGCAATCACACCGGGTGTTCCATTCAGCTTCTTGTCCGTTAAACTAAACTGCCTTAAAGTCTCCCAGCTACATTGCAACAACAGGTTGTAGACCGCTTTCTGGTATAG